>NZ_LGVB01000016.1:0-381259 GCF_001270375.1 Clostridium sp. DMHC 10
TATAATATCATTAATTATGTTTATAATATATCAAATTTATAGATATATACTAAATCCTTCTATTGGGCTACTAATACTAACTATTTTTGATGTTATAATGATAATATTAACCTTTATAGAATATAGAAGAATAAAAAGCGCTTTTATCTAATCAGAAGAAGCTATTGATGATAACTTAAAGTGGATAAAATTTAAAGATTTTACCCACTTTTGTCTCGTCATGTGTTTTGCTGGTAATATTCATCGTATTCCTAATAGAATGATGCTGATTTTCCACCTCCCTCAATTGTAACTACTGGTTCAATATTAAGCTGTGTTTTTTGTATCAAATTTTTCCTTCTAATTTTATATTTGTTTTCGAAATCATCCTCAATATTAAATATATCTATACCCTTTTTCTTAAATTTATTAAAAATCTTATTAGCATTATTAATTAAATTTTTATCAGCATTTATTTCTATTTTTTTAATATTTTCTTTACTTAAATTTATCTCTTGCTGACTTTCAGCTATAGATGCCCTTACATTCATTTTCTTAGTTAAGTACACCTTATTTTTATCATAACTTATATCTGTTTTAGTATTATTCCTAAGTACTTCAAGTGAGATAAATTTACTTTTGTTTGTCGGACTTATAACTTCCATTACTCCTGAACTAATTCTGTTAACAATAAAGTTATATGCTTCTGTTTCCGATTTTTCGATAACATCAATCATTTTATCATTTACAAAAACAGCTCCACCATTAAGTTCAACAGAATTTTTATATTTATTTTTCCCATGACTTATGACAGTCATTATACTTGCCCTATCAAGTTCAGTTCTTTGATTTAAAAAATCTGCATATTGAATTCTTACTGCTCTCGCTGAAACTCTTACATTTTTCATCAAGTCATTTATTAGAATACCTACATACTGTTCTTCTTTAAAACCACCTTGTAAAATTTCTTCAACATTTCCTGTATAAACAGCCATATATGGCTTTAAATAAAATTGAGGATTTCTTGTCAAAACATCTATAAATTGCTTAATTCCGGCTCTTGCTGCCTTTTCAGAAAATATTATAGCCTTAATTTGAGTATAATTTATTTCATATCCAGATTGTAAACTTATATCCCTTATTGCCTCAAATACAGTCTTTCCTCTTCCTCTAAATATCAATCTTTGAGACTTTTCACTGCCTTTAGTTAAAGTTCTTTGTGATTCGAATGCCTCTAAATAAACCAAAACATTATTGTCTGGATCTATATCATATACTAAAGCAGTGGCAAAAACAATTTTATCAATATCTCTATAATTAAAACATCCCGTAAACGTAGTAATATAAATTAAAATTAAAAATATAGATAAATATCTTTTCTTCATATGTTATCATCCTTTTTCAATGATTGATTACTTATTTCATCAAGATCACCTCTTAACACTTGATCATCATTTCTAACATCCCTCATTGTTTTTATTGGATATATATAAGGATAGCCCATTGTTTTAAGAGAACCTACATGTGAAATAAATACAAAAAAACCAACATAAAGCCCAGGAAGTCCACAAAATCCCGCAAGTAATGTTATTAATAATGACCAAATAGAAATAGCTCCATATAGTTTTGGAATCAAAAATGATGATATAGAACTAAGTGCTACAACTATGATTGTTATTTCTGATGCTAAGCCTGCACCAACTGCGGATTCACCTAAGATTAAAGCACCAACTATGCTCATTGCCTGACCAACAGGCTGCGGAAGTCTTATTCCGGCTTCTCTTAATATTTGAAAAAACAATGCCATCATAAGTATTTCAACTATTGTAGGAAATGGAACTCCTGCCCTTGAAAGAGACAATCTAAAAATAAATAATGATGGAATCAAAGAAAAATGATAAGTCGTAATTGCAATATACAGTGCCGGCAATAGTAAAGTTATCATAAATGCAACCCACCTTAAAACTCTTGTGCAATTAACAACATATTTATTGAGATAATAATCATCTGCTGCTTGAAAGTTCTCATAAAAAAAATACGGTGCAGTTATTACAAATGGTGTTCCATCAACTATTACTCCAACCTTTCCTTTTAGAATTTTAGCTGCTGCTATATCTGCCTTCTCTGTATAACCAACCGTATCAAATACTGTGCCTCTACTTTTTAGCTTATCTTCTATATAGTTAGTATCAAGAATATACTCTGTACTAATTTGCTTAATTTTATTTTTCACATCATTTACAAGTCCTTCTGGAGCAGTACCTTTTAAATATGCTACAACCACTACTGTCTGTGACTTATCTCCAACCATAACACTTTCAAATTTTAAATTTCCATCTCTTATTTTTCTTCTTATAAGTGAAATGTTATCTACAAAAGCTTCTGTAAATCCTTCTCTTGGTCCTTTTAGAACATTCTCTGTTATTGGTATACTTACAGATCTTCTTACGAATCCTTTAGCCTCACAGAACATCATTCCTTCACAAAAATCACATATTATAACCACATCACCAAGTAATATATGAAGGATTGCATCCCCTTTATCCTTAACATCACCTATAGAAAATGCAAAAAGTGAATTATTTTTAATATCCTCCAAACTCTTAATATTATCTTTATATTCAAGTATTGGAGCTACTATATATTCACTTATAAAATGTGAATCACAAAGATTATCTATAAAAATCATAGTTATAGTTCCATTTTCAGATTCAATAATTCTATACTTTACATCTACATTTCCCTTGAATTTTTCCTTTATATATTTGAGTTTATCTTCATTCATATTTACCACCCAAACTTATTATCCTCTAGAAATTTGAATAATATTCATTGGGTTAGAAAATAATAAATCCATACTGAATTTTTATTGAAAGGAACGTTTCAAATATGAAAAGCCTTAACAAAAATTATCTTATACCAATTATTATAGCGGTCCCAATGCTTTCAATGAAAACATATCCGACAATTATGACAGCACTAGGTGGAAGAGATACTTGGATAGCTGTTATTGTTGCGACAATGCTTTTACTATTATTTTGCTTATTAGTAATAAAAGCATTTAAATGTAATAATCATGATGATGACTTAAAAGCTATATATTGCACTTCTTTAGGAAAACCATTAGGTGTGCTTTTTCTTACGCTATTTGCAATATGTCTAATTTTAACCTTAATCGAATGTTCGTCGGTTGAAGCAAACCTTTTACATGTTAATATCTTATTTGAAACGCCTCAGTGGTATTTTGTCATATTTTTTATACTTCCAACATTATATACTGTCTATAAGGGGGAAGGAGCAATATTATCAGTAACTTTAATTGGAATTCCTCTTATAATGTTATCAGGAATAAACTTATCTTCATTGCTTATAAAATACAGGCATGCTAGGTATCTCTTTCCAATTTTAAAAAATGGATTTGATAAAAATTTGCTTATGTGCTCCTTAAAAGGTTTTGCAATGTATTCAGGATTCGGAATAATATTTCCTATAATAAATAAAATTAAAACAAAAAATAAATTGGCTAAACCTATCTTGATAGGCTTAACCATACTCGCAGAAATTCAAATTTTTACATCTATAGGCCTTTTAATGACATTTTCAGAGAAAAGATTAACTAACATGTATTATCCAAGACTTATACAAACACAACTTATAAATTATTTTGATTTTATTGAAAGCGGTGAATTTTATGTTCTCTTTCAAGTAGTTGGAGGTTGGTTTATAAAATATATATTAACTTTTTATTCGCTGCTAATACTGCTAAAAGGCACCAAACTCGATGGTAAATATACTGTATATATCATAAGTGCCATTGTCTTTGTTTTTTCTTGTATTCTAAGCCAAAATACAGTTACACTTTTTAAGATACTAAATTACTACACATACATATCATTTGCAAATTTCATACTGCTTCCAGCTATAGTATTTATAATTTACATTTCGAAAAGTAAAAAAGTGGCAAACCAAAAACGCTTTCTAAATAGCACAAAGATTTATTTGTGAAGCAATTTTTCAGTATCCTTTAATAAATTATTTAGCTCATTTACCTCTCCTTTTTCAATGAGTAAATTAAGCTTATTTCTAAATCTTGAAGCATCCTTAGCCTTGCCTGTAGATGAAATGAGTGAAATATTATTTATAATGTTAGAAATGAGACTTGATTTTATTTCAAATAATTTTTGAGCATCCATAATTTCATCTTTTATTTCAAGCATTTGCTCATCTAACTGAAAAGCAGCATCTGCAGCCATTTTTAATTTTCCCTTTATATTTTCAGGAATATCTTGTTTATATTTATAATTCAACGAATGTTCTATAGTTGCCCAAAAGTTCATAGCCAAAGTTCTTATTTGTAATTCTGCAAGTATTTCTTTTGGTCCATCTGCCATATTTATTGGATATTTTATAACCATATGATAGCTTCTATATCCACTTTTTTTTTACATTAGCAACATAATCCTTCTCATACATTATCTGCATATCTTTTCTTCCACGTATTATATTAACAACTTTATTTATATCATCAACAAATTGGCACATTATCCTTATGCCAGTTATATCCTCCATTTCATATCCAATTCTATCCATAGGAATATTAAATTTATTGGCCTTTTCAAGTATACTAGAAATTTCCTTTACCCTTCCTGTTACAAATTCTATTGGTGAATACTCGTTTCTCCTCCTATATTCTTTTCTTATGCTTTTAAACTTAACTTTTAGCTCTTCTACTGCCTGCTCATAAGGTATTAAAAAATGCCTTCCACTCAAAATTTTGTCATACAGCTTTCTCCCTCTTAAACAAATATTTTAAATAAATACTAAGTATTTCTACTACGCTTGGTGGTTTGTTACAAGACTTCTTGGCAATTACCTTGACTGGACTTTCACCAGTTAGTATAGTCCAGCTTAGCTGGACGCACAAGCATATGTGCCGCGAGTAAACTTGACATTCTTATAAATGATTGGAACACAGCTGAAGATGAATTAAAAAAATTTCAAGAGCAAGAAATAGAGATTATTGTTGTAGAAAAAAATAATATTTTTATCAAAGTGTAAGAAAAAATGTTTAATATTGGAGGCATTTTATGGAACAATATATTATAAAGGGTGGAAAAGCTCTTCAAGGTAATGTAAAAATTAGTGGAAGCAAAAATGCAGCAAAAGGAAATGTACTAATAAAAAATGTTATTCCAAAGCATTTAGAAGCTATCTCAGCTAAACTAATTGAAATAGGAGTTAATGTTACGGAATTTGATAATTCAATCCATATTAGTGTAGATGGTCAATTAAAACATGCAAATGTAAAAACTTTACCATACCCCGGATTTACAACTGATTTTCAGCCACAAATTACGACTTTATTAGCTATATCTTTAGGTAACAGTACTGTTACTGAAACGATTTTTGAGAGTCGTTTTGGATATGTTAAATATTTAACTTGCATGGGTGCAAATATTAAAGTAGAAAATGGTACAACAGCCATAATTGATGGTGTTCAAAAATTAACTGGTGCTCAAGTATGTGCTTTAGATTTACGTGCTGGTGTTGCAATGATAATTGCAGGATTAGTAGCAGACGGATATACTACTATTCGTCAGATTGACTACATTGAACGTGGATATGAAGGCATTGTTAATAAATTATGCTCTTTAGGTGCAAACATTGATAAAATTCCATTAAATGATAAAAGAGCAATTCAAAAATTTAATTGGTTACAAAGATTCACACCTAAAATTCCGTAGGTACGGAGGAATTTTTTCCTTGCACTACTGTGAGAGTTAAGTAACAATGCTGAAGGAACGATTTAAAAAAGTCCTAATAAATCTTGGTTGAAAAATTGTAAAATGCTTAGATATTTCAATTGTCTGAACATTTTTTCAGCGAGTATAAACATATACGGGGCTTGGGCTTTGCCCATTATCCTTCTTGAACTCAAAGCAAGAACTATTTTAAAATAGCCACCAAGATTTATAGGACTTTTTTAACGCGACGAAGCATTGTTACTTCACAATATCGCTATTTTTTATGTTTTCAATGGCTTTTAAGATGTGCTCTTCATCTTGAACAAGAGCCATTCTTACAAAGCCTTCTCCTTCATCTCCAAAACTGCTTCCTGGAACGACAATAACTCCTGTCTTTTCCATTAAATCTAATGTAAACTTAATAGAAGATTGATACTTTGAAGGAATTCTTGCCCATACAAACATGCTACCTGCTGTCATATCTATATTCCATCCTATTTTATTTAGCCCGTTTATAAGTAAATTTCTTCTGGTTTCATAAGTATTTCTAACAGTATCTATGTACTCCCTTGAACCTGAAAGTGCTTTTGCTGCTACTTTTTGAAAAGGTAAAAACATGCCATAATCCACATGAGATTTTAGTGTTTTAAGCTGCTTTATCATATATTTATTTCCTATAGCAAATGCAATTCTGCAGCCTGGTATACTGTATGTTTTTGAAAAAGAATTAAACTCTATTCCAACTTCTTTTGCACCTTCAATCTCAAGAAAACTGCCGCCAATATTTCCGTCAAATACAAGTTCACTGTATGCATTATCGTGAAGTACAGCTATATCATATTTTTTTTGCAAAATCGACAAGTTCCTCATAAAACTCTCTAGGCGCTATTGACGCAGTTGGATTATTAGGATATGATACAACCATCATTTTAGCCTTTTTAGCCACTTCTTCATCTATTGCATCAAAGTCTATTAAAAAATTATTTTTCTTAAGCAGTGGCATTTTATGTATCTCTGCGCCTGCAAGATATGGTCCAACAGAAAAAATAGGGTATCCAGGATCTTGGGTTAAAACCACATCACCTGGATCAATCATCGATAAAGCAACTTCTGCGAATCCACTTTGAGATCCCAAAAGAGAAGTCACCTCATCTTTTTCAATCTTAACATTGTACCTATTTTTATACCAATCAATAACAGCTAAAATTAGCTCTTCACTATCACTTATAGCATATCTGTAATTCTCAATTTTTCCAGTTTCATATTGAAGTTCTTCTACAACATGTTTATCCGGAGGTATATCTGGAGTTCCAATACTAAAATCAATAACTTCTTTACCACTTGAAATAAGCTCAAGTTTTTTATCATTAAGTTTCGTAAATATAGCAGAAGACAATGCTTCCATTTTTTTAGAACAATACATTTTGTTCTCCCCCATGTATTCCTTAAATTTATTCTGCACTCTTAAGTGATTCTACCATATCTATTTTATCAAATCTATTGTACATTGCCAAATTTACAATAATGGAAAATAACATTGTAAGTAAAATAGAATATACAAAATATATAGGGCTAATTGTTCTCAAAAACATCATCACATCAGTTTCTGCTGTTACAATAACAAAATTCTGAAGAAATATTCCAAAGAATATACCTACTATACTTCCAATAGCCGTAAGTATTATGTTTTCTCTGTATATATAAGCCGCAAGTTCATTGTTGTAGAAACCTAAAAAGTTTTATGGTAGCAAGTTCTCTTCTTCTTTCATTTATATTTATATTTGTCAAATTGTATATTACTACAAAGGCAAGAACTCCAGCAGCCGCTATTAATATAAGTACAACTGAATTTATACTCTTCATGCTCTTGTTGGAATCAAATTGTACATTATTCTTAAAACTTACTGAACCTACATCTTTAATTTTTGATAGAATTTTAGAGGTATTATTTTGTGAATTTGTAGAAGTACTTTTTAGCAGCCCATAAAAGCCATTAAATTTAGCTTTTTCACCTGATATTTTTTTATAGTACTTAGGACTTACATAAATATAATGTTGTATATAATGTTCTGTCACAGCGGATATTTTAACTTTCATGGTCTTACCATTAACCATTACATCAAAAACATCTCCAACCTTTTTTCCTGTAAGTTTCGAAAGCTTTTCTGTAACAATTACCCCATCATCAGAAAGTTCCAGAGCCTTATTTTTTTTGTTAAGTCCTATATACTTGTTTAGTTCATCTTTGTTTTCTGGCACAACCATATACGCATCCATATTGCTTGAATTCTTATTTTTTACAGTTACATTTTTAGAATAAGTGAATAACTCTGATTTTATGTTCGAATCTTCTTTTAATTCGCTTTTTATTTTTTCTTTTTTTGCGTAATCAATTTCATTTTTTAAATTAGTCTGAATATCATATTTATAAATATTAGTGAATTGTTTTTCTACTGCACCTCTTATTCCGCTTTTAAGTTCAAAACCTGTTATCATAAGCCCAGTGCATGCTGCAATTCCTATAACCGTCATAAAAAGCCTTTGTTTGTATCTAAATATATTCCTTGCTGTAACTTTTCTTGTAAATTTTAATCTATTCCATATAAATGTAATTCTCTCAAGCAATATTAACTTTCCTGCTTTAGGCGGCTTTGGTCTCATAAGAGATGCTGGAACCTCTCTTAATTCCTCCATTGTTGATGCTACTGCTGCAACTGTAGTGAAAAATATGGCTATAATAGATGCTTCAACAGCAAGAATTACATTAAATGGTGTTATAGCCTTTGGTATTGCATAAAGAGAACCATATGCATTAATTATAAGCGGTGGAAATAATCTAAATCCAAAAGAAATACCTATTAAACTTCCAATCAAGCTTGCTAATAGTGCATATATAAGATAGTGAGATATTATTGTTCCTTTAGAATATCCCAAAGCTTTAAAAGTTCCAATTTCTATTCTATTTTCTTGAACCATTCTCGTCATAGTTGTAAGACTTACTAATGCTGCAACAAGAAAAAATATTAAAGGAAATGCCTTTCCAATATTGTCTATTCTATTGCTGTCCTGTCTATAGCTCTCATAACCAATATTTTGACTTCTTCCAAGCACATAAAAATCGGGACTTTTAATATCTTTAAGCTTATCCTTATTGTCAGCAATATCTTCTTCAGCATCTTTAAATTTTTTATTTGCTTTAGCTTCTTCTTCCTTTAAATTTTTAGTATTATCATCAATTTCTTTTTGTCCGGCTTCAATTTTATTTTTAGCCTCATCAAGCTTTTCCTGACCTTCCTTTTTTGAAGTTTCAAGCTGAGCCTCAGCATTTGATATTTTTAGTTTATTTGTTTCAAGCTCTTTTTTTCCTTCTTCTAATTTAGCTTCACCATCATAAATTACTGCTTCATTAGCCGCAATTTGCTGTTTTCCTTGACTTAATTTGGCTTCGCCTGCATTAAAATTATTTTTAAGCCCTTCAATATCAAAATAACTGCTTATCTGAGACAGTGACCCATCATTTTTTAATGCATTATATATATCATCAAAGGTTTTTCCATTTATATCATTTTCATAAATTCTATTTAACACGTTATATTGGTATATATATGCTGTATTAGTGGGGTCGCTTTCCAGCTGCTTTTTAGCACCTTCAACCTTTTCTTTAATTGCACTATTTATTGAGTTTGCAGCTTGAGCTTTTCCTTCACTTAATTGTGCCTCTCCATAACTTATCTGCTTTTTAGCTGCTTCAAAACTAACTTTACCATTTTCTATATCTTTTGACTTTAAATTTATTTCCGCCTCTGCGGCTTCAATTTGTTTTTGACCATCTGATATTTGCTTTTGTCCATCTGCAATTTTATTATTAAAAAGTGCTTCATTTTTATTAAGCTCATTCTTCCCATTATAGATATTTTGCTGTGCATCTGAAAGTTTTTTATATCCTTCCTTAAATTGATTATCTGCTTCTTTCTCAGCTTTTTTCAGCTTATCTTCAGCATCTTTTATTTTATTATTTGCGTCATCATATACTTCCTTATATCTTTCTTTATTTAATTTCTTTCCAAGGTTTTTAAGGTCCTTTTCTATATAATTGTTAGCTTCCTTATATTCATCATTGTGCATAAGACTATTCTTTGTTTCATCTTTATCTGTAGTAACATAAACTTCCGTATAAACTTCACTTTTAAAAACCTCTGGAAGTATATAAATAAATCCCTTTACAGAACCATCTCCCACAGAACTAAGCTGCCTTTGAGTTGAAAAATACAGTGGTGATTTTGCCGTTCCTACTATCTTAAATTTATCTTCCTTTAAGCTATCCTTTATATTTGTATCATTTCCAGACTTAATTGTTATTTTATCTCCTATTTTAAATTTATTTTCTTTTAAAAATCTCTCCTCTACAACTACTTCTTTATCATTATTAGGTTTTCTTCCGCTAGTTAACAATAATTTATTCATATTATTTTCTGGAAGAGAATTAATATTTACAACAAGAGAATGTTTATTTTTAACTACTATTTCATCTATTGATTTTGAACCATAAATATCTTTTATCCCACTTACTTTTTTTATTTCAGATATATTATTTTTTGTTATTCCAAGTGTAGAAATAAGTTTAAAATCCATAAAATTAGTTTTATCAAAATAGTAATCTCCAGACTTTTTCATATCAGGACTTGTTGCTCTTACCCCTGCGTAAAAAGCCACGCCAACTGCTATAATTATAACTATAGATAAAAATCTAGAAAATGTTTTATATATGTCTCTAAATAAGTTTTTTAAAAATGTCTTCTTCATAATTACCACTCAATACTTTCTATAGGAACTGGATTATGATTCTTCTTTACACTTTCTACTTTTCCACTTTTTACAGTTATTATTTTATCTGCAATTGGAGCTATTGCAGAATTGTGAGTTATAACTATTACTGTCATATTGTATTCTCTTGATGTGTCTGAAAGAAGTTTCAATATGGATTTTCCAGTGTTATAATCAAGTGCACCTGTTGGCTCATCACACAAAAGAAGTTTAGGTTTTTTAGCCAAAGCCCTAGCTATAGATACTCTTTGCTGTTCTCCTCCTGAAAGTTGTGCGGGGAAATTTTTCATTCTATCTTCAAGCCCAACATTTTTAAGAACTTCTTCAGGCTTAATTGAATCCTTACATATTTCTACTGCTAATTCAACATTTTCAACTGCATTTAAATTTTGAACTAAATTATAAAATTGAAATACAAAGCCAATATCTTCACGTCTGTATTTTGTGAGCATTTTTTTATTGTATTTGCTTATTTCACTGCCATCCACATGTATGCTTCCACTAGTAACTTGGTCCATTCCACCTAGAAGATTTAATATTGTGGATTTTCCTGCACCACTAGCGCCAAGTACAATAACAAATTCTCCTCTATCGATTGAAAAAGAAACATCGTCTACTGCTTTAATTACAACTTCGCCCATAGTATAGGTCTTTTTTACATTCTTTAATTCTATAAAACTATTCATATCTCGCCTCCATCTTGTGAACCATGGTTCTCTTTTAATTGAAATAATAAAGTTTTGTTTTAAATAATAAGTATTGATTTTTACACTTATTTAAAACAAAGCGTCTATAAGTACATATAGATATATTTAAAATAAAAAATTACACCTCCTCACTTTCAACTTTATTTATGATATCACTATAAAAAATTTCAACAAGGTTAAGAATATATTTTCTTACTTCTTCTCCTTCTTTTTTTTCTTCCACAATTACAGCGACACCTTCTATAAGACTCCAAGAAAGGATATATATAATAAAATTATCTTTAAGCCTTTTTTTATTTAGTCCTAATTGATATTCTATGTTTTTAGTAACCGTATTAGTTACATAATCCACAAATGTAGTTTTACAATTCTCATATTTAGACCCTAAACTTTTATTTATAAGCACTGAAATTTCCACGCTGTTATTCTTCATCATATTAACCATTTTATCAATAAGCCAATAACAAATATTTTCTGTGTTATCATCAAATTTAACTTTATCAAACTTCTCCAAATATCCTATAAGATCATAATACACGGATCCTATGAGTTTTTCGTATAGATCATCTTTACTTTGAAAATACTTATAAAAATTTCCTACTGACGTGGATGCATTTCTAACTATATTTCTTATAGACGCTCCTTCATATCCACTTTTGTCAAATTCCTTTAAAGCCTCTTTAAGTATTTTTTCTCTAACCTCATCCTTTAAATACTGCATTAGAAAACCTCCGTTCTCTTTTATATTGTAACGCACTCAAATCGCAGTGTCAATGAATACACAACTTGAAACTTAAATCAGTGCACAATTCACAATGAAGTATGAATTGTGAACCGAATTAAATTTTCTTCTTTAATTCCTCAAGTGCTCCAAAGTATCTTTTTGATTTTATATTTGGAAAAGCCTTAAGAATTCTTCTTTGAAGTATGTGCTTTCTCTCTGTAAGCTTATTGTAGTTGTACCTAAGTTCTCTAATTTCTGCCTTATATTTATTTTTAACTTCAACTATATTGTTTTCATATTTCTGCTTAAATTCAACTGAATTTTCATTATACCTTTTCTTCAATTCTATCGTATTTCTTGCTATTTCTTCTGCTAAAGCATCTGACCTATTTTTCATTTTTATTGATACTTCATCGATTTTTCTAATTCTAACATTCAATTTAAGTACAGTTTCAACTGCCGATACAATATCTACTATAAAACAAATTATCACTATTATTATAAGTATAATTCCCACTAACTCCGGAATAAAATTTACTAAATCATAAACCAATGGATGTACAATTTTAATGACAAAAACACTTGCAATTCCCCAACCCAGCGAAAATTTAAGGCATATGTATCCCTTGAGGTTAAATGGCATATCAGAATAATCCCACCATCTATTATGAAATATCCTTTCTAAAATAAATCCTGTTATATATTCAATAAATGATGTTATAAAAATAGCTCCAATAAATAGCATAATAACATTATTTTTAATGGAACTAAGTAAGATTATGATAAAAACAACTCCAAAGCCATATATAGGACAAACAGGTCCATTTAAAAAGCCTCTATTTACAAACTTTCCAGTATTTAATGCCGCATATGCAACTTCAAGACACCATCCCAAGAAAGCATAAATTGCAAAATAAAATATAAAATTATAAAATGACAAATTAAAAATAATTACACTCCTCATTTGCATCACCTCTTATATAGTGGAAACATTGCGAAACTTAAACTATTTATGTACCAAAATACCAACCTTCAAAGGATTATAGTGCATATATAGTTTGTATTTGAGCTAGTTTCACTATAGATAAACAAGCTAAAATATTTAAATTACCAATACCAAATTTATCCTTACAAACTGGAATTTGTCGAGCTGAGTGAAGGGTTTTAATTCGCCCTGCTCATTAAAAAACTAACTTTTTCACTTATGTGAAAAGTGAAGGGTTTGACATAGCTTTGCTTGTCAAAGGTGAAGGTTTTTGCCACGGCAAAAGGTTAAGGAATATTTTTCTCATTTCTAGCAATGAGGTTTATTATACTATAAATTTTGTTTTTGAGGACATAATCAAATGTGGTACACTAAGACATTATCACTTTTCAATCATATATTATAGCACTTTTTTTTTTATATATAAGTTGATTTATTTTAAAAATATGATAAAATATATCTTGATAGTGTTAATTATTTAACAATCAATTAATCCATGTTTATTTTTATTTTATAGTTATTCTATTTATTATTAAGGTTTTTGAATTTATATATTAAAAAACTTTTAACTATAAATGGAGCTTATCTTTATAAGAGCAGGTTAAAACTGTTCTTTTTTTTATTAAAAAGTTTAAATAAAGGCCTATTAAAAAATTTTAATGGGAATTTATAAAAAAATGCTGTAAAATATAAATTGTATTATATTACTAAAGATGTGAATTAAAATAGAACTACAAGGAGGATACATATGTCTTTAAGCAAATCATCATCATATAGTGGAAATAAAAATTTAAAAAGAAGAAATTCAAAAAAGAAAATAAGCAAAGCTAAATTTATTGCATATTTTTTTATTTTTCAAATATTATTTGGATTCTTAACAGCACCATGGATAGTATACTATGGTCCTTTTAATAACTTAAAAAAAAATATAGTTGGTACTGCAATGAGTACTTTTTCACATCAATTTTTGGCAACAATGTTTTTATCTGATACTAAAATACAAAAAATTTTAAACGGTGATAGTGTAGGAGTTGCTAATTATCAAAATGAAGATTTAAATCAAATTAATGTAAATAAATATGATAGCAAAATAGATTATAAAACCGTTAAGTCAACGGGATTTACAGGCCATGTACTTATAATACATAATCCAACTAAAGTAAAAATAGGGTATTCCTCCAAGCTAGGAATCCAGGGAGAAAAAACCAGTCAAATTGCTAAAAATAATAATGCGATGGCTGCTATAAATGGTGGTGGGTTTCAAGATAAGGGAGCTAATTCAACAAAGTTATGGACTGGAACAGGGGCATTCCCAATAGGTATAATAATAAGCAAAGGTAAAGTTGTATATCCTAAAAGTGCAAATGAAAATCAAAAGTACTATGGGATATCTGGAATAACTAAAAATGGAGTTTTAGTTGTGGGAAATTATACAATAGCTGAACTAAAGCAAAAGGGCATAATTGAAGCTATTAATTTTGGACCAAATTTAATTATTAATGGAGTAGTTCAAAATAGGGATACAAATGGAAATAATATAGATAGCCAGGGATTACAACCAAGAACTGCTATAGGGCAAAGAAAAGATGGTGCTATTATTTTGCTTGTAGTTGATGGAAGGCAGGGTATTCAGCTTGGAGCTTCTATAAAGGATGTGCAAAAAATAATGGTAGAGGAACATGCATATAATGCAGTAAATATGGATGGTGGCGCATCAACTACAATGTATTTTGATGGGCATTTAATAAACAATCCATGCGATAAATTTGGAGAAAGGACAATATCAACAGCAATATATGTTGAAGACTAGAGGTAATCAGAATGAAAGCATCTAAAATATTTATTAAATGGATTATAATATCACTTGTTTTTCAGTTTTGCTCTTTATTTATATTTGGATAGATTTTATTTTTCAAGTGGAGATAATTTAAAAGTAACTGAGGCTAAGAGTGTATATAAGGCAAAGCAAATAAAACCAAATGTAACTATTCCACACGGTGCTGATAATATAAGTCTTTCATCTGACTGCAGATATACAGCTTATTTTGATAATGGAATAATAAAGGTGGTGGATACTAATACAGGCAAGGGCAGAAAATTATCATTTGGTGGAGGAGTTCAATGTTTATCATATAAATGGATTTCAGATAGCAATAGAATGATAATAGCAGAAAAAATAAAGTCTAGTGTCAGTAGGAGTATAAGATTTTATTCATATGATGCCGAAAATCAGCTTAAGGAGGAGATAAAAGACTATAATACTGAAAAAGTAGATTCGATACCGGTTGGTGTGGGTGAAAATCAAGTATCTATGGCAATGTCAACTTTAACTGGTGTTATGTATGCAAAAATTTCATATGCAAATGGATTATCGAGTATTTATAGAATAGATGCAAATGAGACTATGACAAAAATTAATACTGTAGTTAAGAAAATAGGAAAAATAGGAGTGGCATCAAGGATGATCAACTTGTTTATGAAGATGCTACTAATTCTAGAGTAAGAACAAACACAAGTTGTAGAGTTATAGATATTAATGGCAATCTTCAATTTAGTCTTTTAGGAACAGATGATGATAACAACATATATGTAGGAAATAAAATTGGGAAAATAAATAAGATTTGTTATGGTAAACTTGCAGAATCTCAAAATTTGTGGAAGATAGTTAACCTTAATTCTTCATATGATGCCGAAAATCTTAAAATTATTGGTGATGGAAAAATATATTTTGTAGATGAAAATCATGGAAGAATTACAAATGTAAGAAATGAAAATTACTGTACCTATGATGGAAATTTTATAGGAATATACGATGGAAAAATTGCTTCAGTAAGTGATTCGAAATTATTGTTAAAAAATATAAATTAACTTTTATATGAATGTTTCATTTTTGTAACAAGATACATCTAATCTTGACTTAAGTGAGTTTTATAGTTATTATTATATTAATTGTCTGGTATTGTAATAAGTATAATATTTTTTGTATTTTTTTATGAGAAAAATAAATATTTTGTATTTCTTAAGCATATTCATTTATGCTTTGCATATTCATATGTATTACAGGGTTAGGGGGAGTTAATAAATTGGTTAACGAAGCTGATAATAAATACAAGGTAAAAGGAAAAAAAGTATTTATCATACTAAGCGGGATAGTTTTAGTTTCAATTGTATATGTTTCATCTTATTTTTTGGGCAGAACGTTTAATGGTTAATGATAGGTATGTAAGTAAGAATATAAAAGCTAAAACTAATGGCACATATAAAAGTACTGAGGTTGATATTCAAAAGGACAAAAATGTAAAAATAAAAGATATTAAACAGGTTGAGAACGATGGTGTAAATAAAGAAACTGATGATAAAAAAAAGTTTAATTGCTTTAGGACAAGCTGAAAAACCGCTTAAAGTTCAAGTTGACCTAAGCAAGCAAAGGGTTTATGTTTACGATGCAAAAAGTAGAATGGTAGAGGATTTTATATGTTCTTCAGGTCTTGAAGGGTATGATACTCCAAAAGGTGAGTATAGGGTAAAAGAACGAGGATATTCTTTTTATAGCGAAAAATATAAAGAAGGAGCATATTACTGGGTACAATTTATGGGAAATTATCTATTTCACAGTATTCCTTTTGATAAAAATCAGGTGATTGAAAAAGAAGAATCAAAAAAAACTTGGCACTAAAGCTTCTCACGGCTGTGTAAGATTATCTATAGAAGATGCTAAATGGATGTATGATAATATACCAAGAGATACATTGGTTAATATAAAATAGGATTAATTAGAGAGGAAATATAATGGATAAGAAACAAGAAAAAAGGAAAACAGGTAAAAAATCCAAAAAAAAGAAGAAAAGTTTCTTTAAAACGTTTATATTTTTTATAATATTTGAGATTATATTTACTGGACTTACAATTTTGCCATATGGGTTTTACGGACCATTTAAAAATTTTTAGAAACAATGTCGTTTCTATTTTGATGGGAACAGGAACAAAACAATATATAGCTAAACTGTTTTTTAGTGATGCAGAGATAGCACAAATACTAAAGGAACAAAGTAAGGTTACTGCTACTAATGTGAAGAATGTTAAGACTAAGGTTATAAATGTTGATGTGGATAAGAAGACTGGTGTTACATTGATAACAGATATTAAACCAGTATCTGGTGGTAATTATACCAATGCTTATGCACTTATAATATCAGATCCTAAAAGAGTAAAAGTTGGAGTTACAAGTAATTTAGGATATGTTGGACAAACTACTCATGACATGGCAAGAAAATATAATGCTGTTGCCGCTATAAATGGTGGTATGTTTCAGGATACCACAGGAAATGGAACAGGTGGAGTTCCGTCTAATGTTGTTATTTCTAATGGTAAAATTGT
The DNA here is from genome assembly GCF_001270375.1 of Clostridium sp. DMHC 10. Classification (NCBI taxonomy): domain Bacteria; kingdom Bacillati; phylum Bacillota; class Clostridia; order Eubacteriales; family Clostridiaceae; genus Clostridium; species Clostridium sp. DMHC 10. Next base: position 17,341 of record NZ_LGVB01000016.1, read on the forward strand.
TTATCCAACAGATTCTACTAAGCTAGATGATGAAATGAATGACGTTGTAAGTATAGATAAAGATGGAAACATGAAAGTTGGAACAAAGGAATCTCCAAATGAACTTATAGCAAGGGGAGTTACTGAAGCTGTATCTTCAGATTCATATTTAATTAAAGATGGAAAAAATTACATTGAAGAAGGAACTAATATGGTAGGGGCACAACCAAGAACAATTATAGGTCAAAGAGCAGATAAAAGTATAATTTTTTGGTTATAGATGGAAGGCATGGTTTTATGAAAATGGGAGCTACTCTTCAAGAAGCACAGCAGCTTATGAAAGAACTTCAAGCTGTTAACGCTGTTTGCATGGATGGAGGAGGATCTTCAACTATATATTATAATGGTGAAGTAATCAATAAACCATCTAGTGCTACAGGTGAGAGAGCAGTTCCGGACATATTTTATGTAGCACCATAGAAAAGGAGATTTCATATGAGAAAACTTAGAAATTTGATTATATGGATAATTGTTTCTATAATTGTCCAAACTGGTGTACTGTATTATTTTGATAAATACCATTTTAGGAATGCTGGAGATGTTACTTATAAAGTTGTAAAAAGTACTGAAAAAAAGGATGAGGTTATTTCTGTATCTATTCCTAAGGATGCTAAAAATATAACAACTTCATATACAGGTAAATATGCATATTATTATTCTGGAAGTTCTATTTATGTTGTGAATATGTTAACTGGAAAAAGTAATGCAATAAAATTGGGAGTGGATATTGATAATGTATGTATTGATTGGAGCAGTACTAGCGACTCTCTTTTAATGCTTGAACTTGATCCGGATAATTTATTTTTTAAAGTTTATACATATTATCCAGATACAAATAACAAAGAAGAAAATCAGGATGCTGAAAATAAAGCTAGAAAATATTATTTGGGCAAAAATTCAATATTAAACATGAAGCAAAACAATCTTACTACTCTTATTTATATTAAATCTGCTTATAGTAAAAGTTCAACTAAAAGATATATGAGTTCTTTGGACATTACAAATGGAATAAATCAACTGGATTTACCAATAAAAAATATAGGAGATTATTATATTTTTAAGGCCGAAGACAAACTTGCATATGAGGATGAGATTGATAAAAAAGTTTATATTAGTAAGCAACAGAGTAAAGGTGATGTAGAAACTCAAAAGGTACAGATAAGTGGAGTAGACAATTATAAGCTCATATCGGTTTATGATAAGTATATATATGTTGGAAACTTAGTTGATGGCAAAATTGATACTATTTATTATGCGTCTATTGCTTCTCAAAATTTAGGAAGTGATAATCAAAGTAGTAATAGTAAGTATTCAAATATAAAGAGCAGTGATATTTTACCAAATAGAGGAAACAAAAGCGATGATTTTACGGCAGATTGGCAGGAAATTAAGCTAAGGAAACCTATAGATCCAAAGTTTATTAGTATTTCTACAAATACTGGAGATATGCATATTATAGATAATCTTAGAGGTACAGTAGAAAATATCAAAACTAAAAAGAAAACTCAATTTGATGGTCAATATGTAGGGATGTCTGACGATGACGTTGTTAGTTTTAATTCAGATAAAGGTAAACTTATAGAAACAAAACTTAAATAATAGTCTATGTTAATAGGGGCTGTCCAACTAAAAAATTGCGAAGCAATTATAATAGTGAAGGCTTTTAACGAGCAAAATGAAGTTAAAATCCTTCACTTTAATTAGTTCGCAATTTTTTATTTAATCTGATATAATTAATTACATGTATTTTTATATTCAAGCGAGAATGGAGTGATTTGATTTGGATACGTTAAGGCAGATAGCGATTGCAAAGTTACTTATGATGCCAGCAATACTTATAGCTTTTACATTTCATGAGTATGCTCATGCTGTTGTAGCCGATAAATTAGGAGATAAAACACCTAAATTTCAAGGTAGGATAACACTTAATCCATTAGCTCATATTGATTTGATTGGATTTATAATGATAGTATTTGTCGGTTTTGGCTGGGCTAAGCCTGTTGAAACTAACCCTAATGCATATAAAAATTATTATAAGGATGATTTAAAGGTATCAATAGCAGGTCCTTTGGCTAATCTTTTAGTTGCATTTATTTTTGCATTAATAACAGGAGCAATTAATAAGTTTTTACCTTTTAATGAAATTATTATTATAATTTACTTGATGGCCAAATATACAGTTTCAATAAATTGCATGTTTTTTTTGTTTAATTTAATTCCTATACCAGGGTTAGATGGCTTTCATGTTTTAAGAGATTTATTTCCAAAAGCTTTTTATAATATAGCAGATTCGTTATATAGATACCAAATGTTAATATTAATTGCACTAGTTATGCCTATCTTTGGAGGTAATTCATCACTGGCAACCTTTATTATAGGTATACCATCTGAGCATATAGCTAATCTGTTTTTAAGGATAGGAGCACTAATATAGGAGGTTGTGAAAAAAAGGTATTCTATAGGTTTTACTACATCGCACATAAAGCCTTATGAGCGGCCCGTAAAAAAGAATACCTACATTTTTACATCATCCTATAGATTATGTTACCTAAAATTCAAAAGTTACAGATAGTATATTTATATTAGTATTTTAGGCATTAAATATAATAAGGAGAATGATAGATGAGACTTAGAAAAAAAAGATGGGCAAGACCGGAGATGGAAGAAAGCCCATTATGTATAACTAATCCAAGTGAGTACAAAGGAAGATGGAAAGAAGTTTTTAAGAATAATAATGATGTATATCTTGAGCTTGGCTGTGGGCGTGGAGAGTTTGTTTCTAAAATTGCAGCTAGAAATCCAGATAAAAATTTTATAGCTATAGATCTTAAGGATGAGGTTTTAGTTCTTGCACTTAGAAAAGTAGTTGAAAGTGAAATAACTAATGCTATAATAGTGCCTCTTCAAATAGCGTTTATAAATGATGTGTTTGATAAGGGTGAAATAAGCAGGGTATATATAAATTTTTGTAATCCATGGCCTAAGGATAGGCATAAGAAAAGAAGATTAACTCATACCAAATTTTTAACTAAATATAAAGAATTCTTGAGGGAAAGCAGCGAAATTTGGTTTAAAACGGATGATGATGAACTATTTACAGAATCTCTAGATTACTTTTCAGAATGTGGTTTTGAAATAAAATATATTACTTATGATTTACATAAAAGTGATTTTAAAGGAAATATAGAAACTGAATATGAAAAGAAATTTTCAAGCCAAGGAATAAAAATAAAATTTTTGATAGCAAAACTTTTGTAATAAATTTGTAGTTGAAGGATATGATTTCATATGTATGAAGATTTAAAGGGAAAAGTTGCACTTATTACAGGTGCATCAAGAGGAATAGGGAGAAGTATAGCTGTAGAATTATCAAAACATGGGGCTATTGTTATTATAAATTATAAAGATGATGAAAAAGGTGCAAATCAAACGTTAGAGGAAGTAAAACAAAGTGGTGGAAATGGAAGTTTATTTAGATGTGATATAAGTATAAATAGCGAAGTTAAAAGTATGATTGAAGATATTGTGAATGACTTTGGAAAAATAGATATACTTATAAATAACTCTGGAATATCTAAAATAGGACTTTTTATAGATATGGCTGAAAAAGACTATGATGAAATAATGAATGTAAATTTTAAAGGCGTTTATAATTGCACAAGCTATACGGTAAAAGACATGATTAAAAGAAAGTCAGGTTCTATAGTAAATATATCATCAATATGGGGAAGTGTAGGCGCTTCATGTGAAGTTTTATATTCTTCCTCAAAAGGTGCAATTGATTCATTTACAAAAGCACTAGGAAAAGAACTAGCTCTATCAGGCATAAGGGTCAATGCCATTTCTCCTGGAGTTATAGATACAAGCATGAATGAAAATTTTTTTTCTAAAGGAAAAAAAAGACGAACTCATAAATGAAATACCAATGATGAGGTTTGGTAAGACAGAAGAAATTGCAAAGTCAGTAGTGTTTTTAGCAAGCAATGAGGCTTCATATGTAACATCACAGGTTTTAACTGTTGATGGAGGAAGAATATAACGCGCGGGTTTTGTTTTAGCTCATTATGCTTCCAGGGCTAAGATTAACCACTTCTTTGATAGAGAATTTTAGACTTTCAGGTAATACAACGTATATATAGATAGACAACTTGAAACTTTAAAATTGCAATCTCCAAATTTATCCTGATAAACTGGAATTTGTCGAGCTGAGTGAAGGGTTTTAATTCGCCCTGCTCATTAAAAAACTAACTTTTTCACTTATGTGAAAAAGTGAAGGGTTTGACATAGCTTTGCTTGTCAAACCTAAATTAAACTATTAATAATGTTTTTCCAATTTAACTGTCTTGAATTTTTTTCCATTATTCGGTTGCTTTAATGGTTTGTTTGCTATACACTTTTTTATTTTAAAAATATTTCTAACTTTTTTTCTTTAAACTATTGACTATTACTAGCTGGTCTTTCGCATAGCGAAAAACCTTAGTCTTTTAACAAACGAAGTGAGTTAAAACCCTTCACTATAGTGCTCGACAAATTCCAATTTGTAAGGATAAATTTGGTATTGGTAATTTAAATATTTCAGCTTGTTTATCTATATCTATAGAAATTATCTTGCTGCCTGAATAACGCCACATGCTAGTCTTCTACCAGAATTTCCTGCTGGCTGCGTTCTATAATCATCAGGGCTTTCATGTATTATTACTGTCCTTCCTATAATTTGTGGAACCGTAAACTTATTTGTAAAAAATGTCATTCTTGCATAACCATTATTAGAAAAAAGAACTGGAAAATCTCCTGCATGATTTCCATGAGGTTGATTAGTTGGATTCCAGTGTTCTCCCGTACTTGAAAATGGTTGTTGACTATTTCCTACTCTACAGCTCCCACCTTCATGTATGTGAAAGCCAAAAGGTCCAACTTGAGGTCTTCCACCTCCTCCACGTCTATATGGAGGAAGTCCATTAACTTCAACAGAAACTTCAGTTCCTCCACGTACACCCGTAAATGTTACAGTACCTCTAATATTAGGTGCTAGTGGCCCTCCTGTTATATTAGCAACAGCTCTCCTAGGTCTATTACTAATATTCATCTCGCTTCTATATCCATGGTAATTAAAAAAAGGACATTGATATTCAGAAAAATGCATAGTTACCTCCAATTTAATATTACAATTTATATTTTATGTAATTTTAAAAAAAATTGTTACAATTCTAATATTTAAGGTGATACAGCTATACATTACCAAGTATACAATTTCGCAAAAAATCTAAAACTATTATTGATATGGAGGTGTTTTTAATGAGTCACAGACCACTCGTTCCAGGTGCAAGAGGAAAACTTGAAAAATTAAAAGAAGAAACAGCAAACGAAATTGGTATTAGATTTAATGAAGGTTATGGTGGCAATGTAGCTTCAAAAACCAATGGATATGTTGGAGGTCCAGTTGGTGGTTTAATGACTAAAAAAATGGTAGAGGATTTTGAAAAGAAGCTAGCGAAGAAATAATGCTTCGTCGCATTAAAAAAATCCTATAAATCTAAGTGGTGAATTTAAGCGAGTACCTGCTCAGGGTATAGAAGAATAATGGGCAAAGCCCATGCCCCGTGCATGTTTACTCGCTGAGAAAATGCCTAAAAATTTTGTCCATCCACTTATTACTACTCATTTTTGTTCGTTACGCGGAAGCTAATTATAGTTCTAACCTGCTTAATCGAATATCCATAATAAGCAATGGGTGATAGTTTGAGCTACGGAAGTTAAATTCCAACAAATTGAATCATCAGCCCATTTCTTATTATAATAAAAATAAGTGCAGATTACTTAATCAAATGAGATTAAGTGTCTACACTTATAGTACAAAACAATTGAAATATCTAAGTATTTTACGATTTTGGGTGATACAGCCTCATTATTCCTCCTTCAAAGCCATTCCTTCTACATGATGTTTGCCCATAAGCTTATTCTTTTTTCTGTATTCCTTACTTTTAAATATAATATCAAAGTCATAATTCTCAGGATACAATTCCTTTTTATCAATGTAAAGTGATAGCCTCTTTCTGTTTATTTTAATCTTTCTGTTCATTACCATAACTCCATACTCACCTCTGCTGTTTTCTTCCTCACAAATTATTCCCGTTCGTTTCATAAAAGAAATATATACTGAATCACCTATTTTAAAGTCAGGTTCTTTTTTAGCAAGCTTCCTTTCTTCCTCTTTTTTTATTGATGCTTTAAATTCACGGACCTGCTGTTTATGAGCTTCCTTTTCCTCTACATTGATTGCCGCTTTATGAGGTTTTAAATCTGCGTAGCTTTTCTCTTCCTTGTAGGTTACAAAATGTGCTCTCTCAATTATTTTTTTATCCATTCCAAGCCTTAAAGCTATAAGAAAAGCATTGCTTTCCCCAGCTCTTCCTATAGTTAATTTATAAAGCGGTTTTAAAGTGTTTATATCAAATCCCATTGAACCATTTATAAATCCTTCATGCTTCTCTGCAAAACCTTTTATTTCACTGTAATGAGTTGTGGCACATATAGTTGCTCCTTTATCATATAGTTCCTCCAATACTGCAACTGCTATTCCCATGCCCTCTCCTGGATCTGTTCCCGAACCAAGTTCATCTATAATAACCAGATCATTTCTACCTGCGCAGGCTAAAATTGAAATAATATTATTTATATGAGAAGAAAAAGTGCTTAAACTCTGTTCTATACTTTGACCATCTACAATATCCACAAAAACATCCTGAAAGATAGCCAGTTCACTGCCCTCCCCTGCTGGCACATGAAGTCCCGCTTGAGCCATCATTGTAAGCAGTCCAATTGTTTTTAAGGTAACTGTCTTACCACCCGTATTTGGTCCTGTTATAACAAGCCCTCTATAGTCCTCACCTATAACAAAATCCAGCGGCACTGCTTTATCCCCTAAAAGAGGATGCCTTCCTTGCTTTAAATTTATATAATTTCTAGTGTTAAGCTCTACGCTTCTTCCAGATATAACTTTACTGTACTTCCCCTTTGCAAATATAAAATCATAATTTGCCATAGTCTCAATGTTTATTTTAATTTCTCCTTCCATGTAATGCTTATATTGACTTTTTACTGGTATAGCATATCTCCCATCTCTTTGGCTTACCACTGCCTCCTGAATATATGATTTATATTTATCACTTCTTAAAATACTGTCTAATTTACTTTTGATTCTATCCTCTAATATATAAATTTTCTTTCTTATTTTCTGCAATTTACTAGAAGCCTTATCATCTACTGCACCATGAACTATGCATCTTTCAATTTCCTGTCTTATACCATCTAATTCGCAGATAGAATAAGCATAGCCAGATATTGTTGGGGCCGCATATTCTTTATCTTTCATGAATCTTTTAATTTTTGATGTATCACGAAGCAAGTCGGCTACAGCTTCAAGCTCTTCTGGTATTAGAACCCCATCTTTTTCAAGCTTTGATACAATTCTACCCATATCCTTAAGGCTGTTAAGCGGCACACTTGAAGATATATCCACGATATTTCTCGCCTCTGTAGTTTCCTTTAAAGAAAGTCTTATTATTCCCTCCTGAAGTTTAGGCTCAAGCTTTTCAATTCTTTCTTTTGCAATATCCGATAAAGCAAACTTTTTTTTAATTCCTCTGTTATTTTATAAAATTCTAATATTTCTTTTGACTTATTATTCAATTTCTTTTTCCTCCAATTCACTGGTTGAAGGACCTTTTAAGAGTAACCCATTAAAATTCACAGTTCACAATGCACAGTTCACAGTTTATGGTGATTTTCTTCCGCTTTACTACAGAAAATCTAAAACTTATTGCTGCCGCCATTTCAAGATAATGCATTATTATGTTCGCTTTGCCAACGAAGCATCATACCAGTTTTCTATATAATTTTAGATTTATCTGACGAGAGGAAGATAAATCATCCTTCACTGTGAATTGTGAACTAAAAAAGGCTATAAGTAAAGAATTCTTCACTTATAGCCTAGATCTACTATAACCTAAATAAACCTATAAATTTATATAAGCATTTATATGTGAATTTCTTTTAACTAAGTTCATCTTAAAAAATCCATCAACAAATAAACCTAACTAAATAGGCATTTTTTTGAAATTTTTTAAGAATTCAATTTTAATTTACTTAGTTAAAAACCACACTCACAAAAATGCACTTCCTTTTTTTTGAATATAAACTACATTAAATTTAAAATGGTTCATTTATAATTTGATTTTATAATAATTTTTTATAAATTGCAACTTTTAAAACCAAGACTATGTTTTAAATAATTGTGTTTTGTATATTTCTCATTAAAGTATGACATAATATAAGGTGAGTGGATTGCAAAGTTTGTAATCGGCTTAATTATTGTAAATTGTAGATTGTTTACTTAACAAGTGGTTTTGCAGAACTACTTGTTATTTTCTTTTTTGTTTCTTTTTTTATTATCTACGTACAATGCTAATTCAGTGGAAATTCCATCCTTATTAACATTTGTCTATTTCTCATAGCAATGCTTTTCTCCCGCTTATAACAAAAAGCAAGGAGCATTGCAACAATAGATAAAGGTGGGTGTCATACTAAAAAATTGCGAAGCAATCATAATAGTGAAGTTAAAACCCTTCATTTTAATTAGTTCGCAATTTTTTATATTTAGTACGACAGCCCCTGTATCAAACTTATTTATAAGTCATACAAAGACTTTAATTTTAGCTAAATCTTAGAATTTAACTGTATTTGGTCCACCTTTCATACTTGCAAATGTTGCTGTAGCATCCTTTAAATAAAGAACTTCAAATATACCATCATCTACTGAATACATATTTTTTAATCCTGGATTATCTGAAAGCATCTTCTCTTTTGCTTCTTTTCTTTCATCAGCAAAGCAATTTGCTTCTACACGAAGCCATCTTCCATCCTTGCCCATTGCACAAATTTCAACTTTAGGATTCTTTTCAATTTGCTTAAATACCTTTTTAGTGTTATTAGTACAAATATATAGTTTTCCTTCAAACTCAGCTACTGCTCCAAATGGACGAACTCTTGGCTGATCCTCTTCTTCTGTTGCTAAATAAAATACTGGATTATCCTTTAAAAACTTTAATACTTCTTCCACTTTACTTACCCCTTTTCTTTCATGTATGATATAATTTAATCATACATATATTATATTTTGTTACATCAATTTTTAAAAGTACGATTTTTTTGAATACTTAGTATCCTATGAAATACTATAGATAAACAAACTGGAAGTTGACTCAGTTCACAATGAATGATGATTTTTCTCAGCTATGCTTCGAAAAATCTAGAAGCTTAATGTGCGCAAAGCGCTTAAAATATAGTGTTCAGCGCAGCTGACACTATTAAGTTTTAAGGTTTACCTGAGAGTAACGAAAGGTAAATCTACCTTCATTGTGCATTGTGCATTGAGCTAAATTCCAGTTTGCAGGGATAAACTTTGAATTTATACTTTACAAGTTCTAAGTTGTTTATATACGAAAGGAGATCTCATGTTAACACAAGAAGAATTATTTGGAAAATGCCCATATGCAACTGCTCAAAAAATTCTATCTGGAAAATGGGCATTAATTATTTTACACCATTTAAGCGAAGGCACTCTTAGATTTAATCAGCTTCAAAAACTGCTACCAGATATTACACAGGCAACACTTACAAAGCAGCTTCGTACCTTAGAAGAATACGGAATGGTAATTAGAACTGTTTATCCAGAAGTTCCTCCAAGGGTAGAATATAAACTAAGTGACATTGGAAAGGACTTTTCTGTAGTTTTAGATAGCCTTAAACTATGGGGAGAAAAGTACATAAAAGCAGTTAGTATCCAAGCAAGCGGAAGGAAATCATCATAAACTTGTTGAACCTATTCCTAAACTTTGAGCATATAAAGCCATATTATAGAGTGCATATTGAGAACTTAATTCTGTGTGAGATATGCGCTTGTCGGCAACCAAAATCATGATGACTGGTGCATCTTGAAAAATATTACTTCTTTTCAAAGTTCTCTCCATCTTTATTTTGTCTGTTGAATTCATTGCTGGTGTGATTTTCTTCATAAAATTAAAAATTATTTTATGCTTGTAGAATACATTGTACGTCCTTTGAATAAATTTTATACATTCCGTTTCAAGTTCATTAATTAAAGATTGGTCATCAACTATTATTACATCGATGTTATAATTATTCGTTGGGGCATATTTGCTCATTATAGCAATATCCTCCAATATATTTCTCTTAATTGGCTTGTCTTTAAATTTTCTTATTGACCTTCTTGCTTTTAAAAACTCTTTAATTTGTTCTGGCTTTGGCAGTATATCAGCATTAATTTTTTTAGACTCTATATTATCCCATGAAAGTGCCTGTACTGGACAAATTGCAATACATTGAGTACATGTGCTACACAAAAGATTATCTATCGAGACACCTCATTCTGTAACTTTTATACTGTGCGTATGACAGATGCCTTCACATTGTCTGCATCCAATACACTTCTCCTTATTCACAACAACCATATTTTTCACCCTCAATGTTTTACAAAATATCTTACCCAAAACGGAGATAAGCATATTATTGTAACAACCCATATAACATAAAACAAAAACGAATACGAATCAAATAAACCATATAGAAGTTTTTGAAATAATAAAGGATAATTTACCTTTCGCTTTGCTTAGGTAAATCTTGAACTTAGTAGTGCCAGCTGCGCTGATCCATATATTTTGCCCCATGCGTAAGCATCAAGTTTTAGATTTTTCGAAGCATAGCAGAGAAAAATCATCCTTCACTGTACTCTGTACTCCCTACTTTCTACTCTGATTTACAACTTCCAGTTTTTAAGATTAAACTTGGAATTTATTATTTTCCAGTTTCAAGCTGTTCATCTGCATTATGTTCTCAAATTTATTTAATGTTTCAGGAATACAATTATTTCATTTTTATTTTTTCTTGTTCCCCTGTTGCCATATCTTTTACAACAATTTCTCCACTTTTAACTTCATCTTCACCGATAATTATAACTTTCTTTATATTAAGCTTATTTGCATAAGACATCTTCTTTTTAAGCTTGTCATCTTCTAAATATATTTCTGCTTTAGCTCCCTTTTCTTGAAGCATCTTGCATACTTTAGCACAATAAGTAATTGTGTCTCCAATAGGAATTATTAGATATTCTATTGATGAATTGTGTTCATATTTATCTATAAAACCTATTTCCTTTAATACAAAGAATAATCTTGTTATGCCTATTGACATGCCTACTCCTGGAAGTACGCTATCTGTATAGTTTTGTGCTAAGTTATCATATCTACCACCAGAGCAAATTGAACCATAAGACTCATTCCCTTGTAATATTGTTTCAAATACAGTTCCAGTATAATAATCAAGTCCTCTTATGATTTTAAGATCTATTGCAAATTCACTATCCTCTACACCAAATATATTTAAGTAAGTTTTAACTTCTTCTATTTCTTCTACACCTTTATTAAATAACTCACTGCTTACATTAAGTGCTTTAAGCTGAGAAATAATTTCATCGTTAGAACCTTGTATTCCCATTATGTTATTTATAGCTTCACTGTTATCTTTTCCAACGAGCTTTTCTAGTTCGGATAAAAACTCTTCTCTTGTGATTTTTTCATATTTATCTATAAGTATCATAACATCCTGCATGTTTGTAACGCCAAGTGAAGTCAAAAATCCGCTTAATATTTTTCTGTTGCTTATTTGAAGCTTATATGTAGTTAATCCTATTTTCTTGAGAGCTCTTGATGCCATAGCAACTACAAGTGCATCATTTTTTATGCTAAGTTTACCATTTCCAACTATATCAACGTCACACTGATAAAATTCTCTATAACGTCCCTTTTGATTTCTTTCTCCTCTATATACCTTTCCAAGCTGATATCTTTTAAAAGGAAAAGTTAAATCATTCATGTATTGTGCTGCAAATCTAGCAAAAGGAACTGTAAGATCAAATCTTAAAGCTAAATTTTTGTCACCCTTTGTAAGTCTATAAACTTGCTTTTCAGTTTCACCTGCTGATTTTGCAAGAAGTACTTCTTCTTTTTCAATTATTGGGGTATCCATAGGCAAAAAACCATTTTCCTCGTAAACTCCTGTTATTTTTGAAACTATATCATTAAATATTAATTGTTCATTTGGAAGTAGTTCCATAAACCCTGGTAAAATTGAAGGTTTTATTTTATTACCCATTTTTAACACTCCTCTGCTTCAACTTCTAATTTATTTTTTCCTTTAACACAAAAACCATGCAGGCTTATACGTACCTGCATGGTTAACTAAATTATGATTTCATTCTCACAATCACCAGGTAGATACAAGCCTTTAACGTTTATTAAACTTGTATCTACAATTATTTTCGAGACACAAGTCTTCCTAGTGATGATGATGTATTAAAGTTACTACTCTAATCTTAAATGAAACCATAATAATCCTCCTTGTATAATGTAGTCATAACATTCGATAGAAAACTATCATGATTCCTAACGAACATTAAAACTCATATCTTTTAATATATTCGAATAGTTACAAATTATTAAGGCTGAAAGCCTTACAAAGAAGAATATCGGAAAGCCGTGTGCGAGAAAACCGCATGCACGGTTTGATGAGGAGAAGGTGGCGATTCGCCACCGACTTACTCTACATAATCGATTCAAATCCTATTTTTTCGGTAGGATACAATCCGACGGAACATTTTGAACTATTAATAACTGCATTAACAAATTCAACATGATTACTTCGCTGTATAGATAAACCAAATTCAGCAGATATACTAGCTGAAGTTAAGAAGGCTTTATCAAAACGCATTCTTTTAATAGTTTCTATAGTAAATGGATCATAGCAATTTCCCTTACCATCCATTTCGCCGCCTGTAATAATGATGCGAATATTATCTTGTTTTCTTAATTCATCAGCAATGATTATAGAATTTGTAACAACTGTAATAAAAATATCTTTTGGCTTCAAATTTAGCTAATTTTGCAAAAGGCAAAGCAGCAGATTTTGCAGAAAAATACTGGCACTATGATAATATTAAGAAGCTCAGTGAAAAAAAAAGTTTGCTGAAAGCTATGAAAAATGGTGCAAAAAAGAAGGATACCAATTTAGTGAGAAGAAATCAAATGAAATATATCTTCTCGCTAAAAATAGTATCACAACTATGTCCTCTGAGATGCCAACCACCAAAATGATTATCTCAGAAACGGTAAAAGGTATCCATTCGGTTGGAATATCTTTGAACTTAATATTAACATAAATGAAGGAACTTGCAAAGTCACTGCCAGAATATAATGTTGTATCTAATATGAACGGTGTAGGAGAAAAATTAGCGCCAAGAATTATAGCAGAAGTAGGAGACGTAAGGAAATACTATAATCACAATGCGCTTGTTGCATATGCAGGAATAGATCCTCCGCCTTATCAGTCAGGTAATTTTTATGGGACAGAGGATCAAGATATCTTAGAAAAACAGGTTATGAGATAATGAAAAGCATAAAGTGCAGAGTTCCAACCAAAGATACATCAGTGTATGATTATATCATAAAAAAAGAGCGAGAAGGCAAAGCAAAAAACAAGCTAAGATAGTAGATTTGAGCGATAGCGAGTTATTGAAATATCTTAGTATTCTATAATTTTTTTACCTTAGATTTATAGGATTTATTATTAAAAGTGCTTTTATATTGTTCTAGAAGGATAATGGGCTTACGCCCAAACCCAGCGTATGTGTATGCGACGCAGCATTGTTATTTTGCATTATTTATTTTGTTTCTACAAACTCACGGATTCTTTTTACTGCTTCTTTTAGGTTCTCGTCTGAGTTGGCAAAGGAAAGTCTCATATATCCTTCTCCAGATTCACCGAAGGCAGAGCCTGGAACACAAACTACTTTTGCTTTTAAAAGAAGTTCTGTGCAAAATTGTTCTGAAGTTTGTCCAAAGGCTGTTATATCAGCAAAAGCGTAAAAAGTAGATGTTGATTTAAAACATTTTATACCTTTAATAGAATTAAGACCATCTATTAATATATCTCTTCTTCTATAATAATCTTCAACCATTTTTTCACTGCTTTCCATAGGGCTTTCAAGTGCTGTTATTGCGGCATTTTGTATAAAAGTAGGAACACAGGATACGACGCCTCCTTGGAGTTTAGATGCTGCAGCAGCAATTTCTTTATTGGCAATGAGAAAACCTATTCTCCAGCCAGTCATAGCAAAGGTTTTTGAAAAGCTGTTTACAATAATAGTTTGTTCTCGCATCTCTTCAAGATGAGCAGGACTAAAAAATTTATTTTCATCAAACATTATGTGGTCATAAACCTCATCAGATAGTATTATTATATTGTGCTTTTTAGCTATTTCACATATTTTTTTTATGTCATTGTCCTCGATAAAACGCCCCAGTGGATTATTTGGAGAATTGAGTATTATTACTTTTGTTTTTGGTGTTATTGCTTTCTCTATGTCATAAGGATTAAGCTTAAAATCATTATTTTTATCAAGGTGAACAAATACTATTTTTCCATGACTTAGTGCTATTGGGCCTTCGTAATTTGGATAATAAGGCTCTGGAATTATGACTTCATCATCAATATTTAAAGTAGCTGCTAAGGATAGAAAAAGTGCTTCAGATGCACCAATAGTTATAATAACATTTTCATAAGTGTAGCTTGCACCAAGCTGTTTGTTGTACTTTTGAGCTATAACTTCTCTGAGCTCTTTTAAACCAGCATTAGGACAATAATGAGTGCAGCCTTCATTAAGAGCTTTTTTCGCTGCATCTCTAATATGTATTGGTGTTTCAAAGTTAGGTTCTCCAACTGATAAGTTTATAAGGTTGTCATATTTTTGTGCTAGTTCAAACATTTTTCTAATTCCTGATGATGGAAAGTTTTTTGCTGTATCTGATAGATAATTCATTGAATAGTCCCCCTCTAATTGGATAAGTATTTGCGCAATATTAAATGCATGTGGATAATTATGAATGTGAAAAATAATTGTGATTTTATAATTATAATTATATAAAACAGCTAATAAAATGCACATATATTAATTAAATTAATATTTTAAGTAAATTGTATAATGTAAAAAATTAATTGTCAAGCAAATAATTTTTTATTACCAAATACCTTTACTTAGGATTTTTGCACCATCTTGTATATATTCTAGTTTTATAACCGGTAAAACCAATGAATGTGACAATGGACGCATCTAAAGATGGCTTAATCAAACTTATATAAGTTGCCTCTACTTTAATATTTTATTGATATTGGAGGATGATTTGGAATGCCGTATAGAAAGGCAAGCCAGTGAAAGGAGACTCGATTTAGAGTGTTCTGGCAAACAAATTGATAGATTAATATTTAAAGTCATTGATACAGGGACATATGGGTGTGTAAGGAGTTTAAATTATAGAAATAGATTAAAGACTCATTGAAATTTTAATAAAAGAAAATGGAAAGAGTAGATTATAGGAAGACGGATACTTTTGAAAAATTATTAAAAAGGGTAATGGCTACGCCAAAACCCCGTGTATATTTCTGTAGCAATAAACCAAATTTTGGTGACATAATAAAAACAGAAGTTAATTAAGGTTCTAGAAGGATAATGGCTTTCGCCCAAACCCCGCGTAGGTTTACTTTGCTAACCTTTCTTCCATAAGTTTAAATTCGCTGTCAATATCAATAGCAGATTTATGAGTTAAATTGCTTACAATTATTATTGATACAAGTGAAAAAGTAAATCCTGGTATCATCTCATATAAGTATGCGGATAGACCAGAAACAATCCATATTATAACTGTAAGTCCACCAACAATCATACCAGATAAAGCTCCCCACTTGGTCATTTTTTCCAATAAAGGCTGATTAGAAGAACAGGACCAAAGGCAGATCCAAATCCAGCCCAAGCTTGACCAACTATATTTAAAATTGTCTTGTTTGGTAAGTAAGCAAAAACTGTTGCAACAGCAGCAACTCCAACTACGGCAAGCCTGCTAATAATTACTTGTTTTTTCTGAGAAGCCTCTTTATTAAAAAATGTAATATAGAAATCTTTTGTTATGGAACTTGAGCATACTAAAAGTTGAGAAGAAAGTGTACTCATAATTGCAGCTAAAACTGCTGACAGTATAATTCCAGTTATAAAGGGATGAAATAAAATTGCTCCTAAGCGAAGAAATACTGTTTCAGGGTCTTTAAGAGTTATTTTATTTTGAGTAAAGTATACTAAACCTATAAGTCCGCTTGAGATCGCTCCAAGTAAACCTATTGCCATCCAACTTATGCCAATCCTTCTTGCAGATTTCAATTCTTTTGCTGATTTAATTGCCATAAATCGTACAATAATATGAGGCTGACCGAAGTAACCAAGTCCCCAAGCTAGAAAACCTATAATTGATGCGACGCTTGTTCCCTTAAATAGATCAAACAGAGAAGGATCTATATGCTTTACCTTTGCTACGAAAGTTTCAGGACTTATACCTAAATTTAAATATGTTACCATAGGAACCATGATTAATACAACAAACATGAGTGAACCTTGGAAGAAGTCTGTAAGACTTACTGCTAAAAAACCTCCAAAGTATGTATAGATTACAACTATAGAAAGGGTAACTATAACACCAGTTGTGTATGTGAGTCCAAACATATTTTTAAATAATTTTCCGCCGGCTACGACACCTGAAGAAACATACAATGTAAAGAAAACCAAGATTATAATTCCAGATACAAGTCTCAACATATTTGATTTATCTTTAAAGCGGTTTTCAAGAAAGTCAGGAATTGTTACAGAATCATTAGCTAGTTCAGTGTAAACTCTAAAACGCGGAGCTAACAAAAGATAATTAAAATATGCTCCAATTGTTAAGCCAACACCAAGCCATAAACTTGATAGACCTGTTGAGTAAACTGCTCCTGGAAGCCCCATAAGCATCCATCCGCTCATATCACTTGCACCGGCTGATAAAGCTGTTACCATAGGTCCAAGGCTTCGAGCACCAAGAACATAATCTGAAATATCATTTGTTCTTTTGTAGGAATAATAGCCTATTGTGAGTAGAATAATTAAATATAATACAATAGCACTAAATGAAAAGTAATTCATGTGAAATCTCCTTTTTGTCAGTATTAATAAATTTGCATATATATGAATAGTTTATCATATTGAAAATAAAAGAACAAATGTATTTTGTAGAAAAACACCATGTAAGAATATATAATATAAGCAATGTTATATAATGAAATTTTGAAAACCATTAGAATATTCAATATGCTTAATTGGCAATGGAAATTAAATTTTCTTATGGTTTTCAGAATTTTAAGTTTAGATTTTATTTAATGTTCAAAAATATTATTATTTTATGTCCACTTCTCAGCCCATTTTTGAATTTCATCCATAGCTTTTTTAAGATCCTTACCTTTCTCAGTAAGTTCATATTCAATGCGTACAGGCATTTCAGGATATACTTTTCTTATAATTATTCCATGTTCCTCTAATTCTTTAAATCGTTCTGTAAGCATTCTAGCACTTAGAGATGGAATTATTTCTTGTATATCGGAAAATCTTTTAGCACCACTTAATAAAGAACGTATAATTAATCCTGTCCAGCGTTTGCCAAGAATTTCAAATGCAGCTTCAAAATGAGGACATAGATGAATTTTATCCATTAACATCATCCTCCTGTAATTATTTTACCATATTTACTTGACAAAAGTAAGTAAATTATTATATTATACGCCTTTCTAAGATATTATGAATATGGGACTTTAAGTTATATATGTATTGAATTTTAAAATGAAGCAGGCCTTAGTTTTTATTAATAATATAAAATTTATTAATGTTTGTTACAGAGAAAGAAATTGTTTGCGATCTTAGAAGGGTAAGGGGTTAAACCCAAAACCCAGTTTATGTTTCCTTCCCAACTAAATTATTAATCCATTTTTTTGAGGGAATTCTAGGAAGACCAACTATTAATTTCGATACTTCTTCCATAAACACAAAGATATAAACCTGTCCTATAGGAAGGTGCCAGTATAATCCTGCGATGGCCACTAAAGGAACTCCAACAAGCCACATTCCTCCCATATCTAAAAATAAGCAAAACTTTGTGTCGCCTCCACTTCTCAGAATTCCAACTACATTGGTATAATTAAATACTTTAACCCATAAAAATATGCCTATTACATGAAGAATTTGTTTTGAGTACTCATGCACATTTGGTGAAACATTATAAGCATTTAGTAGTATTGGAGCTCCTGTGTAAATGATTACTCCAACAAGTACGCCTATAATTGGATTTATAATTATAAATCTTTTTGCGTATAGAAATGCTTCTTTTTCTTTCTTTTCTCCTATTTTGTTTCCTATCATTATTGCAGCAGCATTACCAAAACCGAAAAAAACCACCATGGAAAGTCTATCTATGGTAGCTGCTATATTTGTGGCAGCTATTACGTCAGTTCCCATGTGTGCATATATTGCAGCATAAACTGTAACGCCTAAGGCCCATATACTTTCGTTTAAAATAACCGGTATAGCTATTTTGAAGAATCTTTTTATAAAGGCAAGTGATAGATCGAACAACTCACTAAAGGAACCTGCAATAGGAAACTTTAATTTGTATACTGTACAAAGCATCATTGAAAATTCAATAAAGCGAGCTATTAAGGTAGCTATGGCTGAGCCATATACTCCTATTCCATGAAAAGCCCCTATTCCATAAACTAAAGAAAAGTTTAGAAATGTATTTATCCCAAGAGCAATTATGCTTACAATCATTGGAGCTTTTACTTGTCCAATACTCCTCAAAATAACAGAATAAGTAAATGAAATACCTGTGACTATGTAACTAAAACATATTATTTTAAGATAATTTCCACCAATATGTACTACAGTTTTGTCTCTAGAAAAAATACCTATTATGTAGTTTGGAATAAGAAGTGCACCCAGCATAAATATACCAGAAACGATTACAGAAGTTATTATACAAAGCCCGAGCACTCTTTTTATGTTAGTTGTATCTCTTTTTCCCCAGTATTGTGAGGTGAAAATTGATGCACCACTTATTACACCAAACAGCACAAGATTTAAAAGGAAGAAATATTGGTTAGCGAGTCCAACACTTGCTATGGAAGTATCACCAAGTCCACCAATAATTATGTTGTCAACTAAGTTAAGAGAAGACAAAATAAAGTTTTGTAGAGCTATTGGAAGTGCCAAAGTTATAGCGGATTTAAAAAATTTCTTATCGAAAAATAAGGAAAGCAAGTTCATATTGGTAACCTCCTCTAAAATATAGACACGTATATCATTATATATAAAAATTAAACAAAAGAATAGTGAATATAAAAAATAATTAGAGATGTTAATATACCAATTTAAACTTTTAGGTGGTTTATCTTTAAATAGGAAAAAAGCTTCTAATTTAAATGTGCTTAGAATATAGAAAAGGAAAGGATAATAATTATCCTTTCCTTGCAATTATATATGATGTTAATTAAGCTCTGTTTACCGAACCAAACAATTCCATTTTTTCTTTAACTTTAGCTTTAATAGCTTCAAAGCCAGGAGCTAATAATTTACGTGGGTCAAAGCCTTTTCCTTGTTTGTCTTTTCCAGCTTCAATGTATTTACGAGTAGCCTCTGCAAATACTAATTGGCATTCAGTATTAACATTTATTTTTGCAACTCCAAGTGATATAGCTTTTTTAATCATATCATCAGGAATTCCAGTACCACCGTGTAAAACTAATGGCATTTCGCTACAGTTTTTTCTATTTCAGCTAAAACTTCGAAGTTTAAGCCTTTCCAGTTTGCTGGGTATACACCATGTATATTTCCAATTCCAGCTGCAAGTATGTCAACTCCTAAATCAGCAATTTTTTTTGCATTCAGCAGGATCTGCAACTTCACCGCCGCCGATAACTCCATCTTCTTCACCGCCAATTGCACCAACTTCTGCTTCAACAGAAAGTCCTTTTGCATTAGCAGCTTTTATAACTTCTTTTGTCTTTTCGATGTTTTCATCTATAGGATAGTGAGAACCATCGAACATTACTGAAGAAAATCCAGCTTCGATTACTTTGAAAGCACCTTCGTAGCTGCCGTGATCTAAGTGTAATGCTACTGGAACAGTTATATTTAAATCTTTAATTAAACCATTAACCATTCCAACAACAGCATGATAACCACCCATATATTTTCCTGCACCTTCGGAAACACCTAAGATTACAGGGGAATTATTTTCTTGAGCTGTTAATAGTATTGCTTTAGTCCATTCTAAGTTGTTAATGTTAAATTGACCAACAGCGTATTTACCTTCTCTAGCTTTTTTTACCATTTCTTTTACTGATACTAACATATATATACCTCCAAAATTATATATTTTCATATATATTTTTTTGAGAAAATACTATATTGAATGAATTTCTCTTTATAGGCTTATTATAATCCAAAATTGTTAAAAAGAAAACAAAAATTTTTGAAATTGGAATAGAATATTACAATATATTAAGTAAAATTCACTATAATGCATATAATTCCTAGGAAAATTTTAAATTTAAAATGATAGTATAATTAAAAATTTAACACATTTACATATTGAAGTAGACAATATAAACTAAAAAATATGGAAGATGAGTCCAAAGGATGAAAAAGGCAGATTTGGAGTTGGAGAGAAAGCCTTAATTGGAACAAAAATAAAAGATATAAAAGAGCCTGTGGAAGTTGGAAGACGAAGTAACAGTTTCCAAACACTGTTACTTCGCCTATAGGATTTTTTATTATATTAGAAAAAATGTCAATTTTTATAAACTTCTTTTTCTGTGGACACCACAAATTATTACTCCTATAAAAAAGCCACAAAAAGCTGGCAATATCCATCCAAATCCATAATCAAAGCCTGGCAAATATAAATGAGCAAAATTGACAACATGCATTATTACCACATTTTTTTCAATAGACTGTGGCAGTGCTTTGCATAAATCAAAAAACGCTGCGATAATTGTTAATCCAGTTGTCCATTTATAAATATCATGCTGTTTATGTATAACTGGAGTTAATAAAGACAATACAATTAAAGTTATTGCCAAAGGATATAAAAACATAAGTACTGGTAAAGAAAATTTAATTATGTTGTTTAATCCAAAATTAGCAATTATAAATGAAAATGCTGTAAATAAAATAGCATAATTTTTATATGGAATTGATTTTGGAAACATTTCGCTGAACATCTCTGAGCAAGAAGTAATTAACCCAATAGCTGTCTTTACACATGCAATTGCTACAATAGCTGCTAGTAATACTGCACCAATAAGACCTAAATAATGCTCACTTACCATGGATAAAATACTTCCTCCATTATCAGCGCGCTTTACGCTTCCTAAACTTGCAGCTCCCATATAAGCTAATGATGCATAAATAATGGACATAAGAACAACACTAACCAAACCTGATTTACATGTTTCAATAGCAACTAAGCTAGAATTTTTAATATCCATCTTTTGTATATTAGAAATAATAATTATAGCAAAAGCTAGAGATGCTAAAGCATCCATAGTATTATATCCATCTAATAGACCAGTAGTTAATGGTTGGGTTATATATTTACCCTGAGCAGCATAGTTGTTTACTTGTCCCATTGGCTTTATAAAAGCAGCAATTAATAAAATTGATAGAAGTATTAAAAAAATAGGAGTAAGATATTTACCTACCCAATCTAAAATTCTTCCTGGTCTTAGCGAAAAATAAATAGTAAAAATAAAAAATATAGATGAAAAAATAAATAATCCCAACTTTAAATATTGGTTAGAAATAAATGGATGAATTCCAACCTCAAATGCAACTGTAGCAGTACGTGGAATTGCAAATAATGGACCAATCGTTAAATATAATAAACAGGTAAATATTTTTGAATAACGTGAGCCAACTGGACTAGTCATATCAAGTAGGCTTCCGCTTTTTGAAATTGCCGATGCGACAATTCCAACTATCGGCAATCCTACACCTGTAATTAAAAATCCGATGGTAGCTGCAAAAGTGTGACTTCCAGCTTCTTGTCCCATCTGTACCGGAAAAATTAAATTACCAGCACCAAAAAATAACCCAAAAAGCAGCGAACCTATTAACAAATTTTGCTTGAAACTTAGTTTTTCTTTCATAAAATAGCCCCCTAAAATGCTTTAATAACATATTTATTCCATACATTATAATACACTTATATAATTTAGTGAAATTCTTTTTTCATTATACAAATATATATAAACCATTTCAACTTCATACGTTTTAGTATAACATCCATTTCATAATTATTAATATATAATTACAGTATGCTAAACCAATCTTGTACACAAAACCCAATTTTAAATAGGATAATATACTTCTTAAGAGGGAAATATATAAAGGAAAGAATTATTGACTTATGGAGGTGTTATTATGAGTATATTAGGAGATATATTTGGAAATGGTGATGATAATAAAAAGGAATCTGACGATGATGATAAAAAAACTTCGTCTTCACAAAGAAGAACTTGAC
Source organism: Clostridium sp. DMHC 10 (assembly GCF_001270375.1). Lineage (NCBI taxonomy): Bacteria > Bacillati > Bacillota > Clostridia > Eubacteriales > Clostridiaceae > Clostridium > Clostridium sp. DMHC 10. The sequence goes on from NZ_LGVB01000016.1 coordinate 39,942, forward strand.
ATTGCAAAAAATAACGTTAAAAAAGGTGAAGTAGAACTCGGTAAAGAAATTATAGAAGAACACAAAGCCGTTGATGTTCCTGTAAAACATGAAGAAGTAGTAATTGAACGAAAATCCTTAAACAATGAAGCAAGTGATACACCTATAGGTGACAGCGAAGCTATTAAAATTCCTGTCAGTGAAGAAAAGGTTGATGTAGGTAAGCATACTGTAGTAACTGGAGAAGTTTCGGCTCATAAGCGTGCCATAGAAGATACGGAGCACATAGACGAAACTCTTAAACATGAAGAAGCTCGTATAAATACGGTTGGTGATCCTAACGTAGTGGATGAAGGAACCGATCAACAATAATTACTAAAGAAAAACACCTCTCAATCCAATTTATGATTTGTGAGGTGTTTTTAAACAAATGGAGGGTAAGAGCATGGGGAAAAATTTAGCATCTCAAAATAAAACAACACTTCAAATTAAAGAAGAGCAGCTTGATATAGCTAAAAAATGGATACAAACAGGAGATGTAAAGATTCATAAAGAAGTTTTTTCTGAAGAAAAGAACTTTACTATACCTATTCAACGTGAAGAACTTGTAATAGAGAAAAAATCCATTGCACCAGATACTTCAAAGAGTAAAGCTGCAGAAACACAAGTTATACGAATACCTCTAAATGAAGAACAAGTAGAGTTTTCAAAACACAAAGTTATTTTAGAAGATATCTCAATATATAAGCAGCAAATAGAAGATATTGAACATATTGAGGAAACCTTAAAAAAAGAAAAACCTAAAGTTAAAATTTCTGGTTCTCCAAAACGTCATAAACAAATTAAGTTAAAAATAAAAAATAGCAGCTTTAACTTACTGCTATTCTTTCTATTGATCAGAATCCTCCTTAAATTTCTTGACATAAATCAAAATATAATATACGATTATTTTACATAATGTAACCTTAGTATACAATATGTGTATTATGTCTGTTATTATAGGAGATGCAAGCTAATGAACACTATATATAGAAGAGAACGAGAAAAACAAACAAGAGAAGAAGCTATAATAAATGCAGCAGAAAAAATATTCATCGAAAAAAGTTATAGCGAAGCTTCAATGGAAGCGATAGCAAAAGAATGCGAGTTTACTAGGAAAACTCTTTACCAATATTTCGCTAACAAGGAAGATTTATATTATACAGTTGTAATAAGAGGTTTTACTAGACTTTTAGATTACTTTCAAAAAGAAATCAAAAATGCGAATACTGGCTTTAAAAAACTTGAAAATTTGGGCTTCGCTTATTATAAATTTTATAAAGATTTTCCTGGTACTCTTAACCTTATGAACTATATTGGATATGTTAAATCAAAGAAAGAAAACATGTATAAACGCGAGGAATTTAATAAAATAACAGACTTAGTAGCACAAACTATTGCCAAAATTATTGATGAAGGTAAATCAGATGGTAGTATTCGTACAGATATTGATACCATGAGTGCAACTCTATCTTCTGAATTTTTAACAACTGGCTTTTTTAACATGCTTTCTGTATCTGGTAACACATTTATGAGTCACTTTTCACTTAATGAAGATGACTTTATACGTTTTAATATGACTTTACTCTCAGGTATTTTCCGCAATAAAAAATGATGCAGTTTTGAGGTTTCAAGTGGTTTATTTAAAGCTGCATTGCCTCCCATTTGTGACCCCTTTCTACAGGCATTCCATGTGATGGGAATACCGACTTATTATGTAAGTATACGCTCCCTTTGTAGCATCTAGTGCATAAACATTATCCGTTATTTTCATTTATTTTTATACCCCCATTATTTTATAATAATCCTCTTTTTGAAAGACTTTCATACGTAGCATGTTCTTCCCTATCCTTACATATCAATATTTTCCTTTTAAATATAGGTCTTAAATATAATGCAACCATTAATCTAATAATTAAATTCTGAAAGGGATATTCATTATTATCTTTTATGTCCTTTGTAATTTTGACGCCTAAATCATGTGCCTTTTTTAGTGCTTCTTCATTTTTACAGGTTTTCGTCTCTTGTCCTTCAAACATAGTGCCAACTCCTAAATATCCTGATGCATAAGATCTTTGAAATATTGCAAAACCAAAAGTATCGGCAAGTTTTTTTGCAACTTTTTTTTTTTGCTGCTCCTTCCCCATATGCTGTTGATATTCCTGCACCATACTTTCCCCCAAGTAAAGAAGCATACAGGGTATAAGGTCCTAGACGTTCAATAAAGCATTTCATTATTGCATTGTATTCTGTGGCATATGTTGGAGAACCTAAAATAATTCCATCTGCTTCATAAATAATTTTCCTAATTTCCTCAAAATCATCTGGCAAAGGACACTTTCCTTTAGCTGTGCAATTTAAACAACCTGTACAAAAATTAAGCTTATGCTGAGCTAAAAAAATTTCTTTCACTGATGCTCCCTCTTCTTCTGCACCCTTAAGCGCTTCTCTAACAAGAGTTGCAGTGTTTCCCCTCACTTTTGAACTACTTATTACTCCAACAATTTTAATATTCTTTTTCACTTTACATCTCTTCTTTCCATTAATTCTTATTCTCAAATAAAATAACACACATTGTATATTTACGTTACATATTGTAACCCAAATACACAATGTGTGCAACTACAATTGCTTTTTATTCTTTTAAAAACTTATCAAAATACTTATAAAATTCTTCTTTATTTGCTAAATGAACATTGTGATCTGGATGTGACATTTCACAAGCAATACAATTTGGAAGTAAGGCTTTCATTTTTTCAAACTCTTCATCTGGTATTCCCTCATGACTGCTCGCTCTTATCAACATTGCTGGACATTTTATATCTGGTAATAAGTAGAACCACTCTTTACTATATGCACCATTAGCTGCCATCGCCTGAGAACTAAACATCATCTCGTATCCATCCACAGTTTCAATCAAACTATTCATAAAATATTGATATTCCAAATTTGAACTCGAAGCTTGTTTAATAAAATTCTTTGCTTCGTTTAGAGTTGCAAATGGCATAGGCCAATCTTTTGTAAAAGGATCTATAAGTTTGCTTTCATCCAATGGCAATTCACTTGTTTGGGGACGTCCTGCTGCAGACACATCAAGTATAGCTATAGCCTTTACATACTCAGGATATGTAGCTGCCAAATATCCTGCTACTGCTCCACCCATTGAATGTCCTACTAAAATAATTGAATGTATTCCTAAAAAATCTAGCAATTCAATTATGTCTTCTGCCATTTCTTCAGAAGTATATTTTGATATAGGCTTACTACTAAGTCCATGTCCTCTTTGATCTGGTGCAATAATTCTATATTGTTTCCCATAGTGATTAATAAAATCTTCCCATACCTCTGCTCTTCCCCATCTTCCATGAAGACAGACAATTACTGGTTCCTGTGTTTTTGTATCAAAATAAAACATATCAATATTTTTTAGCTTAGCAATGTTCCTATATATTTTTACTTCTTTCATACTATTCGCTCCATTCATCTTAATTTGATTTTATATCCAACAGTTTTATATCAAATTATTTATTCAAAAAAAATTAAAAATTATTTTTTATTTTTTCTAAAGTTTTAAGTAACTCCTCTCTTTCATCTTGAGAAATATTTCTATACACCGTAGACAATAAATCTTCTGATACTTTATTAAACATAGGCTCTAATTTTCTTCCCTTTTCGGTTAAAGTCACAAACACTACTCTATTATCTTCAGTATCTCTGGTTTTTTGAACATAACCTTGATTTATTAATTTATTTACAAGTGCAGTTATTGTCGACTTATCTTTACCTATTTTCCTTGCAAGTTCATTCATTGTCATTTTCTCATTTTTTAAAAGTGCAAAAATAATGTCACCATGAGATGGTGCGAGTCCTTTTACTCCCCAGCTATTCATTTCATTTACAATAAACCTATTTGCACTGTCCCTTATTTTTGAAATTAGCGATATTATATCTGTTGTTTTCATAAATCATATTATAGTTTTATATCAAACTATTGTCAATATTTATATATAATGAAACTAGCTCAACTACAAACTACATATGCACCATAATCCCTTGTAAATTGGTATTTTGGAACATAATAGTTTAAGTTTCGCAATAGTTTCACTGTAACTATAAAACATCAAAATTTTCCGATTTAAAATTGCTATAAAATCTACCGCTTTGTGCTGTAAACTTCAAAACACAATAATCCGGATCTGTAACACCCTTAGGGTAATACATTTCATCTCCATCGTTCCAAATCATTTCCTTTGACGTTTTATCCTGTAATACTTCCATTGCGCCCTTTAACATTACTCCTCTAAAAAAACGTTTATCAAAAAAATATATACAGGCTTTTGAATTTTTCGTATATTCACTTACTCTCATCGAAGATGTATTAGTAGTAAAATAAAATTCTTTTATACCTTCCCTTTTTCTTGGTTTCAGCATTGCTTTAGTGTTTGGAAAACCTTCCTCATCTACTGAACTAATAATGGAAACTCCAACTTTGTCAATCATATTACCTACAGTTTTTTCTACATTTCTCATTTTTACAACTACCCCCAGCTTTAATGCCTTAATTATATTTTCATATAGCCAGAAAGTAAATTACCCACTTTTTTGTGGGTACCATACTTAGATAAATCCTTTTTTCTTTAACTCATCTTCCATTCCACTTTCCTTCATAAGCTCAATACCTACCTGCTGCATAATTGTTAATGCATCAAGTATTCTTATACCATGCTCCGTAAGAAAATATTCTACTTTTAATGGATAACCATCAAATGTTTTTTTATCAACCATTCCAAATTCCATAAGTTCCTTTAGCTGCTCCAAAAGCATTTTTTGACTTATCCCGTTTATTTCCTTTTCAAGTGAGGATAATGATTTATTTTGACTTTTAAGTTGCCACAGTATAATTGGCTTCCATTTACCACGTGTAATATCGTGAGTAAGTTCTAAAGGACAAGTATATTGTTTTCTAATTTTCATAATAATCGCCCCAATGTTTTTAATATTTATTCTAATTAATTATATAATTTATTTTTGCCATGTACCATAAAATGTAATTATAATTTAATAAAATACAAATATAACGGCTTTAAATTTATGCTATAATATGTTGGGCTTTTTAGAAGCTTCTTATTGCATTCAAAGGGGGACAAGCATTGTGAATAAATACAAAGGAATAGCTTATGCGCTTTTATCATCAACAGCATTTGGAGTTATGCCTATTTTAGCTAGGATCGCATATACTAATGGCTCTAATCCAACTACTGTATTAATGTTTAGATTTTTAATTTCAACCTTAATATTATACATATATTTAAAATTTAGTCATATTAATATCAACTTAAAAAAAGAGCAGACATTATTACTGATATTCATCGGCATTACCGGATATACTATAACAACTCAAGCTTTATTTATGTCCTATAATTATTTAGGTGCAGGTCTTGCAACAACTTTACATTTTATATATCCTGTTGTTGTGTGTATAGCAAGCTTTATATTCTTCAAAAATAAACTCAGTAATAAAAAAATTATATCCTTAATACTTGCTGCAATAGGTGTATATTCATTAGTTGCTTTAAAAAATAGCACTGTAAATATATTAGGAATTTCACTAGCTTTATTTTCTGGTATAGCCTATGGACTTACTCTTATTGCCCTTAACCTAAAATCTATTAGAGCTTTGGACAACAGAATAACTACTATGTATCTTTGCTTGGGTTCAACCATAGGAATGATTCTATGCGGAATATTTAATAACTCTATAACTTTGAATTTTAATTTTAAAATTGTAAGTTGTTATTTAGGAATATCCATAATTTCAACTATACTATCAATAATTTTACTTCTTAAATCCATAGAAATAATAGGCGTATCCTCTTCATCCATACTAGGAACCTTTGAACCTATAGTAAGCGTGTTTTTAGGAATAATATTTCTCAATGAGGAATTATCATTTGCATTATTAATAGGAAGTGCATTTATACTAATTTCTACAGTTATATTAGCAAAAGATAAATCTCCAAGTTCCAATTAACTATATACAAAAGGGGCTGTCGCACTAAATATATTAAGTCATAATTTATAAAAATTGTGAAGCAATAACTAATTTTTTTCGCCTAAAAAGAAGGCGAAAAAGCTAAGGGTGAAGGGTTTTAACTTGCGCTGCTTGTTAAAAGGTGAACTTTTTTACCTTCAGTAAAAAGCTAATCATGACCACCGGCTAAGCCGGTGGTTTGCTCAGCCCTGTAAGGGCATATTACTGGCTGGGCTAAAAGCCCTCTGAATGGTCCGCCACCCGCATACTTTTCCGTGCAGTCGCTAAAGCGACTATTTTTTGTTCTTCTTTACTAAACTCTAGATTAACAACACTACTTCTATTTTAGTTTTCTTAACATCGTCATGTATTTTGTTTTTTGAAGTCAAATGCGCTCTCGCGCAAACTCTAGATTAACAACACTACTTCTATTTTAGTTTTCTTAACATCGTCATGTATTTTGTTTTTTGAAGTCAAATGCGCTCTCGCGCAAACTCTAGATGTGTATATCTTTAAATCCGTTGCCTAGGACCTCTCGGGTATCACTTACGGTTATAAAGGCTTTGGAGTCTGTTTCTTTTATAAATTGCTTGAGTTTTATGAATTCACTTCGGCTGAGTACACAATATAATATGTATGTGTCATTAAGGTATATCCACCTTTTCCTGCAATTACGGTGCAGCCCCTGTCGAGTTCTTCCATTATAAACTTCGATATTTCTTTATTTTTAGGACTTATTACCATAACCTGTTTACATACGTTGAGTCCTTCAATGACAAAATCAATCATAAAACCATTTATTATTACAGAAAGAAGTGAGTACATTCCTATATCTGCTCCCATTGTTACACCAGCAAATAAAGTTACTATAAAATCCACAAGCAGCAGTGACTTCCCTATATCTATATGTAAAAATTTGTTTATTATTTTGGCAATTATATCTGTTCCACCAGTAGAAGCATTTTGATTGAATATGATTCCCATTCCTATAGCTGAAAGAAATGTACCAAAAACTGCCGCGAGAAGTAAGTTTTTGGTTAAAGGTCCATATGGAATAAGTTTATCCATTAAAATTAAGGAACCACTCAGACAAAAACTTGCATATAGAGTTTTAAATCCAAACTTACTTCCTATGACTATCATGGCCATAATAAATAATATTGAATCCATAGCTATCATGAGTACCCCAACAGGAATAAACTTAAAAAAATTATTTATTATTATGGCTATACCAGAAGTTCCACCCGCTGCTATTTTATTAGGTTGAAGAAAAAACTTTATTGACATAGCCACTAATATATCTCCCAAGGTTATAAGTACGAATTCTTTAAACTTTTTCATTAAATCACCTCGTAATATGTGTATATTAAAATTGGCTGAAATATTTAAATTACTTTTATAAAGACTTTCAAGTAATGTTTTTTCAGTGCACAATTCACAATGCACAGTTCACAGTTATGGTTGATTTATCTTTCCTACGTCAGATAAATCTGCAATTTTAAATTCAGCTTCGCTAAATAATTTTTCTATAATTACTCCACCATCATGTTTTAAGATTTTCTGTAGTAAAATGGAAGAAAATCATCCTTAACTGTGCATTGTGAACTGTGCATTGTGCACTGATTTAATTCCATACAAAAGCACTACCCTTATAAAGAATAGTGCTCAAACTATACAAATTTATACTAAAAACAAGCTTAATTTATTCATTTTTTGATAATCCTATACTGACTTCAAGAGCATAATCCACTTTTTCCATATCGCTATCTGTCATATGACCTATTTTTTCCTTGAGCCGTCTTTTATCTAACGTCCTTATCTGTTCAAGTAAGACTACTGAGTCTTTATTAAGTCCATACTCCTCTGACGATATCTCAACATGTGTTGGGAGCTTTGCCTTATTTATCTGAGAAGTAATAGCTGCAACTATTACAGTCGGACTATATTTATTACCAACATCGTTTTGAATTATAATAACGGGACGTATGCCACCTTGTTCTGATCCAACTACGGGACTTAGATCAGCATAAAATATATCTCCTCTTTTCACTATCATTATCGTCATTAGGAAAATCACTCTCCGATAGTATCACTTCATATTGATCTAATTCTTCTAAATAAGAGGATACACCAAACTCAGACATTTCAATATTCATTTTACCCATTTCAATATATCCTCTTTTAATGTCTTCAGCCTGATCAAGCTTTTTCTTCTTCTCTATATATAATATTATTGCTTCTCTAATAAATTCACTTCTTTTTTTTCTATCTTCTTTAAGCGCCTTATCAAACTCACTACAAAGCTTTTCTGAGATGTTTATCACTAATCTCTTCGAATTTGACATACAAAAATTAATACCTCCTAAAAAACATCACAAATATATGTATTTAACTTATTATAATTCAATAATTGTCAATATGTCAAAGGATTTGTTAAACTTTCGTGTACTCCAATATATAGCACTTATATATAGTTCCTTATTTTTACAACCTTCTCATTACTTACATATACTCTTGGAACTCTTTTACTTATCATGCAAATAACTTCATAGTTTATAGTTCCAAGCATTCCAGCTATGTCATCTGCTGTAATAGATTTTCCATTAGACTCTCCCATAAGTATAACTTCATCCCCAACTTTTACATCTGGAATGTCAGTTATATCAACCATACATTGATCCATGCATATTCTACCTACGATATTAGCAAATTCTCCATTAATTATGACTTTATCCTTATTGGAGAGCATTCTTGTAAATCCATCTGCATAGCCTACAGGAAGAGTTGCAATTAAGCTTTTTCTCTTACACTGAAATTTTCTACCATAACTTATGAACTCACCATTTTTCATTTCCTTTATGTGAACCACGTTAGTTTTTAACTCCATAGCAGGTTTTAAACTCAACCTATTTTTATCTACCTCTTCTGATGGATAATATCCATAAATTATTATACCAGGCCTTACAGCTTCAAAATGTGTTTCCGGAAGTTCCATTATGGCAGCACTGTTTGCAATATGTCTTATATTCACCCTTACACCTTTTTTAATAAGTTTATCATAAAACCATTTAAATCTTTCAAATTGAAGATAAGTATACTCTTTGTTTTCTTCATCTGCCGTTGAAAAATGTGAAAATAGTCCCTCAATTTTTATTTTAGGTAACCTGCTTATTTCATATACCTCTTCAACACTTTTTTCATCCGGTATAAATCCAATTCTACCCATTCCTGTATCAAGTGCTATGTGGATTTTTACATCAACATTTCTTTCCTGAGCCATTTTAGATAATTCTTTAGCATAACTTACTGAAAATACTGTTTGCTCTATATTATATTTAAATATATCGTCTCCTATACTAAGAGGTGTATATCCAAGTATCATTATAGGACAATCAATCTTAGATTTTCTAAGTTCAACGGCTTCACTTAAAACCGCAACTGCTAGTCTATTTGCACCATTCTTAAGAATAACTGGTGCCACATCGACTGCTCCATGTCCATAAGCATCTGCCTTCACTATACCTATTATATCTTTACTTCTTGAGCATTCTCTTATTCTCTGCATATTATATGCAATATTATCTAAATTTATTTCTGCCCACACTGGCCTTATATGCCTAAACATTTACCTTCACCATCCTAAAAGCTGCTAATTTTGTACACAAATTTAATGATAACTCAAAGTAATATACATTACAAGAACCACCCATAATTGTATATTTCATTGTATTGGTACTTACAGAGCGTATCACAGCTTAGGAGTTTCAAATAACTTAGTGTTTATGTTATTATTAAGAATAAAATTACTATATCCAATTTCCATCTTTTCTTTATTATTTTCATCGCATATAATCAGCTTGTATGGTTCACTGCTTTTCTCATTTACATACATAACAGCGTATTTTGCATTTCTATTTTGATTTGGTATATCAATTTTAATAAGAGCATATTCAATTCCATTTATTTTCCTTATTGAACAGTTTATATTTTGATTAGTATAAAGCATTCCAATATATTCTCCTATAAAACTAAGTTTATATATATCATCAGTTTCATCATTTTTAACGTAGGCTTTATTATTTTCTTTATCAAAAACATATACCCTGTTCTCTTTATAAACCATGTTTCTCTCTTTATTTATCTCTAATCTGTAGCCATTGCCATATGAATAATATTGTTTGCAAGCATATTCAACATTTTGTTTATCATTCTTAACTGTTATCTTCATATCGCAACTATAGCTTTTAAGTTCTTTAAGATGGTCTATAACATTTTTATCCTTAGAATTTATTGCCCTCAAAAGACAATATGTACTCAATATTGCAGCAGCAACAATTATAATGCATCCACATAAAAACATTTTAAACAGCTTTGTTTTTTCTTTCACCAATACTCCTTATTCAACATTTCTATTACTAAATTCATATTCGCTACAAATCTAATTTATGAATGTTTTTATTGCATATGGTATTTCATTTAATACATCTGAAGCCGTAACACTGAACATTTTTTGAGAAAGATTTTCTCCACAATATCCATGAATATAAGCTGCCATGCAAGCTGCTTTAAGAGGGTGATACTGCTGTCCTATAAACGATGCTATCATTCCTGTTAAACAGTCCCCCATACCTCCAGAAGCCATAGCACTATTGCCAGTAGAATTTATTGCTGTATATTTTCCATCAGTTATAACCGTATTATAGCCTTTAAGCAGGACTATAACATCATATTTACGTGCAAAATTTTGGGCTATTTCTATTCTATTATTTTTTATCCCTTCAACAGATATATTGGTAAGCCTGGACATTTCTCCAAGATGCGGTGTGATCACAATAGGTACTTTTTTGTTTGCGAGCAGAGAAATATTGTCCTTAAGTACATTTATTCCATCCGCATCAATAACAATTGGCACTTTTGATGTACAAATTATTTTCTTTAGCATATCAAGAGTAAATTTATTATTTCCCATTCCAGGACCTATAGCAATTACACTACTCTTCTCTATAGCATTATTAATTCTTTCCTCTTCATCATAAGATATAGTCATTGCTTCAACTAACTTTTCACTTAATATATTTTGAATTTGTTTATATGTACATAGGGTAACAAGTCCAGAACCCGTTTTAACTGCCGCCTGTGTTGAAATATATGCTGCTCCAGAATATCCTGTTGACCCTGCAAAAATCGTAACCTTTCCATAATTACCTTTATGAGAATACTTGTTTCTCCTTACTATACCATTTTTAATTATACTCTCATCTAGTATAAATTTATTGTCACAAAATTTTTCTAATACAAATTCGGGAATACCTATATCTTCTATAACTACCTCTCCAATGTATACGTCATTCCCATATTGTAAAAAACCAACCTTATAAGCTTCAAATGAAACAGTTTTGTTTGCCCTTATACAATTTCCCATTATCAAACCATTATCACTATTTAAACCAGAAGGCGCATCAATAGATAAAATATATTTTTGCTATCATTAATTTTAGAAATCACTTCACTAAATATGCCTTCTATCTTTCTATTAAGCCCTGTACCAAAAATAGCATCTATGATAAGTTCTGATTTTTTAATTGCTTCTTTTAAAATGAATATATCTTCGCTGTTTTTTATATTAATAATATTTAATTTCATATTCTTTAATATATTATAATTGACTTTACAATCACTACTCATTTTTTCAATATTGCCAATCAAAAACACAGTAATATTCTTATTCTTTTTAAAAAGCTGCCTGGCAACTGCTAATCCATCTCCTCCGTTATTTCCAGTTCCGCACACGATGACTATATCTTTCATATCCTTGCCTACATTTCCAGCTACCTTAAATGCAGCATTCTCCATAAGAACTACACTTGGTATCTTTAGTTCATCAATGCACCATTCATCTACTTTTCTCATAGTATTAGCATCTGTAATTCTCAAACTAAAGCACCTCCAAAACTGCATATGCAACAGCGCTGTGCCTATCATGTGAGATGCTTACATGCATTCTGTAATCACCATTTTTTTCTGCAATTTGTCTGGCCTTACCTCTTAAAGTTACAATTGGTTTCCCTAGTGAATTTCTATCAATTTCTATATCCTTTAAGTTAAACCCTCTAAAGCCTGTACCTAAAGCTTTAGAAACTGCTTCCTTTGCCGCAAATCTACCTGCTATATATTCTGCCCTTAAGTTTCTTGTTTTTAAGTATTCAATTTCATTTTTACTAAATAATTTTTCAATAAAATTTGAGTTTAATTCCACTGCTTCCATTATTCTAGCTATTTCTATTATATCTGTTCCAATTCCTAAAATCATAACCTTCACCCCTTAATTGTTTTATTCTGAAGCCGTCAATTAATATAGATAAACAAGCTGAAATATTAAAATTACCAATACCAAATTTATCCCTACAAACTGAAATTTAACTCAGAGTACAGAGTAGAGAGTACAGTGAATGTAGATTTACCTTTCGCTACTCTCAGGTAAATCTTAGAACTTAATAGTGTCAGCTGCGCTGAACACTATGCTTTACGCCATGCGTGAGCATTAAGTTTTAGATTTTTCGAAGCATAGCGGAGAAAAATCATCCTTCACTGTACTCTGTACTCCCTACTCTCTACTCTAATTTAAAATCTATGCACTATACATAATTATAAATAAATTATATATACCAGTTGGCAAAGAGTAAAGTTTTGTAAACATTTACATGAAAATAATTTCAGAATTTCACAATATAAAAAAGGGGAGTAAATTACCCCCTAGCAACTCAAAATATCATTATATACTCTATCGTAATCTGATGTGTATTCATCAATACATTCGCCAATAATTTCTACAAAATTAATTGGTGAAACTATATTTTCATACAAAATCTTAAGAAGATTATGTACCTTGTATCTATCGGAGCTTATATTCTTCACTCCATCATGATCAATATTTACAAGATTTCCATTGATAAAATCTCTTCTTTCAACCTCTATGCCATAAGATTGAATATTCATAATTTCACTAGAATAACTTAAAGACACTTCCCCCTTAGTAAGCATATATTCATACTTACACGTTTTGTCACCTACTTGAATTTCCTTTATCATAGATTCAACTATCTCCATATATCCAACCTCCCTATACTTATGATCAAATATTAACATAAGCGTTTCAAAAATTCTGTCACTTGATGATAGTTGAACCTTTTTTTCATTCATATTATTTTGACACTAATTTTCCTTTAAATTATTTTATTACATTATATTTAATATTTTTCAATGTCCAAAAAACGTTTTTCACCATATATATCCAATTATGCGCATAAAAAATGTCGATTCATTAGTTCATATGTCTTAAATTTCTTTGTAACATTCTATTAACAAACTGTTTCTTATCTTAAAAAAATTTGCACATATCTTCTAATATCAAAATTACCAATACCATCAATGGAGTTTTTTTCTCTTTCAATTCTCTCAAATTATAGTATTTTTCATATTTACAAAATATACTTTTGTTACATTTTATAGTTTTAAACATTTCATTAAATATATTGTAAAATACATTAATAGAATTAATTATAAATCTTCTTTTTTCAGCATCATTTTCACTATGCATGTAATTTAAAATAGTCTGCAAATCTTTGGTTTTATAATATTTGCTCATATAAACAGAATACAAATCCGCAGCAAAATTTCCAATTATTAAAGAATCAATTAAAGATATTTCTTTATCAACATTAAAGATTATACTAAATTCTATGTCTGGATTGCCTTTTCTTATTTCCTCCATAACTTCAATTAACCTTTTATTAAACTCTTTTGTAAAATTTGAATCTATTACATAACAATCTATTTCATTTGAAATTGCTGTTTCCATAAATTCCATAAATTCCTTATTTAAATTTTCTACGTAATTTATATTTTCCATCTTATTTATTTGCGTTCAATAACTAGTAATAATTAATACGCTTTCTCCTTTCGCTTAATAATTTAAGTGAATTATTCCTATAATATTAAATATTTTTGCCATTAAATGCGTTTTATATGCATGAAAAATTCACCTTCTACATATTTTATTTTATACCATTTTATGTTAAATAAAAACATTTGTTTTCCACAATAAATGTTTAAATTAAAGTCTTATATAAATTTTATAATATCATCTCTTTAAATTCTTAACTAATTATCTTTATTTCTTTCTATTCAAAAGTTTCCTAATTTTTGAATGAATTTTATTTACAATATAAAATTAATTTACTACTAATTATAATATTACTAAAGATAAACCATCTGAAAACTTGAAACTTTAAAATTGCAATCTCAAAATTTATCCTTACAAACTGGAATTTGTCGAGCTGAGTGAAGGGTTTTAATTCGCCCTGCTCATTAAAAAACTAACTTTTTCACTTATGTGAAAAGTGAAGGGTTTGACATAGCTTTGCTTGTCAAAGGTGAAGGTTTTTGCCACGGCAAAAGGTTAAGGAATATTTTTTTTTACTGAAGGTAAAAAAGTTCACCTTTTAGCGAGCAGAGCAAGTTAAAACCCTTCACCCTTAGCTTTTTTCGCCTTCTTTTTAGGCGAAAAAAATTAGTTATTACTTCGCAATATTTATAAATCACGATTGAATTAATTTTTGGTGAAACAATCCATTTCAACATAATACTTTATTGTAGCAGCTTACCTCATTTCTATTGCACCAAATAGGCTTTGCATAAAAACGCAATAAACTGCTCCAGTGGCAATTATTCCAATGCAATATACAAGCAATCCCCAAACTATACTGTGAAATAGGAAATATCCTGCAAGTGCTGCAGCTCCACCAGCTGGTGCAAAAACGAGTACATCAAATACTATCATTAAAAAGCCATTTTTTCCATCATCAAAGGAAGGCATAATTAAATTTATCAAAAGTTTATTAAATACTGTAACTATATAGGTTCCCCATAATCCAAGAAGTAAGAATAACACTCCAAATAAATTAGCCTTTCTATTCATAATTACAATAGGAAGTACAATACAAAGGTTTAACACAAAATTCCTTATAAAATCAAAGAAATGAAGTGCGATCATCTTTTCCCATGCCTTACCTGGTATTATAAATAAATACTGCTTTGTTCTTTCATATTTTAATGGAGATATACCCATTCCTCCTGAAGCTACCATGCTAAATGCAACTATAAGATATTCACTTAAAATTTTATCTGAGCTTAAGCTTCTTTCAAAATATGCTACAATCATAGAAACTACAAATGCTAAAACCCAAAATATATACATAATTACATTACTAGAAGTTCTATGATTCACAATACGTGCTTTCCATACAAATGCCCAGGCGCCCTTATATTCAAATTTATCTTTTACCGCCTTTACTTCTTTATTTTTCTCTTTTTTACTTGCCATATCTTGAATATCATCAGCGTTTTGTGATTTTATTGCTTTCTTATTTCGCTCCATAATTTCAATGGTTCCAACCGCTTCTTCATAATAATCTGTAGCAAAATAAACAGCTAAAAAGAAAAAGACAGAGGCAACAATAAATAAAGCTATGACTTTGTATAATGGATTATATTGTGGGAAAAATGGTGAAATCAAAGCATCTTTTGTCCACCCCAGTATTGGAACATTACTGATTACATTGCTATTAATGCTGAAAAATAATCCTTTTAAAATGTCACGTTTATATATGATTGACCCAATCACATATATTCCTGATGCCGCCATACATAAATACACAAAAATTTTAATTAATTTACCTATTTTAAATTTCATGCACATGGAATATATAAAAAACGAAAGTGACTTTAGAAACAGCACTAAAAATAATAATCCAAAAGCAACATAACCAAAGTTGGGTAAATTTAGTTTAAAATATCTGTATCCATACAAAAAATATACAAGCATAAAAAACAAAATCGTTCCAAAACTATTAATAATACTCCTTAACATAGTCCATAAGTATATTGTTCTTGGTTCAATTGGAGACGAGAAAAGATAATTTGCATCAGATATACTAAACTGACTTGGTCTATATTGATTTGCTGCAGAATATATACAATAAAGCAAGACAATTAAAAGTATCAAAGTTACAATTAATAAAATTATGTTGAGCGTGAAATTATTTTTAATTGAAATATCAATAATTTTTCTTTTAACTGATTTCTTATTCGTAAACAAGGGCATCGCAAATATTATTATTGGAAATATATAAGCCCAAGCAGATTTTATTGCTGTAAGAGGATTTGTCATAGTAACTTTTATATAGTTTTTTAATTTTAAAAATTCTATATATGATAAATTTATACAATCACGTACAGGATTATTTCTCTTCATCCTCAGTTACCTCCAAAAATAAATCCTCTAAGGAAGAATCCTCTCCGGCATTAACTTTAAGCCTCAAATCCTCTATAGTCCCCTCCAAAATAAGAGTTCCCTTCTTTAAGACAACTATTCTATCGCAAAGTCCTTCAGCAGTATCAAGCATATGGGTACTAATAAGAAGTGATTTGCCTTCAGCCCTTAATGCCTTAAAAGCATCTTTAAGCTCTCTTATAGCTTTAGGGTCAAGTCCTATTAAAGGCTCGTCTACTAAAAACACATCCGGTTTATGCAAAAGAGCACAGCAAATTGAAAGTTTTTGTTTCATTCCTTTAGATAGATCTCTTCCAAGGATATTTTTCTTATCGTAAAGATCAAATCTCTTTAATATTTCATTTCCATATTCCTGCCAATCATCTATATAATAAGCAAGTGCAATAAATTTCAAATGTTCCCACACAGTAAGCATAGGATATATATCAGGTGTTTCTGGTATATAAGCAAGTTTATATTTTGATTCCTGTTTTATGCTATCTATACCATCTACAAGAACTTTTCCCTTCGTTTTTCTAAGAAGTCCAAGTATGCATTTTATAGTTGTAGTTTTTCCCGCTCCATTAGGTCCCGTAAGTCCAACTATTTCTCCTGCATTAAGATGAAAAGATATACCATCCACCGCTTTGTTTCCTTTATAGTATTTTTTCAAACTTATTACTTCTAATACTTTTCTCTCCATAATTCATTTACTCCTTAAAAAGATATTTTTAAAAAAATCCCGATTGGGCAATATCGGGATTTTAGGGGAGATTGGGAACACAAATAACATTCCCAAGTACATTTTTAATATAGATAAAATTATTTCTGTAAGATAAGTATCGTAAAATCTAAAATTTCTTTATAGGGTAAATAAAAAATTTTATTTCTGTATCTGTACGTCTACATTGTAATTTGGTAAAAGTTTGCCATCGCTGTTATCTATAGATATTTCTACAGGTATATTTGTTTCTCCATTTTGTTCTGTAACTGCTGCATTTGATATGCTAACTACTTTTCCTGTATACTTTGCTGAAGGATTTGAAGTAGGAATTATAGTAACTGCTTTTCCTGCCTGAACATCCTTTATAAATTCTTCTCCAACCTTTGCATCTATATATAAGCTGCCTAAATCTTGAAGGCTAAGTATTTTTTGTTGTGCTGAAACCACATCACCTTTTTTATATCCAAGGTCAGTAACAACAGCATTATCCATATCAGAAACTACATTACTTCCATTCAAATAACCTTTATTTAAAAGGGACTTAAGTGCATCAACTTCTGCTTGTTCAGCAGCTATTTTTGCATCCTGTGCATTTTTTTGATTATTCGTTTGATTTTGGGCATCATTTTTTAAGTCCTTGTCTGCTTCTACGGCCTTCTCTTTAGCGTTATTTGATAATTAAGTTGAGATAAATCTAACTCTAAAAGTTTATCCCCCTTTTTAACTTTTTGTCCCTCTTTGACATTAATGGAATTCACCTTTATAACAGCTTGGGCACCACCATCTATAACTATATTTTCAGTATTGTGGGATTTTATAACACCTGATGCTTCTACATAATTATTGGCAACCTTTTTTGTAGTTTCCTTTGTACCTTGTGTGTTAGATTTTGAACTTCCACATCCAACAGCTGTAACAAGTGTTCCTATAATTATCGCCGTGAGTATTATCTTTGATTTTTTCATCTACTTTCTACCACCTTTCCATCTCTCACATATATTATCCTTTGACCATACTTTGCCGCTTCCTCAGAGTGAGTAACTTGAACTATGGTTTTCCCCTTTTCAAGGTTTATCTCTCTTAAAAGTTCCATTACTCCCGTTCCAGTTTTACTATCAAGGTTTCCAATAGGTTCATCTGCAAGTATTACATCCGGATCATTTATAAGTGCCCTTGCAATGGCAACCCTCTGCTGCTGCCCACCTGAAAGTTCTCTTGGGGTGTGCTTTCTTCTATCCTCTAGACCAACTATTTTTAGTATATCATCAAGCTTATCCCTATAACTTTTAAGTTTTTTTCCGTCTAGTAATATTGGAAGCATTACATTTTCCTCAACATTAAGATTAGGTATTAGATTATAAAATTGAAATACAAAACCAACATCTCTTCTTCTCATTATGCTCTGCTTTTTATCATTCATACTTGAAAGTTCCTTACCGGCTATCTTAACACTTCCTGTAGTTGGTTTATCAAGTCCTCCAAGAAGGTACAAAAGAGTACTTTTGCCAGAACCAGAAGGACCCATTATAGATACAAATTCGCCTTCTTTTATAACAAGATTAATATCTTTTAGAATTTCTACATTCTCATTACCAAGTTTAAAGGATTTATTTAAATTAGTGGTTTCTATAACTGGCTTACCAAGTTTAGGTTGAACTTTTTCTTCTAAAACTTCCATTCTATGCCTCCTATATCTTTATTCATATTTTATAGCTTCTATAATGTTCAATTTAGATGACTTAAGTGATGGAACAATTGCAGCTACAACAGTTATTAAAACTCCAAGTAAAATGCTTGTTCCAAAAACACTACTTGAATAATTCAATTCCATAGGAAAGTTTGCCAAATCAAACATAAATGGCATTATATAAATCATAAGCATTCCACCAGCAATTCCACATAAGCTCCCTATAAGCCCTATTAAAAGTGACTCTACAAATAACATTTTTCTCGTCTGATGTCTACTCATGCCAACAGAAGCATAAACAGCAAGTGATCTTTTTCTTTCTATGAAACTTATAACAAAGTTATTTATTACGCCAAAAGCTCCTATTATAAGTGCCATTATAGGAAATGCCTTAATTATTAGAAGCATTCCGTCATTTTGCTTTTTATTTTCTTCTTCTTGATGTGCTACAGTCTCAATTGTCAACCGCCTAGTTTTAAACCTTTTAGAAAGAACATTTTTCATTTCTTCGGGATCTTTATATGTCTTAATATCTAAAGAAGAACATTGATATAGTTTGAAATCTCCTTTAGCATACTTTTTAGGTACCAACGCCATATTTCCATCTTCCATCATTGTATCAAAGGAACCAACTATTTTGTAATCCTTATTTCCTCTGGTTGTCTTTATGGTAATATAATTTCCAATTTGCTTGTTATATCTTTTCATATTGCTTTTAGTAAGTATTATAGTTCTGCCATCATTGTAATTTTTAAATACCTCATTCTTATCTTGAAGCATTTTAACTTTTGCAAAAATTATCTATTTCATAAGTATTCATAAATCTAATTTGAGTAATAGGTTCTTTATTTCCAATAACCTCAATATTTTGAGATGAATAATCTTCATCAACTTCCTTTATTCCCACTGTATTTTTTACATCACTGATGGTTGAATTGTCTAGTGAGTTGCCATCATCATTATTTACATATAGATCATAGTTAAAAAAGTCATAAGCCTTAACAAGTACCGTTCCTGCACTAGAGCTAACAACATTAATCATAAACAATGTTGATATGCCTATTGCTAGAAGTGAAATATTATTTATCAAGCTTTTATTCTTTCTTAGATTTTTTGCAGCCAAACTGCCCTCATTTCCAAATATAATATTGTATAATTTACTTAGTATTATTACCAAAAGTTCAGTGACATATGGGATAATTATTACAATACCTATAACCGAAAGCACCATGCATACTACAAGTATCATTAAAGATGTGCTGCTATTTAATGAACTTCCTTTTATAGCATTTGGAGTACTAAATGCACCTGCTACAAACACCAATCCTAAAATTAACTTCCATAGTTTTTCTTTTTCAGCATTATCTATAGTATTAAGTACAACATCCTTAACTGACAATCTTGATGATTTGGCTATAGGAACAATAGAACTTAAAAATGAAATAATTATCGAAAATATAAATGCACTTAATAATTGTCCAAAATTATAGCTAACAGAAGGAGCTATAGTTATTCCTTGTGCCATTTGAGATGCAATAAGTTTCATGAGTACCTTTAGTATGCCAATTCCAGCAAGATTTCCTAATATTCCGCCTATTATGCCGTATATTATGCTCTCTCCTACAAGAACCAAACTAGTAGATATCTTTGTGGCACCAATACTTCTGAAGGTTCCTATTACTGGAAGCCTTTCTGTAACTATTACCTTAAACACCGTATATATTATAAATGCACTCATCATTAAAACCACAATCATCATCATTCTAAATGCCATAGTTATTTGTCCAAGTGATTCATCTATCTGTTTCTCATCGATTATTTTTCTTACAGTATAGTGGTTATATGCAGGTGTAAGTTCATCTACAATTTGCTTTATATCATTGGAGTTTGATGCTTTTATATATATTAATGAGACTTCTCCCTTTATGTTATTTATATTCTCAGCTTGCTGCCTTGGAATTATAGCCATCATATTTTCATCGCTTTCCATTCCAAACATGCCCTTATTATCCGCTATGCCAACTATGGTATATTTGTGACTTATGGAGTCTTTACCTACTTTTATAGGAATTTTATCTCCTACAGAAAATCCATATTCATCAGCAGATTTTTTGCTTATTATTACTTTTTCCCCGCTAAATGGCGTAACAGAACCCTTACTATTAAAATCAAATAAGTCCATAAGTTTTATGTCATCATAATTAAAACCTCTTAACATTATATTTCTGTCCTTATCACCATGAGTGTATACTCCATTTGCATCCATTTCTCCAATTGCATAATCAGTTTTACTTTTTACTGTATCAGTTCTTTCCATGCTTAAATATGGTGTTGGAGATTTACTATTTGAATGTATTTCTATATCCGCATTTCCATAATACTGTCTTATAATATCTACATAAGTCTGTTTTATACTAGTGCTCATTCCACTTGATGCAAAAAACAACGCTGTTGATGCCATTATTGAAAAAACCACAAGAAAAGTTCTTAATTTCTTTTCTTTTATATTTCTTAGCATAAATTTAAGAATTATTCCCATTGATTCACCCCATTCCTATTTTATAATTTGTTTTAAATACATGTAATACTTTAATAGTATACTATGCTATAAATAGAATCAATACAATGTCTTTATTATATTAAAAAAGATTGTACTTTCATACTGACTTAAGTAATAAAAATTTATGACTAATGTCACAAAATATAAAAAAAGGATATGCTGTATCTGCATATCCTTTCCCTTTATGCTTAAAAAATTGGCTTATTATCTAGATTATCTCCCTCATTACCATTAGGGTTACTTCTCAAATACTCTCTACCATTCTTTGCCTTACCAACGTTTACACCCTCTATTAAATCATCCTTTGCCATTGTTATTGCTTCGTCTATTGAATATACATTTCCATTATCAAGCATTACGTCAGTTATATCTCCCTGAGGGTTTTTCTTTACTTTTATAACCTTAGATTTATCACTCATGCTAACACCTCACTTATTTTTTTATATTATTTGCATCATGGTTATATATTATTCATTTATAAAATTTTAGACTTTGTTTAAAAAACTTCAATTGACATATTTAATTTTATAATATATAGTTGTATGTACAAACAATACTATTTTTAAAATAAAACTGTGTGGAGAGAAAAAATAATGTCAAATATAAATGAAGTATTATGTGATTGCTTATATTTCTCATGTAATAAGTTATCTAGAACATTAGGAAAAATGGCAGATGAGGAGTTTAGAATTACTGGATTATCTTCTACTTATGCATTTTTAATTAGTATCGTACATGAAAATGAAGGTATAGGCCAAAAAGAAATAGGGCAAATTCTTCATATTACACCATCTACAACAACTAGATTCATTGATAAGCTCGAAAATAAAGGTCTCTTAAACAGAAAAAGTGAGGGTAAAAACTCGTTTATATATTTAACAGATAAAGGACTAGAACTTCAAGCTCAAATTAATAAAGCATGGGAAAATCTTCATTTAAGATGTTTAAATGCCTTAGGTGAAAATGAATATAAAAGCCTCACCAAAATAATTAACAATACATGCAACAAAATAGACTCCTACGAGAAGTAACAATCTTCTCTTTCAAAGTAATGGAATGTATTATTTAGATAAACTGGAAGTTGTGAAGTAATAATGCTTCGTCGCGTTAAAAAAATCCTATAAATCTAAGTGGTTATTTAAAAAAAGTGGTTGCTTTGGGTTCAAGAAGTTTAACAATTTGCCACTAAGATTTATAAAATTTTATTTAAACTATTCCTTCAATACTGTTACTTCGCTAAACCGGAAATGCAAGGTAAATTTTTCTCCGGTTCCCTACGAAAAATACCCTATAATCACCGTTAATCAATAAATGAGTGGACAAGTTCACACCCAAAATTCCGTAGGTACGGAGGAATTTTTTTAATGTTGCAAAGCAGTATTACTTCGCAATATTTATATATTGCTGTTCTAAAAAAACAATTTAAAAATAATTAGAAATATTACTCCAGGAACGCCAAGCACTCCTGCTATAAGTGCAGTAACTATATTTATACCAATTTGAAAGCCAAAATAACTTCCAAATATATTTACAATGAATAACAAAATCGCACCTAAGACACCGTTAATAATTAACTTTATCAAAATCTTAAGAGGCCAAGACAACAGCTTAACTACAATTAAAATGAGTATAATTGCAACAACAAAATAACCTATATACTCCATTCCTCATCCCCCATTATCAAATTATATCTATCTTTTAAATTAGCTAAAATACCTTTAATAGGATTTAACTTATAAAAAATAAGTGCACAATGCACAGTCATAGTTGATTTTCCTCCGCTTAGCTACAGAAAATCTTAAAACTTAAATACTGGTACTAAATTTATAAAATTGCTTATTTATTTCATTAAGCAAAACGGAACATCATTAAGTTTTAAGATTTATCCAACGCAGGAGGAATAAATCATCCTTAACTGTGAAATGTCATTGTGAATTGTGCACTAAAAAAATATCACTTGTATAATCTTGACACTTGCATTTTCAAAATTTCAAATAGTTTATCCCTATAGATTACGTAAGCGTTTAATTAGAGTTTACTTCCCTTAAATATTCGTCGTATCCATTTATTTTAATATCCATTTTTTTGCCTGCATTAACAAATATATATATCTTGATTTGGCTGCCGCTTCTTTATATATAGCATAATCTATAAGTTTTGGATCACTTACTACATCAAAATACTCCGAACACTGCTTCCATTCATGCCTGGCCTCTTCTATAGCTAAAAGTAATTTTTTTTGTTCTACGCTTAAGCTGCTTTTCTTACCAGGTATTTTTTTTATTCATAATAAAAACCTCCCAATTTATATCCTATTAAAATTATAGACATAAATTGGGAATAGTATTCCTATAGTTTATCTAAATTTCTCTTCTTCCTTCAAGAGCTTTTGATAAAGTTATTTCATCTGCATACTCCAAATCTCCTCCAACAGGTATACCGTGAGCGATTCTAGTAACTTTAACTCCAAGTGGTTTCAATATTTTTGATATATACATGGCAGTAGCTTCACCATCTACATTAGGATTTGTCGCCACTATTACTTCCTTTACACTTCCATTCATTCTGCTTATGAGTTCTCGTAATTTTATGGAATCAGGTCCCTTTCCAGACATTGGAGATATTGCTCCATGAAGAACGTGATAAACTCCGTTGTATTCCCTTACCTTTTCCATTGCAATTACATCTTTAGGCTCTTCTACAACACATATCGTGCCCTTATCTCTATTGGGATTTGAGCAAATAGCGCAAGGATCAGTGTCTGTGTAATTTCCACATACAGAACAATATTTAATAGTTCCCCTTGCCTTTATAAGGGCATTGGCAAATCCATCTACTTCGTCCCTAGGTAAATTTAAGACGTATAGTGTAAGTCTTTGTGCAGTTTTATATCCTATTCCCGGAAGTTTTGCGAATTCTTCTATTAACTTTTCAATTGCTACGGGGTAAAGCTCCATAATGCCACTTGCCTTTCTAACTTTAATATGTCAAAACTATAATCATCGCTTTTATAAGTTCAAAGATTTATCCTACGCAAGGAAGATAAATCCTCATTCACTCTACTCTTTATCCTTATTTTTAATATTACTTGTAATTTCTTAGCAAATACGGTTTAAAACTTTCTGGTAATTCCTAAATTTATATATTAGAACATTCCTGGTAAATTCATTCCGCCTGTTAATTTTTTCATTTCTCCTGAAGTTTCTTCTTCTGCTTTATTAAGAGCTTCATTGCATGCAGTTAATATTAAATCTTGAAGCATCTCTACATCATCAGGATCAACAACTTCTGGTTTTATTTTTATATCTGTTATGACTTTCTTTCCATTAACAGTTGCACTTACAGCTCCGCCTCCAACTGTAGCTGTAAATTCTTTATCTTCAAGGTCCTTTTGCATATCTTCCATTTGCTTTTGAAACTTTTGTGCCTGCTTTATAAGATTATTCATATTTCCTCCGCCCATTCCTGGGAATCCACCTCTTGCCATAATTAAAAAACCTCCTATGTTAACTTCAATTATTTTTGTATCAATATTTTATATTTTAACATTTACAAGTTCATTCATCAATAATATCAACATTATCTTCACCAAAAGTTTTCTTTATTATGTCTTCTGCATTTTCAGGACTTGCATTTTTTATATCATCATTACCTTGGGAAGAATATACAACCTTAACTCTGCCATGCAGCATGTTTGAGAATACCTCTTCTACTTTTTTGTTATTTTGAACTTTTTCAAGATGCTGTTTACTAAAGTTATACTGTTTATCAAATCCTATCTGTATAACTCCATTATTACATGCCACAGGATTACCATTACTTAAATGCACACCCATGACCATGTTTCTGTTTGCTCTAAACATTTCTATTGCATCTTTCCAAATTTTTTTAACATCATCTAAGGTTACATCCGTTTTTATTGCAGTATCCTCATCAGCATCATCAGAAGCTTGAATAGGCACCTGCATTTCATTATTAACTTTATTTTGAACCTTAGGTGCTGGTGTTTTTTCATTACCACTATTGTTATTTACTACAATATTTCCACTTTTTATTAATCTTTCAAGTTTGTTAAGTCTTGATAATATAATTTCATTAGATGTATCATATTCAACTTTGCACATTTTTATTATAGCAAGCTCAAGATATATTCTGCTATTACTGCTTTTTCTCGCCTGCTCGTCTGCTTCCTGAAGTATACCTATATAACGCATAGTTTCTTCTATTCTTACTTTCTTTGACTGTTCCTTAACTATGCTTAAATTTTCAGAAGACATATCTAAAACTTCTTCAGGATTTTTACTTACCTTAATCATCATTAAATTTCTTACATGTTCTATTAAGTCCTTTATAAAAATACCTATTTCCTTACCTGAAAAAACAATTTCATCTATAGTTCGTATGCAAGCCTCAACATTCTTATCTATAATACAATCCATAAGTTTAAATATATACTCATTAGTAACAAGTCCAAGCATGTCTAGTACTTTTTCATATTCTATTTTTCCATTTCCTACTGAAATTGCTTGATCAAGAATACTTACTGCATCACGAGCTGCACCATCAGACATCCTAGCTATAAGATTAAGACTTTTATCATCTGCAAAAACCCCTTGAGCTGTAACTATTTCCCTAAGCCTATTAACCATTGCATCTTTTTTTATTCTTTTAAAATCAAATCTTTGGCACCTTGATAAAATGGTTATAGGAAGCTTATGTGGATCCGTAGTTGCAAGTATAAACACAACATTTTGAGGTGGCTCTTCAAGAGTTTTTAAAAAGGCATTAACTGCACCCTGAGAGAGCATATGGACTTCATCTATTATATAAACTTTATATTTAGCCTCGTGGGGTGGATATTGAACATCATCTATTATGTTTCTTATATCGTCTACACTATTATTTGATGCTGCATCAAGTTCCGTAACATCTATAGCCATACCTTCGTTTATTTTTTTGCACATCTCACATTCATTGCATGGTTCACCATCTTTAGGATTAAGACAATTTACTGCTTTTGATAAAATCTTTGCTGTAGTAGTCTTTCCTGTTCCCCTAGTTCCGCAAAGTAAATATGCATGTGCTATTCTATTATTTTTAACCTGATTTCTCAATGTAACAGTAACATGTTCTTGACCTACAACTTCACTAAAGTTTTTGGGCCTCCATTCTCTGTATAAAGCAGTATATGCCACATTTTCACCTTCTATCTATACTATATAATTTAACCGCATAAAATTTTTAAGATACACTTATCAAAGTTTTTCAAATAATTTTTATAAATACTAAGAGTAAAGAGTAGAGAGTATAGTGAATGTAGATTTACCTTTCGCTTCTCTCAGGTAAATCTTAGAACTTGATAGTGTCAGCTGCGCTGAGCACTATATTTTAAGCGCTTTGCGCACATCAAGTTCTTAGATTTTTCAAAGCGCAGCGGAGAAAAATCATCCTTCATTGTACTCTGCTTTACACCTTCCAGTTTGTCAGGGCCAATTTAATATTAGTCATTTCAACCTTTCAAGTTTTTTATCTGTATTTCTTAAGTTTATAATACTACAAAAAAAGATGCCTAGTAAAGCATCTTATGTTATATACAATAAAATTCAATTATTAAATGCTGTGCACCTCGAACTCGACATTAATTTATGAGCGTTACCTTTAAAGTTGGCTCAAATCAGGTTAATCCACGGCACACGAAAAGTTTCACTTACCGCTGCTTCCTTCCGGATCTGACGGGGTTCATGATTTTTCATTGCGTGGGACCCAATTATCAACACCAGCATTTAAAGGGCAGACCCCACAAATCAAAGCCTTATTCAAGGAATTAGACCCTGCTATAGCGGATTGCAGGTACAAGGCACCGCTAACTCCCCGTTTAGCACAGCAAAGATTAAATGGCGGAGAAAGAGGGATTCGAACCCTCGGTAGAGTTTCCCCTACACACGCGTTCCAGGCGTGCTCCTTAAACCACTCGGACATCTCTCCATATATGATTTAATCCTTTATATATTGTATTTTTGCAGAACAATCATATTATACTATTAAAAGAACGCAATTTCAACTATAATAATCTTTTTTTATATGGAAATTATGTAATATAATGAAGCTGATGCGAAACTTCAACTATTTATGTACCAAAGTACCAATCTTTAATGGATTATGGTTCACATATAATTTGTAGTTGAGCTAGTTTCACTATGTATATCAAAATAGAATCAAAATATGTATAAAAAAATTTTTACCTAAAAAAATAGGCTCCTAAACTTAGAGCCATTAAACAAAAATAGGTATAGTTCATTAATATTCATTTTATATCTCTCACCCATAAACTCTCATAAATTCTCATACACTTTTGATAGTTTTAATTCTCTCTCATAAATTCTACATATCATAAATTCTCAAAATAAATGAATTATTAAATTTAAACTATACCTTTTAGTATATAATACCATTATTTCGTAATATTTTCAACCTTCTTTATTATTTTTTATTTAATTTAGCTCAAACTAATATTAAATAATTAAAATCTGGAAATGCATTTATTTTAATCCGTAATTGTATATAATATAACTAAGGAGGGATTTTAATGAGATATGAAATTAAAGGAGATAATTTACCTATTGTAATATGCAAGCTTAATCCTGGTGAAACCCTTGTATCTGAATCAGGTGCTATGGGGTGGATGAGTGATAACATAAAAATGGATACAAATATGAAAGGCGGTCTTTTAGGTGGAATTTCAAGAACAATTTCTGGAGAATCAATATTCCTCAATACATTTACTTGCAAAAAAGACATGGGTATGGTGGCTTTCCCTTCATCATTTCCTGGTAAGATAATTGAAAGACATTTACTATCAGGTGAAAGTATAATATGCCAGAAAAAAAGCTTTCTTGCCGCTGAATCTTCAGTTAAATTAAGTATATTTTTAAAGAAAAAATTATCTACAGGTTTATTTGGCGGAGAAGGATTCATACTTCAAAAAATAACTGGTCCAGGAATAGTATTTCTTGAATTCGATGGCCATGTAGAGGACTATTCTCTTTTAAATAATGACATCCTTAAAGTTGACACTGGCCATGTTGCAATGTTTGATTCTACAGTAAGCTTTGACATTTCTATGGTTAAAGGTGTCAAAAACATGCTTTTCGGTGGAGAAGGATTATTTTTAGGAACTTTAAAAGGACCAGGAAAAGTATACCTTCAAACAATGCCTATTGAAAACCTTGCAGCTAAAATTGGGCAATTTTACAACTTCAAAGACAACAAATAAAAAAACCAGTGATAAATTTAGGATGGTTTTCTTATGCTCACTCCCATATAGGAGAATCAGCTCAACTATTAAATTATAGATATACATGTTCTCTTATAAAAATGAAACAAAATTAAGTTCAAAAGTTATTCATAGCAAAAGCAGAAAAAACTTACCTTAACTTATCACTCATTTTATATTCTATGCTTGTTTAATAAAATAATGCAACTGCATTAAATCAATAAAAGCATTGTTCCAGATATAACTAGCACCAAACCAATAAATGCTTTTCCGGAAAGTCTTTCTTTGAGAAAAACTCGTGAAAATAC
The DNA here is from genome assembly GCF_001270375.1 of Clostridium sp. DMHC 10. Lineage (NCBI taxonomy): Bacteria > Bacillati > Bacillota > Clostridia > Eubacteriales > Clostridiaceae > Clostridium > Clostridium sp. DMHC 10. The sequence continues at coordinate 68,873 of NZ_LGVB01000016.1, forward strand.
AATTGAAACAACAATACTCAATTTATCGATAGGTACTACCATACTAGCTTTACCAGTTTGCAATGCGTGATAATAACATAACCATGAAAGGCCTGTTGCAAGACCAGAAAGTGCTATAAACACCCAGCTTTTCCTATCTATATCCTTTATCATGACATGTTTCTTCTGAAGAAAAACAATTACCCAGGCCATAATAAGTACCACAATAGTGCGAATTGCTGTTCCTAAATTTGATTCCACGCCTTGTATTCCTACTTTACCAAGTATAGAAGTTAATGCAGCAAATATAGAAGAAAGAACTGCATAAAAAAGCCATGATTTACCATTAATATCATGCGATTCTAATTCTTTTTTTTGTATCATAAGATAAGTTCCAGCAGCAAACACAACAACACCCAATCCCATAAACAGCGTAGGAGTTTCCCCTAAAAACAGAAAAGCCAGAATAATAGTTAAAATAGTGCTGCTCTTATCAATAGGAGTGATTTTATTTACATCCCCAAGTTGTAGAGCCTTAAAATAGCATAACCAAGATGCACCAGTAGCACATCCAGATAATATTAAGAATACAAGAGTATAATTAGAAATAGCATTAATTGTATGCTGTGAACCCACGACAAATACCATAAGCCATGAAAATATAAGTACAATAATTGTACGAAGCGCTGTAGCTAAATTAGAATCTGTATTTTTTATCCCAATTTTCGCTAAAATAGCCGTCATTCCTGCAAACAATGCTGAACCAAATGCATATAAAATCCACATTTTTACCCCTTCCTTAAATCCCAAAAAATTTTAAACTCCAATTTTTCAACTTCTCTTTGCTGTTTGTAACTAATACGAAGCGAAGCATTCTCAGGAATAGTGATATCCTTCTCAAGGTCTTTTAGTATAATCTTAATATTATTGCCATTTTCCTTTACAGCAGTTATGGTTTCTTCGATTTTATCAAATAAAACTGCAGACTTACCAACAGTATCCTTAGAAACCATGTATAGTTCATTCTGATTTATGTAATTAGTTGAATCTCCAGCTGCAAGCCAATTAATTAAGGCCTCCCTACTAAATCGCCATTCACGACCAATTTTACGAGCAGGGATGTGTTCCTCTCGGAGTAACTTAATTAGGGTTTTTTCACTAACTCCCAAAAATTCTATTGCTTGTTCAAGGTTCAAAATATCATCGTTCATGAAATGAAACTCCCTTCTAATCTTAAGAAGATTATACCGCTAAGCATCATGAAATTCAATAATAACAGAAATAAATTGTGTTTTAGCAGTATATAACATCCATTTAACATTAAATGCCCGATTTTTGTTTTTTAATGAAACTAAAAAATTTTTAACACAAAGGTAACGCGGAAATTTTAATTGATGGTATCATTAAATTCTCTGTGGAAATAAAAAAAGGGGCTGTTGCACTAAAAAAAATTGCGAAGGAATCATAATAGTGAAGTTAAAACCCTTCACTCGTATAATATAGTTGTACCCACCAATAAAGATTAGACCAAATCTACTAACGGATGTTTATAATAATATTTTTACTATTATTCGTATTTACCTAATTCTATTAAGTTCTAAGATTTACCTGAGAGAAACGAAAGGTAAATCCACCTTCACTGTACTCTGCACTTTGTACTCTGTGCTCTGAATCAACTTCCAGTTTGCAGGGATAGATTAGGTATTAGCAATTCAATCTTTCAGCTTGGTTATCTATATTTTTTCTATGATCCTGTTGACTTATATCTACTTAATCCAAATCTAAAAAATCCATAACTGGGAATTAAGAATAGCAAGGATATTATTGGTGAAAACATAAAAAGGATATTTCGGTTTATGTCCAATAAATACAATAGAGGATAATATTGAATCAAGGCCAGTGGAACTATAAATGTTAGAAATTTTAAAATACCATTTCCATACACGGAAAGTGGGTATCGACCAAATTGACGTGCACCATAAGTGAAGATGTTCAAAAACTCCAAGCTTTCCATTGTAAAAAGTGAGCATGCAGCGTTAATGAGAAATAAACCAAAAAACAAAACTCCTCCGCAAAGTATCATAAGACATAGTGTGATAATCTTTTCAAAAGTCCATGTAATAGCACTCATAGGTATTGTATAGAATAGTACGAGTGCAGCCTGCAATAATAAACCAAGTCGCGAAAAATCCATATTAGGCATCAGCACTTGCAATATAATGCTTCTTGGCCTTATAAGGGCGCGGTCAAACTCACCATTGCTAAGCATACGGGGAAATGAAGCTAATCCTCCTCCAAACATTTCTCCAAGTGAAAAAGCCATCATTGTAACGGAAAAGCATAGAAGTACTTGCTGGTAGGTGAAGTTATCTACCGCCTTAATTCGTGAAAAAATAAAATATAAGCCAAAGAACGATGTAAATGATGTTATGAACTGTCCTAATGTAGTTAAAAAGAAAGATACTTTATATTGCATCTGGCTTTTTAGGTTCAAGGCTATAAAATTTAAATATAGTTTCATATTAACCTCCCTGTACAATTACTTTTTTTAGGGTGCGCCGCATAATAAACTGTCCAATGACAAACAGTACTACAAGCCAAAATAATTGAAAGGCAACACCTTTCAAAGTAGCTGTACCTTTAACAGTTCCACTGTATATAATAAGTGGCATATTTTGCATTGCCGCAAAGGGAAGCAGTTTAACAATTGCAAGAATGGGTGCAGGAAAAAATGGTAAAGGTATTATGCCTCCAGATAAAAATGATGTAAAAGCAGTAACTATGATTTTTATACCTCTCTGAGACAGTATATAAAACATTGAAATATACATAAGCATAGCAAATGAAACAACTACGCACAATGCAAGTACTGTTGATAGTAAAAACAGAAGGAATTGTGCCATACCAAGCGGCATGCACATTCTGTACGGCTTTGGCATGATAAGTGCTAAAAGCAGTGAAGGTAGACAGTTAAGTATTGTAAAAGTAATGCGGTTGGCAGCGGACTCACAAAACCAACGGCCATATAAGTTCATTGGGCGGACGAGTTCATAGGCAATGGAACCACTTTCAATGGTAGAATAAATTTCACCGTCTGAAAAAACCACTGCGAAAAGTACTATTAATGTTTGTTGCATCCATATATAAGAAATCGTCTGTGAAAGTTTCATTGGAAAAGTGTTATTGCCAGTGTGATAAAGTGCTGAATATGCAAGTACTTCCATAAGGACCCATAAAAACCTTGTAAGAATTGCTCCAAATGATACAGCACGATATTGTAAGTTGTTTATAAAACGTATCCGGAATACTGATATATACATATTCATATGCTATATTCCTTATAAAGAGAGGCAACCATTTCTTCAGTAGTTATGTCAGAGACTGAAACGTCAAGTAATTCCGTCTGCGTGGCAAAATATCCAATTGCATCTGAGACCTGCACTGCTGATGGATCAAGGGAAATTACAAGCTGTCCTTCACTAGCTTCAGTAATTGTCATTCCTGCACAAATTTTAGGTGCTTTCCCGCGGTATTTTATCACAAGTGTTTTGCGCTCGGATGCATGTTTTTTTAGCTCATCTAGACTTCCATTGAGTAGTATCTTGCCTTTTCCAATTAATAGTATACGATTGGTTAATGCCTCAATATCTTGCATATCATGGGTTGTAAGTATGACAGTTGTGCCCCTTTCAGCGTTAAGCCTCTTAATAAAATTACGCACAGCTATTTTGGAGACTGCATCAAGTCCTATAGTTGGTTCATCTAGAAACAATGTTTTTGGATTGTGCAGCAGAGAAGCAGCAATTTCACAGCGCATACGTTGGCCAAGACTTAAGTTTCGTGCTGGCGTTTTTAATAATTCCCCTAAATCAAGAAGCTCGGAAAGCTCATCCAAATTGGCTTTAAAAAGTTTTTCATTAATCTTGTACATATCACGTATTAATTCAAAGCTGTCAATAACAGGTACATCCCACCAGAGTTGGCTCCTTTGGCCAAATACGACTCCAATTTCACGTACATGAGCTATACGGTTTTTCCAAGGGGTACGTCCATTTATAATACATTCACCACTATCGGGAGTGAGAACGCCGCACATAATCTTGATAGTGGTACTTTTTTCCAGCACCGTTTGGTCCTATATAGCCAACCATTTCACCATCATTAATTGTAAAGGATATATTTTCAAGAGCTTTTACTACTTCATATTCTCTATTGAATAGAGCTTTAAAAGCATTACCGAGTCCAGCATTTCGCTTGGAAACTTTAAAGGATTTAGAAATTTCTTTTAATTCAATCACTTAAACACCACCTTTGTACTCTGATTTCTGTGCTTATTAATTATATAGATAAACAGGCTTTAACGAAAGTTTGCATTTAAGTCTTATTTTATACTACAATAGGTGCCAAAGTAATCTTAATAATTTTTCTAGGTTTTTCATATAATATCTAAATTTTAGTTGACAGACTTGCATTTTTACTATAAGATATAAGTATAAAATAACAGTAAAATAATTAAACTATTGACCAACATGCCAAAAATGGCTAACATAATATGGAAATGCGCCCTTATCCAGCTTGGATAGGGGCTTTTTATATACTTACATGTATTGATTTCAGTGCACAATTTATGTAAGTTAAATGTATCAAAAAGATTTTTAACTAATTTAAAATTTGAAATTAGTAAATAATATATAGGTTAAGGATTGGAAGTGGAAAATTTGAAAATATCATTTTTAGGTGGAGCAAGAGAAGTTGGTGCTAGCTGTATGCTTGCGAGGCTTATGGATAAGAACATTCTTCTAGATTGTGGAATAAGGCAGGGAGCGGCTAAAGATATACTGCCAGACTTTAGTACCATTCAAGAAAATGGTGGTGCAGATATAATCATAATAAGCCATGCACACATGGATCACATAGGGGCACTGCCTTTAATAAGTAAGGAGTATCCCAATGCCAGAATTTATATGAACAACATGACAAAGGATCTTACGAAGGTGCTTCTTTATGACAGCTTAAAAATTATGAACAGCAGAGAAGCTGAAATACCACTTTATGCAGAAAAAGATGTAGAAAATATGATGGGCAAGATTTTTACAATTAATTATCAAGTTGAATTTGAAATTGCAGCTGGTATAAAATTGAGTTTTTATCAGGCTGGTCACATTGCAGGGGCAGCAGGAGTGTATATAACCTCAAAAGAAGGAAGTCTTTTCTATTCGGGAGATTTTTCTATATTTAAGCAGAGGTCTATTGAAGGAGCAAAAATACCTAAGCTTAGACCGGATGCAGCTATATTTGAATCAACCTATGGAAATAAACTTCACAGCAACAGAGAAATAGAAGAAGATAGGCTAATAGATGTAATAAGTGATTGTATTAAAAATAACGGTAAAATGCTAATTCCGGCCTTTGCACTAGGCAGGGCACAGGAAGTTTTACTAATTATAAAAAGTGCCATTAATAAAGGTAAGCTTCCCAAAGTTAAAGTTTATGTTGACGGAATGATAAAAAACATAAATAGGGTATATAAAAATAACCCACTTTATTTAAAAGGGAGCCTTGGCAAGAAAATATTAAGGGGAACGGAACCTTTTTATGATGACAATATTTCTCCTGTAGAGAATAAAGAGGAAAGAGAAAAGCTTCTAGATTCCGAGGAAACAGTAATTATTATATCAAGCTCTGGAATGATGACAGGAGGACCTAGCCAATATTACGGAGAAAGAATAGCAGGAATGGAAAACGGGTATATTGTTATAACAGGATATCAGGATGAGGAAGCTCCGGGCAGAAAACTTTTGAACCTCATAGAACTTCCTAAAGAAGAGAGAACTATGGATATAAACGGAAAAAGTATTCCTGTAAAATGCAGCATAGAGAAGGTTGGACTTTCGGCTCATAGTGATAAGAATGAGATAAAAGCACTGGCTGAGCAGCTTAGCTCAAGAAATATATTTCTTGTTCATGGAGAAGAAAGCGTTATTGAAGGTCTTGCAAGTGAAATAGCTAGTGATGTGATGGGGAGAGTATATGTGCCTAAAGATGGAGAAACAATAGAGGTAAATATAAGAGTTCCTAGAAAGCAGCTAAAAAGACAGCTTGAACATTTATTAAGCCGTAAGGATGAGATTAGTGAAGAAAATGTAGAGGAGCTTTGGAAATTTGTACGTGAAAACTATAATGAAAGACTATTTACTATAGAAGAACTTCTTGTTATATGGAAGGGAAATGCTGTTTTTAATTCTGTGGAATTTGAAAGCATGAAAAACGTTCTTTTAAATTCACCATACTTTGAAAATGATGTTAGAAGATTTTTTATGTTTAAAGCAAGGTCAAAAGAAGATGTAGAAGAGGATCTTAAGCCTAAAGAATTAAAACCAAATGAAATAAATGATTTAATTAGAGAACATTTTAATGGATATGCTTTTAAAAAGATAAGCATTAAATTGGGAGAAAAGAAAGTAATACTTGTTTTTGATTTTCCAAGAGCAGTAAATAAGGATATAAGTAATATTATATCTGATTTTGAAGGTGAATTTGAATGGAAGGTTGAAATCAATAAGGAAACAAATAATAATGCTTTAGAAAATTTAATAAGAACTCTATTTTTAAATTTAACTATAAAGAAAATATCATTTTTGCTTAATGAAAACAAAGTTTTAGTGTTAACTGATGATAAAGTAGAGGGGTTTGAAGCTGAGAAAGAAGAATTTAAGAAGAAAACTGGCTTTGATATAGTTCTTCAAGGCAGTAATAATATAAAAAGCACAATTAATGATAGCTGCGTAATGTCAGCGGGAAACTCACCTATGATGGAGCAAAATGAAGCATTAAAATATATAGATACCTGTTTTCAAGGTGAAAAGCATAAACCTTATAAGAAAAGCATTAAATCTAAAGGAAACCTAGAGCTTAGTTTTATTTCACCTATAATAGGAAGAAAATATGCAGAAAAAATAGGGTCTATTGCAAAAGACATAGGATGGAACATGTCTATATCAAATTCTGTAAACCAAAATGAAGTTATTAATATTGTAGTAAGACTTTGTGTGAAAGAAGGGATAAAGCTAAAGAAGAATCCATCTTTTAATCTTGGCACTATGGAGGTTACTTTGAGTTTAGAAGATGGAAGCAAAGAAGTGTTAGAAAAAATTAAAAGTGAATTTGAGGGAAGTACAGGATGTTATTTAAATACAGCTTTATAAAAATATTTAATATTTTATTACATTTGTAGTATAATAGTAAATGGAAAAAATTTGAATTTGAGGGGGTATAAGTGTTATGAGTAAGATTTCTAAGGTAGCGATGGCTGTTTTTTGTTTAGTATTTTTGAAATCATTAACAGTTCATGCTCAAATAGTAGATAATCAGGTTGTTGGTAAGTATAAGACATGGACTATAAAATTTAGTAAGGCAGTTAAATTTGATGATAAAGTCAAAAATAAAGTTCATGTATTTGATAATAAGCAGGATGATATTAAAGTCAGTGTAAGCAAAGGAAATAGTGACAATGAGATTTTAGTTAGTCCACCAAGTGAAGGATATAGTTTGGGAGAAAAATATACTTTAAATGTACAAAAGGATATTTATTCAACTGATAATAAAAATTTAAGTAATGATGTGAAAATGAATTTTAGTATAAATCAAGATGTAAGTAGTAACGCCAATTTAGTTAACGGTGGGGAGATTGCATCGGATGGAGAATGGCTTTATTATAGTGCCACTGATGGACTTTACAAAATTAAAAGCGATGGAACTGGTAATTTTAAGTTAAGTAAAGATACTGCAAAATATATAAGCGTAAATAATGGCTGGATTTATTTTGTCAATAATGATGACAGAAAAATATACAAAGTAAAATCAGATGGTACAGGACCATATAAAGTATCAGATGTAGAGGTTAAGGAAATTTATGTACAAGGAGATTATATATACTATCATAATTATAATGGACTAGGTGAATATGTTTCTAAAATGAAAGTTGATGGTACTGGTGCCGAGGAGATAGGAAAGAGTGACATATTTGAAGGAGAATTTGCACTAGACGGAAATTATATTTACTGCAATAATGGTGGAACCGTAAGTAAAATTAAGGCAGATGCTGTTTCAGGAGATACGGGTACTACTATTATTAGCAAAGTAAGAGGACCACTGTATATATATGATGGCATGATTTATTATGGAACTAATAGTTCAGATTATATATCAAAATTTAACTTAGGTAGAGCAAATGAGGATGGAACTGGAGCATTAAATTTGAATGTAAAAAACTTAAATTGTGTTAATTTTGCAGGTAACAGTATGTATTATAGTGCAGATGAAAATAGTATATTATATAAGGCAAATTTGGATGGAAGTAATCCAGTTAAAATAGGTCAAGATATTAATAATTTTTATATTTTAGAAAATCAAATTTATTATATAAATAGCAGCGATAATTCATGGTATAAAATGAATTTGGATGGAAGTAATCATATAACACTTGGAAATTAACAAGTTCATTTTTAAACAACGAGCAGCATATTATCATATTATAGTTTAATACAAATTTATTTATATCTGATGTAGTCATTCTAAGTGTATCTACGGAATAAGACATAGGTACGATATTGTTAATTACCCTATAAAATGCTGGTGCAGTTTCTATTGGAAAAGTTCCTCCAGAATAAGCTAACTGCAGCATTAATATTTAATATTTCAATAACACCAAAACTTAAAATTATTGCCTGTAAAGCTACAAGTGCTGAGCCTAGTGTGAATTTTTCAAAAAAACTGTTCAAAAACTTGGACATATCCTCGGAACTAAATTTAAGTTTATTATCCATATTATTGTATCCATTATTTAAAGCATTGTTAAGCTGACCTGTTCCTTGGTTAACGGTCTACAAACCATTCATTAAAGAATTAGAACAGGCATTTAATACCTTTAAACCATCTGTTAGGGTACCTATCTTATCGGCTGCAGTATGTAGTCCCTTTTCTAAGGTTATACTTCCATTATTAGTTGTTTGTAAGCCATTTACTAAAAGTTTTGAATTATTATTTAATGTTCCAATTCCGTTTGTAAGAGTTCCAAGCTTATCAGTGATAGTAGGGAAATGGCAACTATTATCACTAAAGCGATTAAAAATATAGCTGATAATTTATAGACTTGACGCATTTTTGTTTATGAATTAAGTAAGAGGTTGCGTGAGTAAAAGGAATAATGTATTCTTGAACCATAGTAAAAACTTGAGGAGGAAGTAAGTATGATACCAACTAATTGCTAATATTAATTAACCAAAATTAATATGGATTTTCATATTGAGTTTTAAAAGCCTAGTTTTATATAGGCCTATTTATGGATAGACAATATGGAAGGTTGAAAATGATAATGCCAAGTTTATCCTATTAAACTGGAAGTTGATTCAGAGCACAGAGTACAAAGTACAGAGTACAGTGAAGGTGGATTTACCTTTCGTTTCTCTCAGGTAAATCTTAGAACTTAATCGCGTTCTTGATTTCTTCTTGCTTTTTATTTTGCCTGTTGCTTAAACAGTGCTTGCTTTTAGTTCTAGAAGGATAATGGGCTCCGCCCAAACCCCGCGTAGGATTACATTTCTTCACTATTGGAGCAGCTATATTGAAATTGAGGTTGTGTTTGAATATAGTAACCCTCTCTTACATGCCCAACCCAATTTTGAAAAATTGATTTCCAGTCAGTTTTCTTAAAAAATGTTTCAATTGGATTTGCTGCATTAGAATTCCATTCCAATATCAAAAAAGGCCCTGCTCCCACAAACCAAATGCCACTATTTTCAACCTCTACTTCCCTTATTAAAAGCAACGGCAGCCCATATTGATAAGCCATTGCAGGTTCAATTTGTGCATATGGACTTCCTTCCCAAACTATCTGTCCATCAGGATTATTAAGATTGTTTTGAATAACCCTAACCTGTCTCTGTTTTAAATTGAGAGATACCATTCCATAACTAGATAAAATCATCCGACGAATATTAGTTAATGGTGTTTCTGGATATTGCTCTGTAACTGGTAAAGTTCTTGGAAAAAGCAGTGCCTTTCTAATCTGCCTTATTATTTCATCAACAAACTGCTGCTGCACCGTGTTAAGTCTACTTGGATGACTCAAAAACACTGGAATTTTAAACATTAAGTTTGCTGATTCTTTCATTAGTTGTGTAAATTCTGCGGCTTTTTTTACCGTAGCTTTATTTTCGTTTATTGCTTGTGGGTTTACGTTTTTTTTCACTTTATATTTAACGATATCACTATTCATTAATCTCCACCCCTCGTTACATACTATGAAGAAAAAATGAATAGTTTACAAAATCCCTTTTGCTAATACTATATTCATCAATTCAACTTTGGAATTATTACATCATTAATCCATTTTTTAATTTCACTTTTCTTCTCTTCATCATCATTTTTAGGGTCTACAAAATCAATTGCTCCAACTATATTATTATCCTTTAAAACATCTTGCAATTTCATAAAACATTTTTTTGCACCGCCACCTCCATGGGAAGCAAAAAAAGCAATGTTCTTTTGTTTTATTTCATTATCAGAAATAAAAGTATTTATCGGTGGTGCATACGTACCTGCCCAAATAGGTGTGCCAATGAATATTGTGTCGTATTGCTCTAGGTTAGGAATTTTATTTTTCAAGCTCGGCTTTTCCTTAAATATTGCACTTTTTCCACCCCAAAAGAACTTTCTAAATCCTGTTTTAGGAATTTCTTTTTGTGGCTGCAATTCAAGCAAATCACATTTTAATTCTCCTGCAATAAGATTAGCAATAAATTTTGTATGACCCTCCAATGAATAAAAAACTACTAAACTTTTCATTTGATCACCTCATATTAGAAATAACTTTTTTTAAATACATATTATCATTGTAAATAAATTAATCAATATAAATTATACTTTATGTGGTATATTTTTAGCTATATGAACCATAAAAATCAAATATCATATATTATAATGTAACCAATTAATAAGGAAGTAATCTATGATATTAATTTTATCTGCACTGCTATTTAGTTTATCTTCCAATCTAGATAACCTAGTTATAGGCATTGCTTACGGAGTAAAAAACATAAAAATAGGAACATTTGCAAATCTTTTAATAGCTATTGTTACATCCATAGGAACATTTTTATCTATGTCAATTGGAAAATATATTTCAAAACTTTTACCTCACTATGTAGCTAACTCCTTAGGTGCCATAATAATCATTATTCTAGGCATATATTTTATAATACAAAGTATCATAAAGCTTATGAATAATACTAAACAAAAAGAACTTTCTTTAAAGGATATTACTGATATGCTTGAATATGCTGAAACCTCTGATTTAGATAAATCCGGTGACATAAATATCAAGGAAGCTTCATTCGTGGCACTTGGACTAACTTTTAATAATCTTGGTACAGGAATAGCTGCAAGTATAACTGGAGTAAATATCACCTTTACAGTTGCTTTTACCTTTATATTCAGTATTATTACAATTATAATTGGAGAAGTCTTCGGTACTCATGTACTTGGAAAAGTTTTGGGTAAATATGCACCTCTAATTTCAGGCATACTTCTTATAATACTTGGTATTGTCGAATTTATTAATTAGCAATTCTTTATTTTTTAAGAGTCGATACAAGGCTATGAGCATTGTATTAGCTCTTGACATATGTAAAAAAATTTAAGTATACTGTATATAGACCAGTCATTATAATTGCTTTATGAAAGGACTTATATTTTATGAATAGTAAAACTAATTCAAAAGAAAAGATACTTTTAACAGCATCAAAGCTTTTTCAAGTCAAAGGTTACAATGCTACAGGCTTGAACGAAATTCTAAAAGAAAGCGGCACACCTAAAGGTTCTCTATATTATTACTTCCCTAATGGAAAAGAAGAATTAGCGTTAGAAGCTATTAAACTTGCAAATGAAGCCATCACAAATAGATTAAAATTTACATTAGATAAATATAAAAATCCTATTGATTCTATTCAACATCTTATAAAAAATATAATAAATGATTTAAAAAAGGATATGAAGCTTCAGGATTTATCTATAAGCCTAATAGCATTAGAAACTTATTTATCGAGTGAACCCCTAAGAAAAGCCTGCAGTGAAGCTTTTATGGTTTTAGGGACTATGTATGCTAAAAAACTAATTGAAAGTGGTTTTTCTAAGGAAATTGCAGAGGAATTAGGTAACTTTATTCAAATTACAATTGAAGGTGCCATCACAGTAGCAGTTACTGAACAAGATTCTACAGCCCTTTTAACAGTTAGCAATCAAATTGAAATTCTATTAAATAATTATTTAAAAAATAAATAGCTTATTTGTAAGCTATTTTGCAGTTATTATAACAACTGGTCTATATAATTAAAAAAGGAGAATTTATTTATGAGTGAAGAAAAAATCGAAGTTGAAGAAAGAGAAGCCGCGCACTATAATGCAAAAGCTATTATGTTTGTACTTCTCTTAGGAAGTTTCATATCTTTATTTAATGAAACTATATTAAATGTAGCGTTTCCAAAGCTTATGGTAGAAATGCATGTTTCAGCTACCACAGTTCAGTGGCTTACGACCGGATATGTATTGGTAGTTGGAATTCTTGTACCAGTTACAGCTTTTCTTATGCATACCTTTACTACAAAACAACTATATGTAGGCGCAATGTTATTATTTTTACTTGGAACAATATGTGCTGTACTCTCTAATTCGTTTATAACCTTATTAATTTCAAGATTAATTCAAGCATTGGGTACCGGAATGTTAATACCTATAATGATGAATTCAGCGTTAGTTATAACTCCACCTGAAAGACACGGTTCAATAATGGGCTTATGTGTTTCTGTCCTTACTTTAGGTCCTGCACTTGGTCCAACTGTTTCTGGATTACTACTGCAATCTTTTTCTTGGCATTCACTATTTATTTTGTTGATTCCTATTTTAGTTATTTGCATAATTGGCGGTCTTATGTTTTTGCAAAAATACTTCTTCAATAACAAAGCCTAAAATTGATTACTTATCTATAGCATTATCCTCAATAGGTTTTGCAGGGATTATATATGCAGTAAGTTCTGCAGGAACCACAAATATCAGATTTACTGTAATTATTTTTGCAGTTGGACTAATAGCATTAATCTGCTATGAAAAACGCCAATTATCCTTAAAGCAGCCAATACTAGAAATAAGAACTTTCAAACATCCAGTATTCTCAATAAGTATAATTCTAATTATGATAATACAGATGTTCCAATTTTCAATAAACATAATAATACCTTTACTCATGCAAACCGGGCTAAAAACATCGTCTTTCACATCGGCTCTTGTTTTATTACCTGCAATTCTTATTGGTGCTGTGCTAACTCCACTTACTGGCAATATTTATGATAAAGTAGGTGGTAAAATATTAATTCCAGCTGGTTTTACAATTATATTTGCCTTTACCTTCCTATTATCACGAGCCACACCATCAACTTCGATATTGCAAATTACTATTATGTACTGCTTTATAATGGTAGGACAATCTATGACTATGTCACCTACCCAAACAACTGCACTTAGTCAGTTACCACCTAAAAGTAACCCAGATGGTGTTGCAATTGTTAATACTGCTATGCAAATAGCTGGTGCTTTAGGTTCAGCATTATTTGTTGGTATTATGACAGCTTTTCAAAATAGTTATTTAAATACTTCACATAATGAAGTAATGGCTATTTTTAATGGTTTTGAGCATTCTATTGCGATTGCTACTCTACTTATGGCAGTTGGTCTTGTATTATCATTAATGCTAATTTCAAGAAACAAAGCCCAAAAAACTAATAAATAAAATTCATAGTTTAGTCTGATTTACTTAAAAGTTTATCCAAGTATACCGACTTCATTTGTTTACTTGCCATAGCCTTTTTTACAGGTGGAAGCTTCAGTATTGCGGATAAAACTGCCGCCATAGCTCTGTGGCTAGAAAGCGCTTTATTATCAAAAATAAGCTCTTGAAGCTTCCCCTTTTCAATAGCCTGAAGTACAATTCTATGAGTTGTATTAGCTGGAGTTATTATCTGCTTTTCTCTATTTTTAAGATATATAGCCTTCTTAGGGCAATTTCTAACGCAAACACCACAGCCAAGACATATATCCTCATCATTTTTAGCCTTATGCGTTACAGCATCAACCTTCATAGCATCAATAGGACATGCTTTTGCACATTTACCGCATCCAACACAGTTTTCTTCAATAATCTTTGGAATAAATGCAGTAGTTTGAATAGCATTAAGTAGCCAAATTTTTTAATTGCCTGCATCCCCTCACAGCAGCAGCCACAGCAGTTGCAAAGAAAAACTCCACCACTCCTGACATTCTCTCCACATTGAACTAAATTATAATCATATGCCATGTTTAATATATCCAAAGCCTCTGATGCCTCTATTGCCCTACCATACCCATGTTTACTTAAGGTATAAGCACTATTTCCAAAGGTCAGGCAAGTTTCCATAGGTGCGTAACAATCCTTACCTAGATGGTGCATCTTATGCCTACAAAAGCACATACTTACCGTAATAAACCTAGCTTCCTTTATTACATTGCTGGCTCTGTCATAATCCATTATCTCTAGTTCATTTTGCCTTGAAAGAACCCCTTCCTGTACAAAAGCTTTTCCAAACCTAGTTTCCGTTCCTAAAAACAAATCCTTAATAAAATCTTCTTCCACATTTAAATACTGAAAATAAAGCTCTGATAAAGCCTTTTGGTCAATGTCATTCCTAGTTCTCATAAGAGAAAACTCAAAAAATCCTATCATTGGAGGTGGAAGACAGTACTCCTTTTTTTCATCATAATCAATATCCATAAGAATAGCCTTTGAAGCAAGCTTTTGAAGTATATTTTCAGCTTGAACCTCAGTCATTTTCCAAATGTCACTTGCAGTTTTCACAGTAAATGGCTTAATCGGCAGCATAGCTACAAGTCCTGCCTCTTTTTCATTAAAAAGCATACTGAGTATTTTATACAGTGTTTTGGAGGGAGGTGCCCCTTGAGGAAATCTATTAATTCTTTCTTCTAATCTTTTATAGGCCTCTTTGTTTGAAATGTGCATAACTTTACAACCTTTCCTGACACTTTTTATTTATTATACCATTTAAACAAAAACTACAACTATTTTATTCCAAAAACAATTGCAGCACTTCCCTTCTTCCATTTCAATTCTATTTTTTTAAACTCTGAATAACGAAAATCTTCAAATTCTTGATTTTTAGCTATATAATCAGCTTCAATATACATTCCACCCTCGGTTAAGCTGTCATAAATTTTACCATACAGCTTAATATAGCCACTCTACTACTTAATTCATAAATAAAAAAGCTCCATCTAACAAAAATTAGATAGAACCTTCAGTATTCTCATATTTTCTTTTTTTAGAAATAATTTTTTGTATAGTTTTTGGTGATAAATAATAATTTTTCGAAAGACTTTGTACTGATATTCCTTCTAAATAATCTTTATATATTCTATCATTTCTAACCTTAAGTTCTTCTTTACTTTTGGTTAATTCACCCCAGGCCATTTTATTTTCTTCCTTCCTAGGTATATAAATATATTCACCATCTACATATTTTTGAATTATTTCTAATACTTCGTTAGGCAAAATGTCCCTAGCGTTTGCATAGCTCATCTCAATGCTCCTCCTAAATATAATTTTTATTTTAGGATTGAGCAAAGGCTATCTCTTAACTTTAATTTTTATTCATTATGCAATAGCCTCTGCTATGCATAAATAACATGCCCTCCCATAAAAGCACTCCTCCTTCATCTGCACTAAATAAGCTTTGATCTATATATATGATTATAATGCATATTACTAACAAATGTCTAATACCTTTAACCTATATAACATTTCTCCATATATTACTAAGTTTTTTCCCATTTTCCTCGTAATATATATATGCCGACTGCCAATAAGTTCCTATATATTCACGCTGACGAGTATTTACTTCCACAAGTAATTTGTTAACTTTATCTGTTTTAGTCATTCTTATTATATTATATCTTTCTGGAACGCCAGGAATTAAACCACTCTGTCCAACACTTAAAGCTCCTGCCCCAATCATAATCATGTTAGGATTTACATTTTGAGGATTTAAGTAATCCAAGCTTATAATTCTGTGGACATGTCCGTGCATATAAATCTTGAAGTTCTCATTTTGCATGGCATTTGCAAAAGGGATATCATCTCCATAGCTGCCTGCAAGATTCACAGGATGATGTCCTACTGCTATCTTTATTATATCCTCTTTGGGAAGCTGCCTTGAAGCCTTTATTAAACCTTGCGTATCAAAATAGGTTACCTCACGATTAAACTGATCAATTTGTGACGCAGTGTTTAACATAAAAAAATGCTATTTTTTTGTTATCGATAAAATCTCCCATTATAACTTTAAGCTGATCCTTAGGATTCTCAGGAAAAGGAACTCCATACAACCTTTCATATAAATACTTGCTGTAATTTGCAAACTTTTTGTACCACTGTGCATCATCTCTTTTCAAATAATACAAGTCATTTCCAATGTTTGTAACCACCTTATCATTTGGTCCAGGAGTCCCCATAGTTAAATGATAGCTTGCCATAGTAATGTCCCAGCTTAAATCGTGATTCCCGGGTACTATAATTATCTTTCCATATGGTATACCCAGCCTTTTACTGAGCATATCTATAAAATGAAATGCCTTTTCAAAAGACGCTTCTGAATTACCTCGTTCAACAAAGTCTCCGCTGATAACCATATAATCAATATCCCTTAAACTTAAAGTATTTTTAGGATCATCAAAGTAAATTTTATTTAAATCTTTAGTTAAAAGATATACCTCATTTTTTTCATCAATCTCTGTTGTATAATGCAAATCACTTAGATCTAGTATTATTCCTTCATTTTTAGGTGTATTAACACTCTGTTCTTGCATCTGAGCTTTTGTTTTTGTTCTTAATTCATTAACCATATTCTCATCCCCAGTTTTCTTTTATCTGCTCCTTTTCATATTATGTAGAAATGTTTACTATGTTGCTTCAATTATATATAGGTAGACAACTTGAAACTTTAAAATTGCAATCTCCAAATTTATCCTGACCAACTGGAATTTGTCGAACACTATAGTGAAGGGTTTTAACTCACTTCGTTTGTTAAAAGACTAAGGTTTTCGCTATGCGAAAAGGTGAATTTTTTTATCTTCAATAAAAAGCTAAGGTTGATTTTCCTCCGTTTCCCTACGGAAAATCTTTAACGTATTTAAATTATTTATTTTTCGTAGAGAAACGGATATGGAAAAATTCAATCTCAACATAGCTCAAATCAAATCTATTGCTTATGGTAAAAATTACTATTACTAATTTTTACTTTTCAACTTGTTTATCTATATAGATAAACAAGCTAAAAGTTTGAAAATGTAAGTACCAAGATTATACAAGCAATATATCTATAGGAGGCTGTAAAAAAAGGTGTTTTATAGGTTTTACTACACCACGCATAAAGCATTATGAGCGGCCCGTAAAAAAGATCAGTTCTAAAAGAATTAGCTTCTCTAGTAAAAACTAATTTAAGAAGCACATGTAATATAATTTTAGGTGAAGAAAAGCGAAAAATGAGAATAGTAGATATGGTGCTTTTGTTTATTGTTTTTATTATTTCAACGGCGTTTAGATACTGTAAACCATATAATTTACACTTGTCGCACAAGATATCGTAAGGTCCAATCTTGATATATGTTGAGACATATTTCCAACATTCAAAGTTCTGTTTCTAACCTCAGGTATAAAACAGTTGTTGCAAAACACAACTGTTTTATATTACAATTGAATTGAGGTGGTTTTATGGAAAAAGAAGAAAGTAATTATTTACGTGAATTAATTAGAGTATTAGTAAGAGACCTTGGTATTTTAGAAAAATCTGATTCAAATTGTCACGGAGTTACCATGTCTCAGTGCCATGCTATTGTAGAAATTGGTAGAGCAAAGGAAATTTCTTTAAATGGACTTGCTAAGATTTTGAACTTAGATAAAAGCACGATGAGCAGGACTATAAATAAATTAGTAGATGATGATTTGGTAGTTAGAGAAGCACATCCAGAGGATAGACGCTATATTGTTATAAAGCTTACTGATAAGGGCATAAAGGTATTTAAAACAATAGAAGAAAACATGAATAACTACTATAAAAAAATATTTGTGTCTATTCCACAAGATAAAAGAAGAACAAGTAACTAGATAGCTTAAAGATACTTATTGACGTTATACATGGAAATAAATGTTGTTAGGAGATGGTTTTATGAAAGGTGATGTTAAAAAAGAGGTTAAAGAATATTACGGAAAGATAGCAAGTAAAGTCATTAAACAAACAAGTGGAAATTGTGGGTGCACTACATCTTGCTGCTCATATGTAACTAATAATTCGAAGGTGTATACAAAAGATTTCATTGATGGGTTACCTGATGAAGCTGTAAATGCATCGCTTGGGTGTGCTAATCCAGTGGCACTTGGTAATCCGCAAAAAGGGGAGGTTATATTAGATTTAGGAAGCGGAGGAGGAATAGATGTATTTATTTCATCCAAATATGTAGGTGATACTGGAAAAGTATATGGGCTTGATATGACTGATGAAATGCTTGAACTCGCCAATAAGAATAAAGAAAAAATGGAAGTCAAATTAGAAAGGATTGATTAAGAATGGATTATAGTATTCAAGAAATGAAATCTGAAAATTGGGAAGCTGTAGCTAAAATATACATGGAAGGAATTAATACAGGGAAAGCTACTTTTCAGTCAGAGCTTCCAAGTTTTGAAGATTGGGACAAAGGACATATGAAGGTGTGTAGATTAGTTGCTTATGATGGTAAAAATGTACTTGGCTGGGCAGCACTAAGTCCTACTTCAAGTAGATGCGTTTATAAAGGTGTTGCAGAAGTTAGCATATATATAGGAGGAGCTTATAGGGGTAAAGGGGTAGGAAAAAGCATATTAAGCAATTTAATAAAGTTATCAGAGAAAAATGGAATTTGGTCTTTATACTCCGCAATTATAAGAGAAAATAGTTCAAGCATAGCGCTGCATAAAAGCTGTGGTTTTAGGGAGATAGGAATAAGAGAGAAAGTTGCAAAAATGTCGAATGGTATATGGCATGACACAGTTTTAATGGAACATAGAAGTAAGGTAGTAGGGATTGAATAAAGATAAGCAACATGGAAGGTTGAAATTGATTATATCAAGTTTATCACTACAAACTGGAAGTTGTGAAGTAACAATGCTTCGTCGCGTTAAAAAAGCCCTATAAATCTAAGTGGTTATTTAAAAAAAGTAGTTGCTTTGGGTTCTAGAAGGATAACGATCATATACGGGGTTTGGGATGTAATCCCATTATCCTTCTTTAACTTGTATTACGCATATATATTAGCCCAAACCACGCGTATGTTTATACTCGCTATCGCTCAAACAGATTGAAAAATCTAAGTATTTTACAATTTTTGAATCAAGATTTATTAGAATTTTTTTAAACCGTTCCTTCAGCATTGTTACTTCATTCCCACAGTAGTGCAAGGAAAAAATTCCTCCGTACCTACTGAATTTTAGCATAAATCTTTGTATACATTATTTAAGCAATTTATAATCATTTTCATTGTTAAATCTTGTTAACAGTGTATTTTTCGTAGAGAAACGGAGAAAAATACTCCTTGCTTTTCGGGCATAGTGAAGTAATATTGATTCGGAATGGTTTAAATAAAGCTTTATAAATCTTAGATAAACTAGGATTTTGTAATTTTAAGGCTCCAAGTTGCCTATCTACAAAATACTTGTATCATACAAATAAATGTGGTATAGTTATTTTAAAGTAATTAAATCGATATGAATATTGGAAGTGAAAAATATGAAATGTACAAAGTGTAATGAGGTCAGCAATAACTGCTGCATTGATGAAGTTGGAGAAATGATACAAAAGCTTGTAAGGGTGTTTCAACTGTTTGAAAGAGATCAAATAAAAATACATGGCTTTACAACTACTCAATGTTATACATTATTGGAGATAAGTAAATTTGGAAGTCTTTCTATGAATGAAATAAGTGAAAAGATGAACTTAAATTCAAGTACAATGACTAGAATTTTAGATAAGCTTGTGAGAGATGAGTATATTTCAAGATCCAAGGATGATAATGATAAAAGGATCGTTATTGTAAGTCTTAGGGAAAAAGGTATTGAGGCAGCTTCTAAATTAAGTGATTCAGTTAAGGCATATTATAAAAAAATAATTGAAAATATACCTGAAGGCCAAGTTGAGGAAATATTAAAGTCAGTTAATATACTTCAAAAAGCATTTGAGAAAGCTAATCCTAATTGCTGCTAGGATTTAGCTGGATTTTACAATATATTATTTGTATGATACAAATAATATATTTCCAATAAATATAAATTATAAGAATTAATATTACAAAATACTTGTATAATACAAACATTTTGTTTGAGGAGGAATAAAAAAATGTTTAATTTAATTAAAGATACTGCTTTTTATGTACTGCATACTCTTTTACATGATTCTGTCCCATTAGCTTTTGGAATAATAGTTGCATGTGTTCTCAATGTATATGTTGATCCTGAAAAATTTAAGGCATTACTCATGAAACGTAAAAAGGCATCTATTCTGGGAAGTGTAGCTTTTGGAGCATTTACACCGTTATGTTCCTGTGGTACCATGGCTGTTATTGTTTCAATGCTTACCACTATACTTCCTTGGGGACCGATAATGGCCTTTATTACTTCATCACCACTTATGAGTCCAGATTTATTTGTAATGTTATCAGGAATAATAAGTGTAAAATTCGCTGTAGCTTTAACTGCTTCATCCATAATTATTGGAATAGCTGCAGGTAATATTAGTTATTATTTAGAAAAGAATACAAGCTTCTTTGATGATCAAGTGAGGTTCTCTAATAATGAAGCTGCAATCTGTTCTTGTTCAAAGCAAACTAAAAAGATTACTAGAACTAAAATTTTAAAACCAGTTAACCTAAAGAGTTCATGCTGCTCCAAAAATGCAACTAAAGAATATTTGAATGAGACATGCTGCTCAAAAAGTGATAATAAAAATTCAAGCAAATTTATTAAAAAATACAAATTAGATAAGTTATTAAGTGTATTTTTTAATTTGGGAGTTAAAAAAATTTTAGTATACTTTTCTGTTTTTGCTGCAATTGGATATTTGATCAATAAATTTGTACCTACTTCAATAATCGTGTCATTATTTGGAGCAAAAAATATATTTTCTGTTCCACTAGCTGCATTAATAGGCGTTCCTTTGTATGTAAGTGATGCTAGTGCTATTCCATTAATAAAAACATTGATGAATGCTGGTGGCGGTGGTGGAGCAGTTCTTGCATTTATGATTACAGGACCAGGAACAAGCATTGGAGCAATAACTGGAAGTTTAACTATAATGAAAAAGAAAGCTGTATTCTTTTATGTAAGTATTTTACTCATTAGTGCCATATTACTTGGATATTTATATAATTTTTTAATATTTATAGGTTTGTAATTAAAATGGAAAAAGGAAGACTATAATAAGTCTTCCTTTAATTTTGTATTTATAATATAGAATTAATTGATATTAAGTTTTTCATCTAAAACTTTGCAAAGAATTGATATCATATTATCAGTATCTTTTTCAGTTACTATTAAAGGTGGCATTAATCTAATTATTGATGGTCTTGGAGAATTTATTAACAAACCTTCCTTTAAGCATTCACTTACAATTTCACTTCCATTTTCAGTTGGTAAGTCAAAGGCTATAAGAAGACCTTTACCTCTAATATTTTTAAGTTTGTATTTAGAGCTTATTTCTTCTAGTTTAGAAGTTAAATATTCACCTTGAAGCTTAGCATTTTTTGATAAGTTTTTGCTTATGATTTCTTTTACGACGGCTGATCCAACAGCCATTCCAAGTGGTTGAGCTGAGTAAGTTCCACCTTGATCACCTGCTTCAAATATATTTAGTTTTTCCTTGGCCAATAATGCAGATAGAGGATATCCACCACCTATGCCCTTTGCTAGTGTCATAATATCTGGTTCAATACCATAGTATTCATACGCAAACATCTTTCCTGTTCTTCCAAGCCCAGTTTGTACTTCATCAACAATTAGTAGAAGGTTGTTTTCATCACATAAATGCTTTATAGCTTTAAAATAATCAGTGCTTGCTTCATTTACACCGCCTTCTCCTTGAATAGGTTCTAGCATTATTGCGCATGTTTTTGGAGTTATGGCTTGTTTTAATGCGTCTATATCATTTAAAGGAACATGTTTAAAACCAGGAACTTTTGGTTCATATAATTTATCCCATATCTTTTTACCAGTGGCAGACATTGTGGCAAGAGTTCTTCCATGAAAACTATTTATGGTAGTAATTATTTCATATGCTCCATTTAAATACTTTTCACCGTATTTTCTAGCAAGTTTGATTGCTCCTTCGTTTGCTTCAGAACCACTATTAATAAAAAACACTCTATCAAAGCAAGAAATATTTGTAAGTAGTTTTGCAAACTCAAGCATTGGCTTATTGTAATATGCGGGACTAGCATTGATAAGTGTATTAGATTGATTAGTGAGGGCGGTTTTTATTACATCTGGACAATGACCAAGGGAAGTTACAGCCCATCCACCCATAAAATCAAGATAGCATTTATTAGATGTATCCCATAAATACATACCTTTACCGTGTTCCATTATTACATTAGGACGATTTGTTGTAAATAATATTGAATCCTTTGCTTCAGTTAGAAGCTTGGGTACAGAATTTATTTCTTTAGATAAGGACATGAACAACAACACCTTTAAAAAATTATATTAAATGATAAACAATGGCAAAGTTATTATAATGCATAATTATACAATACATTAAATTAATATTCAACACGTAAACTAAATATAACTAATAAATAACCAAAAAAGGGTTGCAAATTTTACTTAAGCGTCATATGATTATAATTCAATATACTTATATGATAGATGAAAGTAATGAATTTGCTATAAAATGAATCACAACACAATTGAAAATAATGAGATTAAATTATAGAAAGAGAATAAAATGTATAATTATAAATATCATAGAATAGGAGAACATAATATTGATATATTAAATGTTTTACATGGAGGAAGATAAATGAAAAAGAATGGGGCACAAAGGGAATTTAAAAAGTTAAAGAGTCAAATTAATCAAATTGAAGAGATTGTATATCACTCGAAACCAGGAGCGCTTATAGAACAAGAAGTTTCCATAAGAAAAAAGTTAAGAAAGCTAAAGGAAATGGAAAGGGAAGGCTTTAGGGATTTTAGGGATGTATATGATAGGTATGAAGAGCTTTTAGAGGAAACATCAAAAAGAATGCTGGAGTATTATAATAAGAAAAATGGTACGGATTTTGATTTTTATGACGTGTTAAGAGGAAATTATAATGCTTTTTTAAACTCAGGATTTATGACAGTACTTACTAAGCATCATATACCAAAGTTAATTGCTAAAGAGTTTGAAGAAAGGTTCCCAGATAATCCTAAAGACGAATATATTGAGACTAGACACATGAAAAGAAAAATTTATATTCATTTAGGTGAGACAAATACAGGCAAAACTTACAATGCTGTAGAACGCCTTAAAACAGCAAAAAAGGGAATATACTTATCTCCTCTTAGAATCTTAGCTTTAGAGAATTTTGAGAAGTTAAATAACGAAGGAGTAGTTTGTGATTTGTTAACTGGTGAAGAAGAAGTATTAAGACCAGGTTCAACTCATGTTTCCTGCACAATAGAAAAGCTTAACTTAATGGAACATTATGATATTGCTGTTATTGATGAAATTCAAATGATTAGCGATGAGCGCAGGGGAATGGCATGGAGTAGGGCACTTCTTGGCTTAAAGTGTGATGAAATTCATATATGTGGAGCAGCTAATGCAAGGAACATATTAGAAACAATTATAAATGACTGTAGGGATGAGTATGAAATAAAGGAATATACAAGAGCAATTCCGCTGGAGGTTGAAAATAAAAGCTTTAATTATAAAGATGTTAAAGCGGGCGATGCTGTTGTAGTGTTTTCTAAAAAGAGAGTGCTGGAGATAGCACAAAATTATTCTAGCAAAGGTATAAAAGTCAGTGTGATATATGGAGATTTGCCTCCAGAAGTTAGAAAAATGCAGTATGAAGAGTTTGTAAATAAAAAAACAAAAGTTTTAGTAACTACGGACGCAATTGGAATGGGAGTTAATCTTCCTATTAGAAGAATTATTTTTGTAAATATAAGAAAGTTCGATGGTGAAGAAATACGAGAATTAACTTCACAAGAAGTGAAGCAGATAGCTGGCCGTGCAGGACGAATTGGTATATATGATGTGGGATATGTAGCTAGCTTGGGAGATACTCAAGATTTTATAAGAGAGAGGCTTGAGACTGCAGATAAAAATATAGAAAGAGCAGTTATTGGACCATCAGATGCAATACTTAAGATTAAAGGATTGCCCTTAAGTGAAAAATTAGCTTTATGGAGTACTAGGGAAGAAAAGCTGAATTATTATACTAAAATGGATATCAGCGAATATATAATAATTTTAGATAGAATAAAGAAATATAAGTTAAGAGAAGAAATACAGTGGAATTTACTAAAGGTCCCCTTTGATGTATCTAGAGAAGAATTAATGAACACATTTTTAGGATATGTAGATGAATTATTTATAAGCAAGCATGATAGCTTATTTAAACCTCAGTGCTTCGAAGGCAATTTGAGTGATTTGGAAATATATTATCAAAAAATAAATATGTATTATTCATTCTCTAAAATATTTAATTTAGAATTTGATGTAGAATGGGTTTATAACAAAAGAAAAGAGGTAAGCGAAGCCATAAATGAGATATTAGTTAGAATGTAGCTATAGATAGACAACTTGAAACTTTAAAATTGCAATCTCCAAATTTATCCTGATAAACTGGAAGTTGATTCAGAGCACAGAGTACAAAGTACAGAGTACAGTGAAGGTGGATTTACCTTTCGTTTCTCTCAGGTAAATCTTAGAACTTAATAGTGTCAGCTACGCTGAGCACTATATTTTAAGCGCTTTGTTTCTCTACGAAAAATGCACTGTTAACGAGATTTTACAATAAAATAAATGCTAAATTGTTTAAATAAAGGATTATAAAGATTCACGTCAAAATTCCGTAGGTACGGAGGAATTTTTTCCTTGCACTACCGTGGGGGTGAAGTAACAATGCTGAAGGAACGGTTTAAAAAAATTCTAATAAATCTTGGTTTAAAAATTGTAAAATGCTTAGATATTTCAATCTGTTTGAGCGTATGCGAGTTATTGAAATTTCTTAGTATTTTACAATTTTTAAGCCTTAGATTTATAGGGTTTTTTTAACGCGACGAAGCATTATTACTTCACAACTTCCAGTTTAGCAGAATAAATTTAGTATTAGTCGTTTCAATCTTTCAACTTGTTTATCTATACAAAGATTCACGCCAAAATTCCGTAGGTACGGAGGAATTTTTTCCTTGTACTACCGTGGGAGCGAATTAACAATGCTGAAGGAACAGTTTAAAAAAGCTCTAATAAATCTTGATAAAAAAATCCTAAAACCCTTAGATATTTCAATCTGTTTGAGCCAAAAGCAAGTTATTGAAACATCTTAGGATTTTAGGATTTTTTATCTTAGATTTATAGAACTTTTTTATTAAAAGTGCTTTTATATTGTTCTAGAAGGATAATAGGCTTACGCCCAAACTCCATGTATGTGTATGCGACGAAGCATTGTTAATTCGCATTCTTTCTACTTAATTGTAACTTCTGCTGCTGTGTTTCCTTGTGATGTCTTTCCTTCTTTTATTTTAATGCCTTCAACAATATTCATGTTAGTAACAATAACAGGTGTAATAGTATTTTTACCTTTTGCCTCTATTGCTGCTTTGTCTATAGTAATAACTTTATCACCTTTTTTAACTTTGTCACCTTGCTTTACATGTGCTATAAATCCCTCACCATTAAGTTCAACAGTATCTATTCCTATGTGAACTAAAAGTTCAAGTCCACTAGTTGTTGTAACTGCAAAAGCATGTTTTGTTGGGAACAATACAGTAATTTCTCCATCTGCCGGTGAGTGTATTTCATTACCAGAAAGTTCTACTGCAAATCCATCTCCTAAAGTTTTTTCAGCAAAAACTGCATCAGGAACTTTTTCAAGAGGAACAATTTCTCCATCTGCAGGACTTACAAGTTCATGAACTCCACTTGATACTTTTTTATCTTCTTCTATTGCTGCTTCATTCTCTGAAGAATCTTCTACAATTCCACCATTTTCAATTATTGCTTTTATACTATCCTTAATACTTTCTGCCTGAGTTCCAAAAACAACCTGAACACTATCACCTGATTTCATAATTCCTGCTGCTCCAAGTGCTCTTAATGTTTTTTCATCTACTGCTGATGGGTCATTTAAGTTAAGTCTAAGTCTAGTAATACATGCATCTAAAACCTTTATGTTATCTTTTCCACCTATAGCTTCAAGGACTTTAGCTGCTTTTGCATTTCCTTTAACATTTATAGGTTTTATCCCCTCTGCATCGTCATCTTCTCTTCCTGGAGTTTTTATATTCATTGCTCTTATTGTGAAGTAGAATACCACAAAGTACAGCGCAAAGAAGGCAATTCCAACTGGCCATATAAGCCATGGGTGACCAGCATATTTAAAGCCCAATACATAATCAATAAAGGATGCTGAAAATGTATACCCAAGTCTTATATTAAGTAAACTTGTAATAACACCTGCTGCAAAAGCTGCAAGCACATGGAATACAAACAAAATAGGTGCAACAAATATGAATGAGAATTCAATCGGTTCTGTTATACCTGTTACGAAAGCTACAAATGCCGCTGAAATCATCATACCCGCTATTTGCTTTCTTTTTTCTTTTTTAGCTGTTGCAATCATTGCTAATGCTGCGCCAGGAAGACCAAACATCAAAATTGGATATTCAGAAGCCATAAAGTGTCCCGCGTTAGGGTCCCCATGGAAATATCTTGCTGTATCTCCAATATAAGTTACACCATTAGAAACAAAATGCCCAAATTGATATAAGAATACTGGATAATAAATATGATGAAGTCCAAGTGGTATTAAAAGTCTTTTTCCAGCTGCATACATTCCTGGTCCAACAGGTGAGCTACTTGCAAAACTTGCAAAATCATTTATCCAACCTTGAACTGGAAGCCATATATTAACTCCAATTATAGCAATGATAACTGCTGCTACGGATGTAATTATTGGAACAAATCTCTTTCCTCCAAAGAAACCGAGCACCTGTGGAACTTTGATATCATGAAATTTATTATATAAAAGTGCAGCTACTAAACCTATTATTATTCCACCAAATACGCTCATGTTTACTGAAGTTCTCGTAACTATGTTACTATATTCTTGAGTAGCCTTAAATGCAGCAAGTGTCATATGTTTAGCCGCTGCAGCAGCCTGAGCTTGACTCGCTGCTGCAGTTGTACTCGCTAAGGTTTCAATTGCCTGTAAAATTAATTGTCCTACTACCGCTGCAAGTGCTGCGACAGCTTCTCCTCCTGAAAATCCTATAGCAACTCCAACTGCAAAAATCATTGGAAGATTACTAAAAATAGCATTACCTGCTTCTGCAATATACGGAATATTAAGAAGGTCTGGCTGACCAATTCTAAGAAGTATTCCTGCTGCTGGTAAAACAGATACTGGAAGCATAAGTGACTTACCTATTCTCTGAAGTACTGCAAAAGTCTTTCCTTTCATATGTTCTCCTCCTATTTTTTAATAAATATTAATTACACATATAAGACACAAATTCTACTATATTTTGTTTTTTAAATTTAACATACGTATATTTAAAAAAAAAAATAATCTAAGAACTTTAATGTATTATATATTTTTAATAATAGTGTTAGTTTTTAGTATTTAAACTATACACTCCTGAGACTTGCATATCTATAAAGTCCAAAAAAATAAAGCACGAGCATAGTCATAATATAATCTTACATTATGAACAAAGCTCGTGCCTAATTTAATAGTAACACTACTTTATAAATCTTCTAATCTTTTAAGATGTAAAGCCAAATAGCCTATTTCATCTTCTGGTACTTTTATAGAAAACAAATCTTCAATTTTCATAGCAACCTTAATTGCTAAATCGTACTCATTATATAATTCTTCTTTTATATTGTCAAGCAAATCATTTCTAATAGTTTTTTTATTAATTACCCTATCTAAAACAAAACTTATATGGGTAACAGTTCTTACATAAGCTAGTGAATCTTTATCTAGTTTCTTTTTTAAAAGTTTTAATATAAGTTCCATTATGTTTCCTATCTTTTTCGTGTATGCAAGTGTATCACTTACTCCCCTTTGCTTTATTGCTGCATTTATATGCATGCATATAAAACCTATTTCATCCTCTGGAAGATTTACCTCAAATCTACTATTTATCATATCTAGCGCTTTTTTAGCCAGCCTATATTCCTTAGGATATAAGGCTGAAATTTCATAAAGAAACGGATTTTCAATTTTAATCCCCTTCTCAATTCTATGAAATGCAAAATTTATATGGTCAGGAAGAGATACATGTATAGCCTCACTAAACTTTACATTAAACTCTTTTTCGCACATTGAAATTATTTCCTCACAAATTCCTATAACTTTACCATCTATATTTTCAATAACTTCATCAAAATTTGTTTTCTTTAAGGACTGTTTAATAAACATGCTTTCAATTCTGTCGTTTGAAATTTTACTACCCTTTTTGGCATTAAAACCTATTGCTTTTCCAACAAGTACAAAATCACTATTCTTGCTTGTAGCTATAACAACATTGTTATTTAACACTTTTTTTTATTATATATTCTTTCATATTTTTTCTCCCTGAAACACTTAACAACTTAAAGATATATTTCTTCAAGATCATCAGGCACTATAATATTTCCATTAAAATAATTTTTTCCTTCTTCTGAATACAAAACTTTTCTATTATCTAAGTTTTCATCTTCAGTGTGAATTAAGACGACATTTTTAACTTCTAATTTTGATGCATTAGTACATGCATCTTTAACCGTCGAGTGATGCTTTTCATATGGTTTAAATTTTTCTCTTTGAGAATACAGACAAAATGCTTCATGCATCAAATAATCACATTTATAAGCATAATTAGTCAAATCTTCGTTAAGTGGTTCATCTCCAAGAAAAACAAGATTTTTTCCACTATTAAAGTTAATTTTAAAACCAAATTGAAGAAGCTTAGTGCTTTTTATATCAAAAAATTCTACCTTCCAATTAAGTACTTCCATATAACTTTCATCCTCTATAGGAACAAATTTAACTCTATCTCCTATGTATTTTGTGAATTTATTTTGCAAAAGCAAATTACTTATAGTTTTTATTATTTCTATATTTTTATTATGACTATATATGTATAAATTATCCTCATATTTTCCGTCTATAATTTTTTGACAAACAGCTCTTATAATCCATACAATTCCCATAATATGATCATTATGTGCATGGGAAATAAACACATTATGAATTTTACTTATTTCAATATTCTTTTTTTCAAGGTTAGAAAGTATAGTATTTCCACCACCCGTATCAACTAAAAAATATTCATCAGAATCTAATATTGCAAAACAAGTATTATAGCACTTTGTTACCATTGCACATCCATTTCCAAGCATAATTATCTTTTCCATTATTATTCACCCCTTGTATATACAATAGCAAAATTAAAGACATAATACAATTTTTTTGATAAATGAAAGCCTAAATGTATCTTTATTTCATATACAAGTTTACAATTATCTATTATAATATAAAAAGATGTGTAAATATAAAGCTGTGTTTTAAATAAGTGTAAAGAATAGCACTTACTTAAGACAAAGTCAAATAAATAAACGTGGAGGGATTCATAAATGAGTACAAAACTAAGAGTGGGTATACTTGGGGCTACTGGTCTTGTTGGTCAAAGATTTGTAACTCTCCTTGAAAATCACCCATATTTTGAAGTTAAATGTATTGCTGCAAGCAAACGTTCCGCTGGAAAAACTTACTATGAAAATGTAAAGGATAGATGGAAGTTAAGCAAACCAGTTCCTGAATACATTAAGAATTTAGTCGTAAAAGACATTTATGAAATAGATGAAATTTGCAGTCAAGTTGATTTCGTATTTTGCGCAGTAAATATGCCAAAAGATGAAATTAAAAAAATAGAAGAAGAATATGCTAAGCATGAAGTGCCTGTTGTATCAAACAACTCAGCACATCGCTTTACTCCTGATGTACCTGTTATTATACCAGAAGTAAATTCTGATCACTTTCAAATAATTGAAAAACAAAAAGAGAGATTAGGAACTAAAAAAGGCTTTATAGTTGCAAAGCCAAATTGCTCAATCCAAAGTTATGTACCTGCTATAAGCGCACTTCTTGATTTTAAGCCAACTAAAATACTTGTTTGCACTTATCAAGCAATATCCGGCAGTGGAAAAACATTTAAAGAATTTCCAGACATAGTTGATAATACAATTCCTTATATACCTGGAGAAGAGCAAAAAAGCGAAGATGAACCACTTAAAGTTTGGGGCCATATAGAAGGAAATAAAATTGTTTCTGTGTCAAATCCAACTATAACTTCTCAGTGTATAAGAGTCGCTGTATCAGACGGTCATCTTGCTGCTGTATTTGTTTCCTTTGAAAACAAGCCTTCAAAAGAAGAAATAATTGAGCGTTTCAAAAACTTTAAGGGTAAACCTCAACTTTTAAATCTTCCAACAGCTCCAGAACATTTCTTAACTTATTTTGAAGATGATTTTAGACCACAGCCAAAACTAGATAGAGATTTGGAAAAAGGCATGGGAATTAGTATAGGGCGACTCAGAGAAGATTCTCTATTTGACTATAAATTTGTAGGTCTTTCACACAATGCACTTCGTGGTGCTGCTGGTGGTGCACTTCTTACTGCCGAACTTTTATATAAAGAAGGATATTTAAAATAGCTAATATTTCATATGGTGGTGTCGCACTAAAAAAATTGCGATCATAATAGTGAAGGGTTTTAATGAGCAAAGAGAAGTTAAAACCTTTCACTTTAATTAGTTCGGAATTTTTTATATTTAGTGTGGCAACCCTTATTTTAACTTTCTGCAATTAATGGCATATAATATATTGAGCAACAAAATTTACTTTTATTTTGTAATTGGGAAGTGTTTTAATTATGCCAATATTGACATTTCAGTCGACTGGTACTACTTTTCTTTCTCAAAGCAATCCAGCAGTAAATCATAGTACAAGTCCTTTGATATATGTAGGTCAATTTTCAGGAGATACAGATAATTATAGAAGTATAATCCAATTTAATATTAGCAACATTCCATTTGGTTATTCTATAAATTCTGCAAATTTATCACTTTATATAGCAAGAAATGATGTTCCTGCATTATCAAAGCAAATAAATGTTTACAGAATTTTAGAAAACTATGATATTAATACTGTAAACTGGAATAATCAACCTCAAATCTACCCCATTGCTGAAGCTTCAACCACAATAACAAATGAAATCGGCACTGTGATCTCCATCAATGTTACAACATCCGTAAAAAATTGGTATAACGGTATCTCTAAGAATTATGGATTTCTGTTAAAAGGTGATGAAACCCAAACTTCCTTAGTTGGTTTTACAAGTGCAAACTACCCAATTAACACTTTTGCTCCTGTTCTCACTATAAACACAAGTAAAGGCACTATAACTCAATATCCTTCAGAGACAATTAACACAACGAACACTCTAACAGGTTCAACCTCTATTCCTCTTGGAACTAATTTCGGAACGTTTTGCTATGCAAAATACTGGAACCTCAAACAACGGTTATGTTACTTTGCAGCTTAGTGCAGATAATACAATTTGGATAGATGATTTGTCACCTGTTATGACTCTCCCTTCTCTTGAACCGGGTCAAAGCATTATCCTAAACACTAGAGGTCATATGGCTTATGTACGTGCAGCAGTTCAATCTGTAACTGCTGGTCAATCAGCCGAAATTACTATTACGCCTAACATTTGGAGTATCTAATATAAAACTATGGGTGTATGTAAAAAACAAACTTTTTTACATGCACCTTTTAAAATGAACTTATTTCATAATATCTATATTGCCAGAACTTACTTTTGTATTTATCTTCTTATAAGGTTTATCTCCAACTTTCGCCCACGCTCTCTTTCCACCTTCATTCTTATTCATGTCAAAATTAGATTTTATATTCCCAGATAATCAGCTTCCATTAAACTCAAAATTCAAATAACTTGGTACACTTAACTTTACATTTCCCGAACTAGAACCTATATTATATTTTAATTTATTTAATTTTATATCAGATAAAAATCTAGTATTTCCAGAGGACTGCTCCACATTTAAATCTTTGTCGTAATCCCTAGGAATATACACATATACTTTTTCATTGAACTTAAAGTTAAACAAATGAAAGTTTACATTTTGAGAATTGAGTTTTATATTTATTATAGATAAACAAGCTGAAATATTAAAATTAAAAAGATGAATTTTTCTAGTATTTTCTACTTAAACTATAGTTAATAAAAAACTAAGGAGAAGATAACTTTATGAGTAGGAAAATGGTTTCAGTAGAAAATTTACATGGGTATACAATGGATGAATTAATTGAATTAAAAAACAAATATAAAGATGTATACTCTTACACAATGCTTTCAGTAGTCATAAATAGATATCAAGGCTTAACAACAAACGAATTATCAAATATATATGATCGGAGAAAAATTTACCTTGCATTTCCGGTTTAGCGAAGTAACAGTATTGAAGGAATAGTTTAAATAAAATTTTATAAATCTTAGTGGCAAATTGTTAAAAGCTTTAGAGATTTCGATTTGTTTGAACGATTAGTGAGTAAACATACCCGGGGTTTGGGCTCTGCCAATTATCCTTCTAGAACTCAAAGCAACCACTTTTTTTAAATAACCACTTAGATTTATTAATTTTATTTAATATTCCAAGATGCTGTTACTTCGCAATATTTATGTATTGAGAAGCAGTTACATATACGTCGGAACTGAATAATATAAATATATTGGTGGTGGTTTTATGACTAAGAAGCTGTATTTATCTAATGATGATAAGAAAATTTGCGGTGTGTGTGGTGGAATTGCAGAGTACTTTGATGTAGATTCTACTATTGTGAGAGTATTATGGATACTTTTTATTATGGCTGGAGGCAGTGGAATAATAGGATACATTATCTGTGCCTTAGTTATTCCGAAAAACAGGTATTATTAGCAGTAAATTGTAAAAGTGAGTTTTCAGAACTAAAAAGCTACATTATTTTTAGTTCTTTTTTATACATAATAATTAAATATATAGTGAAAATAGATTTAAGTTTCACTATATATTATACAAGATTTAATGGTGATGTATAGATAGACAACTTGAAACTTTAAAATTGCAATCTCCAAATTTATCCTGATAAACTGGAATTTGTCGAGCTGAGTGAAGGGTTTTTAATTCGCCCTGCTCATTAAAAAACTAACTTTTTTCACTTATGTGAAAAGTGAAGGGTTTGACATAGCTTTGCTTGTCAAAGGTGAAGGTTTTTTGCCACGGCAAAAGGTTAAGGAATATTTTTTCTCCGTTTCTCTACGAAAAATAAATAATTTAAATACGTTAAAGATTTTCCGTAGGGAAACGGAGGAAAATCAACCTTAGCTTTTTATTGAAGATAAAAAAGTTCACCTTTTTACGTGCATAGCACCGTAAAACCCTTCACCTTTCGCATAGCGAAAACCTTAGTCTTTTAACAAACGAAGTGAGTTAAAACCCTTCACTATAGCGCTCGACAAATTCCAGTTTATCGGGATGAGTTTATATTAGCAATTTAAATATTTCAGCTTATTTATCCATGCATTGGAGGGGTATAATGATATTTTGTAAAACAGAAAGATTAATAATTCGAAGTTTAGAAGAACGAGATAAAAGTCTCATAGTTAAATGGCTATCTGATGACAAGGTTCTTAAGTATTATGAGGGAAGAGATAACCACTTTGATGAGAAAATGGTTGAAGATAAATTTTATGCTAAGGATAGTGATGTAACAAGATGTATAATTGAATTCTCTAATATTCCTATAGGATACATACAATTTTATATTATTGATGAAGATGAACGTAGGGAATATGGATATGAAGAGGTTAAAGATGATATATTTGGTACAGATCAATTTATAGGAGAAACTAGATGTTGGGGACAAGGCATGGGAAAAGAATTAATGAAGGCAATGATTAATTTTTTAATAAAAGAGAAAGCTGCGAGCAAAATAGTGCTAGATCCTCAAGCCTGGAATGAGAGAGCCATTAAATGTTATGAGAAAAGCGGATTTGTAAAAGTAAAAATACTTCCAGAGCATGAATTACATGAAGGGGAATTAAAGGACTGTTGGCTTATGGAATACAAAGTAATGAGATAAGGTTTGTTATAGCTAATAATAAAATTTTTATAAAAAAACTATTAAAATGTACAAATTGGAAAATTGAAAGAGTACAATTAAAGTAATAAAATACGAAGGAGGAATGGATAAACATGTCAGTAGATGCAGTAGCTCAGCTTATGCAGCAAAATGCATTACAAAATTTATATGGTACGAATAGCGGTAGTAATTCAGGTAATGATATTGATTTTTCTACATTGCTTGGGGATGTTATGCAAACTTCAGCTAAAGAGAACTCTACAAGTGCAACAAAAGTGAATGGAAGTACAAAAGTTGATAGTGCTGATACATCATCACAAACGAGTAAGCTGGATGAATTAGAAAAATTACTTCAATTGCAAAGTTTGCAAAGCATGTCAGGTGCATATAATACAGCTGATAGCTTAGGGAGTATTGATGATAGTGATGACGATAGCAGTAGTAGTTTAGGGGTAGGCAATAGTGGTGACTACGGCAATGAAATGATGAATTCTATATTTCAACTTTTAAGTCAAAATCAAGCCAGCAATAGTAGTAATGTAAATGAAACTACAAATGATGCTTTAGCAAGTAATTTAATTTAGAGTTTAAATACAAGGTAAGTTTTATACCTTGTATTTTTTATATATGGAATAGTATAATAATAACATGTTTTGATGCTTGTACAATATTAGGAAAAATGTGTTTTCAATATTTAATAGCATAGAAGCGTAGATATTTTAAGAAGGTAGGTGAATTAAGTTATGTATATAGGATGTAATTGGTCAAAAGAGTTAAGAATGCTTTTAGAAAAGAATGCTGTTAAAGTTGATTATGTTAAATCAGGCGCATTTGGAAACTTTGATAAAGAATTTGAAACTATGCGCTCAATGCGTCCAGTTTTGCTGCATGGATTAGGTTACTTTGAAAATACCGGAATGAAAAATATAGAAGTTATAGATTTTAACCGTGCAAATAACCTTATTGAAAAATGCAATTCATTTCATTATGGAGTTCATCTTGCAATCAGAAATATAGACATGGGTAAGGGGATGAGCGATGTAGCTATATATGAACATTTATCTAAAAATATTAAAATTTTTAAAGATAATTTAAATGTACCACTTCTTATAGAAAATTCTCCAGATACCACTATAGAGCGCAAGAAATACGATTTCTATCCATATTTCACGCCTCAGAGGATTTCAGAACTTAGCGTGAATAATGATGTCTATTTTCTACTTGATATAGCACATGCAAAAATTACGGCAAAAGATCATGGATTAGATGTCTATGATTATATTAAAAAACTTCCACTTGATCGCATTAAAGAAATTCATCTAGCTGGATCAGGTTATAATAAAGATGGTTTTCCAATAGATACTCATCAAGCTATGAAAGATGAAGACTATAAATTATTAGATTGGGTACTTAATTATTCAAAACCTGATGTGGTTACATTAGAATACAATGGAATAAGTGGAGAGAACGAAGAGTTAATTACAAAGAACCTAGAAGAACAACTAAACAAAATAAATAGAATATGTAGAAATTAAGTTTAAAAAGTATAATATGATAAATAGAATGTATTATTAAAAAATAAGTAAAACTAAATATTTAAAAAAATGTGGGTTTATATTATGTATGGATAATAAACCCACATTTTTTAAATATAAAATTGTAAAAAAACCCAGTTGTTGAAAATCATTAATGTGATGGAAATAAGACCATATTGAGAAAAGTATAAAATAATAGTAGGATATAAACGTAACTAATAAATGATTGTTTGTTTTGAATTATTATTAACAAATTAATAACAATTTATTAATAATATTATTAATTGAAAGACAAAAAACACAGATAATAGTTTTTAATTTAAATAAAATTCTGTGTGTACAATATAACTTTTAAATTACAAAATAATACAAAACAATAAATATTTGGAGGGACAAAATGCTCAAATATATTTTAAAAAGACTAGTTTCAAGCATTATTACAATTTGGTTTGTAATAACAGTAACATTTTTTTTAATGCATGCTATTCCAGGAGGTCCATTTACTGGAGATAGAAAGTTACCACCAGCTGTAGAGCAGAATTTGAATATAAAATATGGACTAAATAAACCATTAGGAGTTCAATATGAAAAATATTTAACTGATTTGTTGCATGGGGATTTAGGACCATCTATGACTACGGAGGGACTTACAGTTAATCAAGTTATAGGAAACTCATTTCCATCATCACTAAAGGTTGGAATTTGTGCTATTTTATTTGCACTTTCAGCCGGGCTAATTCTTGGAATAATTGCGGCACTTAAACAAGGTAAATTTTTAGATAATTTATGCATGATGATATCTACTGTAGGGGTTGCCGTTCCAAGTATGATATTAGCACCTGTTTTAATATATGTTTTTGCCGTAAAATTTGGCATTTTGCCAGCAGTAGGATTGGACAAACCTTCAAATTATATAATGCCAGCAATAGCACTTGGATTATACTATATGGCGTTTATTGCAAGATTAATACGTTCTAGTTTAGTTGAAGTTATAAGAACAGATTATGTAAAAGTTGCAAGGGCCAAGGGATTGTCAAAGGGAAAAATAATTTTAAAACACGTGCTTAGAAATTCATTAATTCCATTAGTGACATACCTTGGACCAATTACAGCAGGTTTACTTACTGGAAGTTTCGTAATTGAAAGTGTATTTGGAATTCCTGGAATTGGAAGAGAATTTGTACAAAGTATATCTAATAGAGATTATACAACAACCTTAGGTGTAACTGTATTTTTCTGTGCATTTTTAATAGTTGCAAATTTAATAGTGGATTTATTATACGTTGTTATTGATCCAAGAATTAAACTACATGATTAGGAGGAATATACATGGAATTTTCTAAAGATATGTTTGAAGTTGTACCTAAGGAAGAGAAAAATTCTCAAAAAGTTGAAAGACCCAGTTTGAGCTATTGGCAAGATGTGGTGAGAAGACTTAGAAAAGATAAATTAGCAATGCTTGGTTTGAGTTTTATAATATTAATAACATTAGCTGCAATATTTGGACCGATGCTATCAAAATATAATTATACATCTCAGGATTTGGCTTCGGCTGATCTGGGACCAAGTTTATCACACTGGTTCGGTACAGATAAATTTGGAAGAGATTTATTTGTAAGAGTTCTAGAAGGTGCTAGAGTATCACTTATTATAGGACTTGTTGCAAGTATATTAAGCATTTTCATTGGTGTAATATATGGTGGAATATCAGGATATTTTGGTGGAATTGTCGACAATATCATGATGAGAATTGTTGAGGCAATATACGCTATACCAATGACTATATATGTAATACTTATAATGGTTGTTTTGAAGCCTGGTTTAAAAAGTATAATAATAGCACTTACAATTTCCTTTTGGGTGACTATGGCGAGGATAGTTAGAGGACAAATTATGTCTTTAAGGCAGCAGGAATTTGTTCTTGCAGCAAAGACAATAGGAGCTTCTAACATGAGAATAATTTTGAAACACCTTATACCAAATTGTTTAGGACAAATAATTGTTACATTAACACTTTCAATACCAGATGCAATATTTCAAGAGGCATTTTTAAGTTTTATTGGTCTTGGAATTGCACCACCACTTGCATCCTGGGGAAGCTTGGCATCTGATGCTTGGGAGGATATCAATTGTATCCATATCAATTATTCTTTCCAGCTTTAGCAATTTGTCTAACAATGCTTGCATTTAACTTATTAGGGGATGGACTAACATATGCATTAGATCCAAAAATGAGAAAGTAGGAGGAAGAGTATGGAAAAGCTACTTCAAATTAATAATATACACACATCGTTTCATACACATTTGGGTGAAGTGCAATCTGTAAGAGGAGTTACTATTGATTTATATAAAGGCGAAGCAATAGGAATCGTTGGTGAATCTGGAAGTGGAAAAAGTATAACTATGATGACAGTTATGCAGCTTTTAGACAGCAATGGTGAAATAAAAGAGGGAGAAATTTTATTCGAGGGAAATGATTTAACCAAGCTTTCAGAAAAGGATATGGAGAAAATTAGAGGAAATGCTATAGGAATGATATTTCAAGATCCTATGACCTCTTTAAATCCAGTGCTTACAATTGGAGATCAGCTTAGTGAATCTTTGATTAAGCATAAAAAGATGAATAAAAGTGAAGCTAGAAAAAAAGTTATAGAAATGCTTGGTTTAGTTGGTATACCTAGTCCGGAAAAGAGAATAAAACAATATCCACATGAGTTCTCTGGCGGAATGAGGCAGAGAGTAATGATAGCTATGGCTCTTATTTGTGGTCCTAAACTGTTAATTGCAGATGAACCAACTACAGCACTTGATGTTACAATTCAGGCTCAGATATTGGAACTTATGAAAGATCTTAAGGAAAAATTAAATATGTCAATTATACTTATAACGCATGACTTAGGTGTTGTAGCAGATGTATGTTCGAGGATAAATGTTATGTATGGTGGCGTTGTAGTTGAAAGTGGAAGCTCAAAGGACATTTTCTATAATGCAAATCATCCATATACTTGGGGCCTCTTAAGAAGTATTCCAAATCCAAAATTGGACACAAAGGAAAGACTTAAGCCAATTGAAGGAACGCCGCCAGATTTATTAGCGCCTCCAAAAGGATGTCCATTCGCGGCAAGATGTGATTATGCTATGAAAATATGTTTTGAGAACAAGCCTGAACAATACAAAATTAATGAAGGACATTATTCTAGCTGCTGGCTTAATCATCCTAATGCACCAAAAGTTGAACGTAATATTAAAAGGAGTGAAGGCTAATGGAAAAAAGCAATAATCTTATTGAGATAAAAAATCTCACTAAGTTTTTTAGCATTAATAAAGGTATTCTTTCAACTAAAAAAAGCTATGTAAAAGCAGTAGATGATGTTTCTTTTAATATAAAAAAGGGTGAAACTTTAGGACTCGTTGGCGAATCTGGATGTGGAAAGACTACAACAGGAAGAACTATATTAAAGCTTTATGAACCAACAAGTGGACAAATTATCTATGATGCAAAGATATAGCCAAGCTTAAAAACAAGGAAATGCTTTCATATAGAAGAAAGATGCAAATGATATTTCAAGATCCGTATGCTTCTTTAAATTCTAGAATGACGGTTGGAGACATAATAGGGGAACCAATAGAAATTCATAAGCTAATGGGTAAGAAAGAAAAGCATGAAAGAGTTCAATACTTATTAAATAGAGTTGGATTAAATCCAGACCATGCAAATAGATACCCTCATGAATTTTCAGGGGGACAAAGGCAGAGAATTGGTATAGCAAGAGCACTCGCCGTTGAACCAGAATTTATTGTATGCGATGAGCCTATTTCAGCACTTGATGTATCAATACAAGCACAGGTTGTAAACATGCTTGAAGATTTACAGTCTGATTTGGGACTTACTTACCTATTTATAGCACATGATTTATCTATGGTAAAACATATATCAAATAAAATAGGTGTTATGTATTTAGGAAAGTTGGTTGAAATAGGGGAGAGCAGTGAGCTTTATAAAAATCCATTGCATCCATATACTAAGGCACTTCTTTCAGCTATACCAATTCCAGATCCAGATATGGCAGAAAAGAATAAAAGAATAGTGTTAGAAGGTGAAATACCATCACCAATAGATCCTCCAAAAGGCTGCAGATTTAGTGGAAGATGCAAATATGCTAAACCTGAATGCATGGAAGGTGATTTGGAGCTTAAGGATGTTGGTGGCGGTCACAGGGTTGCATGTAATTTGTATTATAGATAGACAACTTGAAACTTTAAAATTGCAATCTCCAAATTTATCCTGATAAACTGGAAGTTGATTCAGAGCACAGAGTACAAAGTGCAGAGTACAGTGAAGGTGGATTTACCTTTCGTTTCTCTCAGGTAAATCTTAGAACTTAATAGTGTCAGCTACGCTGAGCACTATATTTTAAGCGCTTTGATCCCAGAAAGCTGTCTTCCCTGCTGCCAGGTATAAGTGTAAGAAAGCTGTCTTCCCTGCTGCCAGGTATAAGTGTAGGTTCCATCATTTAGTGGATTTCCTATGGCATCATAGGTTATATTTTTCCATTGTAACTTGTCAGCTTATCCTTCCAGTTTGTATCGCCACAACCGTAGGTTATTTTTTTAGTCAAAAAAACGTCAACAGATACATTTTTATCTACTGACGTTTTATTCTTGTTTTAAAATTAGTACTATATTAAGTTTTTCAGAATTGTCCTCAATTTATAGTCTATGCAAATATAAAAACTACCATATATAAAATTAAAATTAAAGTAATTACTATTAATATAATTTTCATTTTAGCAATTCTTTCTTTGTCTCTTGATTTCTTTACATACATATACCCTGTAATGAAAAAAGACTCAAGTAATATTGGAAATATTATTCCAAAAACATCGAAGTTCATTCCCTTTGACTGCAAATAATACACTATAATTATAGCAATTGACATTATCATCACAATAAAATAAATCAATGTTTTTACAATGTTTTCACGCTTTAAAATTGACATAATTGTGTAAATTAACATTATCAATCCAGCTATTATTCCAAATATAATTACGTATTTGGGCTTACAGTTTCTAATTAAAAATGTTACTACCACAAAAATTGCAATAAATATAAATGGACTTATTTCATCTGATGGTTTATTTATAATATCTATAATTTTTCTAATAAATTCTTTCAATTTTCTCCTCCTAGTAGTTACATTTTACTAATTAACACCTAATTTCTTTTTAAGTTTATAACTTGCAATTCCTGTGACAATCGCAACTGTCCCCATAGCTACCATTGCTGGTACAAGTGTAAGCCCAAGCATCCCAATTCCTATTCCTGAAACAATTCCTATTCCAAATCCCCCTACATCAACAGCCATTGATTTTGCAATATCCCATCCATTATTACTTTGATAATCACTATATAACGAATATCCTGTTGCAGCAATACTAAATACTCCTAATTTTGATTCAATAAATTTAGTTGGACCAACCCAACCTCTATATATTCCGCCTTGCATTTCAAATCCTGGTGCAAATTTTTGACAAGTTACAATCATATTTTTGATTCTAGGTATCTTACTTGTAATCTTATAGCCAGCTGCTTGGTCTGATATTGAGGCAACAGTACCTGTTAAAATGCCACCTACGAAACCACTTGAATTTGATGATGTGCTTTTTGATCCAGGCCTTCTTATCGTACCAGTATTATAATCATATCTATTATTCATTATTGCTAAAGATACTTCCAAATCCTCACCTGTATCATGTCCAGTACCTGAAAATTCTGGCCTATTCCCATCGGCATCTGACATATTTACAGCATTATTTTTGCAATACGAAAACATATTATGTCCCAATAGTTCTCCAGTTTGTCCAACTATTGAATCGGTATTAATAAACCTTCCCCACTCCGGATTATAGCGCCTTGATTGCAAATAATACAGTCCAGTCTCCGTATCATACCTTTACCGAACATACTTTTTTAGGGATTTTTAACTATTAATTCTAACCTGTAAACTATTGATATTACTGAATTTATTCAACTGACTACAGTACATCATTGTTTCAAATCATGAATTTAGCACTGGATGTTTCAAAGGTTTACCTTAAAACAGCTTATTTGCAACAATGATTAAATAAGCTTGTAGCATCATTAGTTTTTCATTCTTCTTAGGATTTTCAAGGGTTTGAGCCTTATTATCTATATTTTTCATTGGTTTTTCTAATGATAATATAATGCTTTTTTACCTATTTAACTCAACTAATTTTATAGGTAAATTATATCATGTTTTCAATACTAGTAACTATTCAGCCATTAACAAAATAAAAGATTACTGATACCATAAATTATAATTCAGCTCTTTACACATACATTAGTTCTATAGTATTATAAACAAGCAAATCTTTTAAACTAATAAAATAGTGGTGACATGTTGCGAGCGAAAAGGAAATATTTAAAGTTTATGCAGAAGGTATTATTTCAGTAGTAAACCTCCATCATCAGATTGACTTAAAAAGAAAACTAAAAGTCTAAGAAAACCTTCAGGTAAAAAGCCTGGTGGTCAACCTGGACATAAATTTTCTACTCTTAAGCAAGTAGAAAAATCCTGATGAAATAATTGAGCATAAAATGGGCGAATGTAGTATATGCAATGCATCCTTAAAGAATGTACTTGTAGAGAGATACATTGTTCGTCAAGTTATAGATTTACCAGAGATAAAAGTTAAAGTTACAGAACATAGAGCAGAAGTTAAAAAATGTGTATGTGGGCACATAAACAAAGCAAAATTTCCAGAAGAAATTACTCAACCTGTTCAATATGGATCAAGAATTAAAACCACTTCGATTTATTTAAACCAATATCAGTTTATACCATATGATAGGCAGGAAGAATTTTTTGAGGATTTCTTTCATCATCACATCAGCAAAGGAACGTTAGTTTCAATAGATAAAACTTGCCATGATGCTTTAGAATCCATTGAATCAAATATTAAAGAGATTCTAAAAAATGATGAAGGAGCAGTTCATTTCGATGAAACTGGTATTTTTGTAAATAAGAAACTAAAGTGGCTTCATGTGGCATCAAATGAGCAATACATAATTATCCTATTCATGATAATAGAGGAAGCAACGCAACTGATGACATAGAAATCCTTCCAGAATTTGAAGGCACTGCTGTTCATGATTCTTGGCGTAGTTATAATAAATATACTAACTGCGACCACGCTCTATGTTGTGCTCATATATTAAGAGAATTAAATAGTATAACAGATTTAGAAAAGCAAAGTTCGGCTGCATCTACTTATGATTGATTTTGGGGGTGGAGTATTTTGAAAAATTTTTTTATTTGTTTTTCATTGAATTCTTTACAGAAATTTTTTTAGTTTACTTTCCCCCTCCCTATTGCCCCTTTGCCCCCAAGTTTGAAAAATTGATAGTATTTTATTTTTTTCTTTCTGCTGCTTTGCCATCTTTGCCCTCTTTTTTTAACTATAGTATTAGTTTCACGTATTATTACGGGATTTAGTTCTGCTATTGAAAAAACGTCAACAAGTATTATTTGTACTTGTTGACGTTCTGTTGTTAGCTTGAATTAACCATTATATCGAGTTTTCATTATCTGTCTTATGTTTTCCTAAATTAGTACTCTAGTTCCTCCTTCTTGGTGTACATTTCGAGGTTCTAGGGCATATCCTATAGCGGAAGGCTTGGACTTACTGTATTATTTAGATTATGCAGTATTTTATGAAATCAACTTTAATTGACAGTTAATTAAAGTGCAAATCCACTTACCTAACCCTATTCTTATGAAGTAAGTAAACTAGTATTTTGCAGCTATTTTTTAATTGATTTAGTTACCACTTGTAACTCCAAGAAATCTTTAATATCTTCACTAAACTCAACTCTGCTTATTCTTTTGATAAGCAAATTATTGAGGTTAAACCCCTTTATAAGCGAAAAATATTATTACCACTATCGCAATCAACGTAAAATATACCATACCAACTATCAACATTATTTTTCTCTTTTTTCAATTCCTTTATTCATAATAAAAATCACTCCAATTATATCAATTAGCAATGCCATAACACCAATAATAATCTTTATTACAATAGCTAACATAACTTTATTATTTTCATGACTGTACATAT
Organism: Clostridium sp. DMHC 10; assembly: GCF_001270375.1. Lineage (NCBI taxonomy): Bacteria > Bacillati > Bacillota > Clostridia > Eubacteriales > Clostridiaceae > Clostridium > Clostridium sp. DMHC 10. The sequence goes on from NZ_LGVB01000016.1 coordinate 113,112, forward strand.
CCCCAATGTAAATCATATAAGTTATAAACATTCCAAATAACGTTCCTAATACATAGTATAATATCTTTTTTACATTTCTGTCCTTTCTTAAAATTTGAACTAAAGAACCTATTGATAAAATAACTGTTATACAAATAAATAAGTAAATTGTTACATCATCACTAAATAACTTTACTATAAGACTTGTAATTAAAGCTACGCAAATGTTTACCTGCACAGAAAGTTTTGGATTTGTATAGTCATAAATGCTTATTAATTTTTCCATAATTTTATTTCTCATTTTTTCTCCTTATTTTATTGTTTAGGATCATTAAAAATATATCCTTTATTCTATTTCCGCACCATGCTAATGCTCCTGCGCCAATCATACATATTTCTACGGCAAATACGCCTATATCTACAGCTTTTCTTGCATAGCCATACTTAACAATTTATAAAGTTGTCCCACACTTCTATGCCAAATCTTGCTATTACAGGTAAACCAGTAAATCCTATCCAAAAATACATTTCCCATTGAAGCACAATAAAGAAACGGATGATACTTTTACACGGAATATATTTAAAAACCCTTAGATGCGAAAAATAATATTGTAACTATTGCAACAAAAGTAATATATACCATACAAACTGCTAGTATAATTTTTTTCTTTTCTTCATTTTTATTGTTCATTATAAAAAAGAATCCAATAATATCAAGCAATAGTGCTATAACAGAAATAGATATCTTTATTAAATTATCCATAAGCATTTCATTGTTATTATTTCTATATATATTCATAAAATACATCACAAAAGTTGCAAATAATAAAAATAGAGTTCCAACTATATAAGATACTATCATTTTTATATTCCTATCTTTTCTAAAAATTTGTACTACTAATCCCAATGATAAAATAGCTGTCATACACGTCATTATAGAAATTATTACGCTTCCACCAAATACCTTTACTATAAAACAAGTTAATAATACTATAAAAATATTAAATAATATAGAAATTTTTAAGTTTCTATATTCAAAATAGAAATTAATTTTTCAAAAAATTCATCTTTCATTTTTACACTCCTTGTTTTATAAGGATTCAATATTCCTACTGTATCCTTTAAGCTTCCACCTATTGATATAAGTTTACCCAAAGTATCATAAGTATAGCTTACTACCTGCGTTCCTGTACTGTCAATAAGTCCTATTATATCTCCTTGTGCATTTCTTATATAATAGTAATTGTTACCATTAAGATTCATTTTCAAAACATTATTTGAAGTACCATACTGATAATATATAGTGTTTGTTCCATCACTTTCAGAAGCTACTTCATCACCATTTAGGGTATAATTTGTAGTAACTCCATTTACTGTTTTTTGTGTCCTTATACCATCCTCATTATATTTATAGTTTATTGTTTTGCCATTTCCAGACATTCCAGAAAGCTGTCTTCCCTGCTGCCAGGTATAAGTGTACAACCCATCATTTAATAGATTTCCTATGTCATCATAGGTTATATTTTTCCCATTATAACTTGTCAGCTTATCCTTCCAAATTTGCGTCGCCATAGACATAGTTTATTTTTTAGTTAAAAAGAAACGCCAACAAGTAATTTTAATACCTGTTGACATTTATCGCTAATTTTAATTAGTTATCATATAGGAGGATGTGATTAACTATAATTTTACAGTTTATAAAGCCTTATATATCAATAATTACATGCTTCGCTTTTCCATATTTTGATGTATAAAATGGACTTTATCACATTCTCCTATAGAGTTCCCACAAGATACTTTTTAATATATTCCATTGTCCTCACTACAATACACTAATTGACAGTTAATATAATTTATATTAACTATTTATTACAATTTTAAGTTATGCCGGTATTATACCAAGTTTTTTTAATATAATTAAAAGAATCACCGCAATTACACCTATTATGATAATTAATATCATAATTATCATAGTAATGCTTTGTCTCTTATTTGCTTTTTTAAAATAGTTTACACAAGCAACACTGAACATTATTATAACTACTAATGATTCAAATAAAAGAAGGTAATTATCCCAAACATTGTACTGTATAAATTTATTCTGAATAAGGTAATGCAACATCAAACCAATAAATAAAAGAAAAGCAAGTATACTCATAGCAATATGAACTCTTCCATAGTTATTCATTATACTCTCTGCTAAGTACACTATTACACTTAAAATTGCAATAACAAAAAAAATCACTTTAAATTCTATTGGTAAAAAGCTTAAACAAACATATCCTAATATTCCAACAAAAATCAATATTTTTTTCATTAGTTCTTTTTTTTCATTCATCTACACCATATGCTCCTTTCATAAATCAATACTATTTTTTTCCTCTAAAAAATGTATCTTTTATTTTACCTGTAGCCCAATTAACAATTCCACCTATTCCAATTGATACTGCTGTTGCTGCTGCAAAGCCTGCAAGTGTAGGTGCCCATATTTCTGATGTTGCTCCTGCAACTGCCACTATTCCAACATAGCCTATTCCATCCACAATAATCCTTCCTGTAACATCCCATCCATTATAATGAACCCAGTCATATCTTAAATTTAAGAGCAACGATATAGAATTAACAATCCCATACTTTCCAATTGATCCACTAACAGTTACAATTTTAGGAGTTGAGAAAAGAAAATCAATAGGTTTAGTTGCCTTAGATATGACTATTGATGCAGTTTTTCCAACTCCAGAATCTCCGATACAACTTATTGCATTCCCTAATGTACTTCCTAGTGCGTTTGTAACTTTATCAATAGTACTCGTTATACTTTTAGACACAGGTCTGATTATAGTCCCAGTACTATAATCATATCTATTATTCATTATTGCTAGAGATACTTCCAAATCCTCACCTGTATCATGTCCAGTACCTGAAAATTCAGGTCTATTTCCATCGTCATCTGACATATTTACAGCATTATTTTTGCAATATGAAAACATATTATGTCCCAATAGTTCTCCAGTTTGTCCAACTATTGAATCGGTATTAATAAATCTTCCCCACTCAGGGTTATAGTAATTTCCGTAGTCGGATTCTAAAAGATCATCTCCATTTTGCTCATAGATATTAGTTATTAGCTTTTGATTTCCTACACTAACCTCTGTATTTCTTCCTATAGAATCGTACAAAAAGCTGTAGTTAAAGCCATTATGCCATATAGTATCTTGATGTCCATTTATATATTGTAAGGCATATTTTATTGTGATATACTTTGAACTTACCACATTATTTAGATTATACGGTATAATATAGTACCTTGCTACTTATTTATAAATGCCAATCATCTAATTTACTATTTTTTATTACTCATAATAGCCCAAATAAATACAAATATTGTAAGTAAAATAAATAAAATTATAAATATAGGTATAATAATAGGCTTAGTAATTGTCAAATATTGTGGATATTTATATTGTATTAAATACATAATCATTCCATTCGTTAAAAATGCAATTAATAGGTATGCAAATACATGAAAATATATATCTTTATTTTGCCCTTTTTTACTTATACTTATTTTAAAAATAAAATAAGTCATTACAAATAAAAATATTATAAAAATACCCAAAGGTGGTATATGCTCTACTCCAACATATCTTATTATTAATACAACAAATACCCCTACTACTATTTTTAATATTGCATCTTTATTATTCATAATTTTTATACCGTCCCCTTAGTCATATAAATTCAATCATTATCTAATCCTTTTTCCAAATATAGTTTTTAGCTACTTCGCTTGCTACTGTTACACCTGCAACCGCCGTTATCATCCCAGCTAAACCTATCGGAGTAAATGCTAATCCTATTAAAAATGCAGAACCTATTACATCAATTGCACTTCTTCCAAAGGCCTCTGAAGAACTATATCCACTATGGTAATTATCCCATACACAGACACCTGTTAATGCAATTCCGAGGTTGATTTTTCCTCCGTTTCCCTACGGAAAATCTTTAACGTATTTAAATTATTTATTTTTCGTAGAGAAACGGAGAAAAATATTCCTTAACCTTTTTTGCCGTGGCAAAAACCTTCACCTTTTGACAAGCAAAGCTATGTCAAACCCTTCACTTTTTCACATAAGTGAAAAAGTTTAGTTTTTTAATGAGCAGGGCGAATTAAAACCCTTCACTCAGCTCGACAAATTCCAGTTTGTTAGGATAAACTTGGAATTTAGAATTTTTAGATTCTAGGTTGTTCATCCTTATTACTCCTTTAGGCCTTTAAAAATTCGGTCTTTATTAAAGTAAGCTTTTCACCTTCACTATTTTTAATAACATGATCAAAAATATATTTATCTTCTATTTCCTTCATTTGAGTTTGTACAGTTATAGTTTCTCCATAAGAAGTTTCTTTCTCATAAATAACCCTTATGCTGGAAACAGAGCAATTTTTAACAACATCAAGTGGTATGTTTTCAAGCGCCCATGACACATACTTTACATTGTTAACATGTTTATTGGTATCTATATCACTGTATCTTACATCAAAGCTTTTCTCACTGCTTATTTCTGAAGGTAATAAGAGCTTTTCAAATTCAAGCTGCTGGTCATCTTCTACCCTAAGTCCATAAGCTCTATAGATGTCCTCTGGCACCCTACAAGGCCTTCTTCTCTCCGTATTGATTAGAAACCACAGTGAAGTAGCTTCCCCTATTTTCTCACCTTTATTGAAAATCTCAAACTTTCTATATGCATAAAACTTTCTTATAGAATATGGAATTGTTGTTACAGTTATAGTGTCATTATATTCAGGATATTTGTCCATATGTACATTCCACTTGTATACTACCCATGCCATTTTATTCCTCATTAAGTAATCTATTCCTACGCCAAGTTCTTCGCTCTGATATGTAGCCAAATCTCCCAAATAACTCATTATAGAAGTAATATCGGCTTTTTTATCATAATTGACCTCATAAAAATGAATATTATAATCTTTTTTACTAATAATTTTATCCATACAACCACTCCAATATAAAAAATAAGCATTATCAATGCCTTCTAGATAAATTACTTCAACCAGCAAAGTTTATCTTTAATTATAGCATTGATAATGCTTATTTACTATACGGTTTCTTTATTTAATTCTTGCATTATTTCATTTACATCTAGTCCATGAACCATAGCAGCTTCTTCTATAGTTTCTCCTTGAGCTGATGGACAAGCAATACAACCCATTCCAAAACTCATCAATATACGAGCTGCATCTGGATATATTCTTAAAGCTTCGCCAATTGTCATATCCTTAGTTAACTTCATGATACATCTACCTCTTTTCTTTTATTGATGATTATATTATACCCAAGTTTTTTAAGTTGTCAAAATTTATTTTATGGCTTTGCTTTAAATAAGTGTTAATTTTTACAGTTATTTAAAGCAAAGCTTCCTTTACTACGTTTAGCTATCTTTTTATATATCACTTATTTTTATTGTCTGGTCTCTTTTTGCTCCAACGGAAACAATTGATATTTTAGTTTTAGTAAGTTCTTCTATTCTCTTTAAGTATTTCTTTGCATTTTCAGGCAGTTTATCATAACTTCTAGCTTCTGCAACTTCTTCGCCCCAGCCATCAAATTCTTCATATACAGGTTTGCAAAGTGCTAAATCTTCTAAGCTTGCTGGTATATAATCTATAACTTCTCCATTGAAATCATATCCTACGCATACTTTTACTTTATCAATTCCAGCCAAAGTATCTATCTTAGTTATAGCAAAACTTGTTAAACCTGAAACTCTTGCTGCCTGTTTTAATATAACTGCATCAAGCCATCCACATCTTCTTGCTCTTCCTGTTGTAACCCCATACTCGTGTCCAGCTTCTCTTATATGATCTCCCATTTTATCAAATAATTCAGTAGGAAAAGGTCCTTTTCCAACTCTAGTTGTATAAGCCTTTGCAATACCAACAGCACTATCTATCATTCCAGGTCCTATTCCAGTTCCAGGACATACGCCTCCACCTATAGTATTTGATGATGTAACATAAGGATAAGTTCCATAATCTATATCTAAAAGGTTACCTTGTGCTCCTTCAAAAAGCACACTCTTACCTTTTTTAATTTCATCATAAACAATAACAGAAGTATCTTTAACATATGATTTCATTCTTTCTCCATAAGCAAGATACTCTTCACACATTTTTTCATAGTCAAATCCTTCAATACCATATACTTTTGTTAATATAGCATTTTTTATTTCCAGATTTGATTTTAACTTTTCTTTGAATACTTCAGGATGCATAAGATCACAAACTCTCAAACCAGATCTCTCTGCCTTATCTGTATAACAAGGTCCTATTCCCTTTCCTGTAGTTCCAATATCTTTTTTTCCTCTTAACTTTTCACTTGCACCATCTAATGCTCTATGATAAGGCATTATAAGATGTGCTCTATCACTTATAACCAATTTTTCAGGAGTAACTTCAACTCCCATTTTATTTAAATATTCAATTTCCTCGAATAAAGACTTTGGATCTATAACCACTCCATTGCCTATAATATTTAATTTATCATTATATAATATTCCAGATGGTATTAAGTGCAATTTATACTGTTTATCTCCTACTTCAACAGTATGACCTGCATTATTTCCACCTTGAGATCTAGCAACAACGTCAGCTCCTTCTGCAAGATAATCTGTCATCTTACCCTTTCCTTCGTCTCCCCATTGGGCACCTAAAACAATAAATGCTGACATAACAATTCCTCACTTTCATAACAAAAGATTATTTTATTGAAAACTTACCAAAGATAAATATAACATAAAAAATTTATTTTGTCTTTAGTTTTGAATAAAAAATCGAATATTTATTCTCCCTATCCAAATATTGTTCGTAACAAGTGAGAATTGTGGTTGTCGTCTTTTTTTTCATTAAGAACTTCACCATAGATTTCAAAAACTTTCTTTCCAAAGTTCTCTGTAGAATATAATTGAGCCATTTTTTTAGCTCCCATACTCATATGATTTCTAAGCTCTTTATTTGATATAATTGCCTTTATATGTTCAACAAATTCATCCTCGTTTGTATAGGTATATCCAGTTTCTCCATTTATAATAAGGTTTTTTATACATAAATCCCATTTGCACACAACGGGACATCCGCTAGCAACTGCCTCCAGATAAGTAAGTCCCTGAGATTCACTTTTAGATGCTGTAACAAATGCTAATCCAAGCCTGTAGTATTTTTGAACCTCATCAACGTCTATCATGCCAGTGAACTTAACACTTTCTTCTATATTAAGTTCCTTAACCATGTTTTGGAGTTTTATAAGGTATGGTCCTCCCCCTACAATAAGGAGCTTTATATTTGGCATATTTTTTAACACACAGTTAAATAAATTAATGATTTCATCTATATTTTTTTCCTCCGCAATTCTTCCCACATACACTAATATATCATCAGAACTGCTTAAGCCATATTTTTTGAGTAGCTTGCACTTCTCTTCCTTAGATACATTCTTACCAAATTTTCCAATATCTATTCCTGTTGGAATTATCTCTATATCCGTTGATACATCATAACTTATTAGCGCTTCTTTAACTTTTTCCGTAGGCGCTATTATTTCATCGAAAGTGTTACACAATAACCTTATTATTTTCGCCATTGTATTTTTGCGTATTACTTTTCCTTTTAAAAAATACTTTAAATAATCCTCATACATAGTATGATATGTATGGATTTGAGGTATATTTAATTTTCGTTTTATATATTTTGCTACTATCATAGTGGAAAACTCAGTTTGAGAGTGTATTATATCTGGCGACCATTCTACTATATCTCTTATAATTTTATTTCCAAACGGCCGTATAACTTTAGCCTCAGGATATACCCTTACAAATCTGGAATTTAAATAGTATATATCTCCCTCAACATGCTGCTTACCATCATAAGACAAGGTAAGTATTCTAACGTCATTCCCCAATCTTTTAAGCTGCTTATATAAATTATTAACAGAAATTACAACTCCATTTATCATTGGATAGTACGTATCTGTTGTTATTAAAATTTTCATCTTACCCTCCATATTTTTAATTTTATAAATATGGAAACTTCATTAAAATAGCTGCTTAATTTTCCATATATAAATAAAATAAATCACTTTACCTAATAAAATTTATTTGTACCATAATACCTAAAAGCATAGCACTGCGGCACAAATAAATTTCACATTTCAAGTAATTTATCCTCAACAAAATAATTTCACAAAAATAGTATATACCATAATTCTTATATTCATTTAATATATATCTTAAAAATTTCTTAAATATTAATTCTGTTTTCCCGCAAGTAATCTTGCAACATATATTCCACTTGCAGATGCCTGTGATAATGAATGTGTAACACCAGATCCATCTCCAAGTATATATAATCCTTTAATTTTAGTCTCAAGATTATTGTCAACCTCAACTTTAGAATTATAGAACTTAACCTCTACGCCGTAAAGCAGAGTATCTTCATTGGCAGTTCCAGGTGCTATATTATTTAATGCATAAATCATTTCTATTATATCATCAAGTTGTCTTTTAGGTATTACAAGGCTTAAATCACCAGGAGTTGCTTTCAAAGTTGGTATAGTGAAGCTTTTTTCCATTCTTCTTTCATTAGTTCTTCTTCCATTAACTAAGTCACCAAATCTTTGAACTATGACTCCTCCACCAAGCATATTGCTAAGTCTAGCTATAGATTCTCCATATTCATTACTGTTTTTAAAAGGCTCAGTAAAACGGTTTGACACAAGAAGCGCAAAATTAGTGTTACTAGTATGAAGCTTTGGATTTGAATAACTGTGACCATTTACAGTTATTATACCATTTGTATTTTCATTTACAACTTCTCCATGAGGATTCATACAAAAAGTTCTAACCATATCCCCATACTTCTTTGTTTTATAAACTATCTTGCTTTCATATACTTTATCAGTTATATGTTCAAATACCTCTGCTGGAAGCTCTACACGTACTCCAATGTCTACTCTATTGCTTTCAGTTTTTATCTCTAATTTTGAGCATATCTCTGAAATCCACTTTGATCCAGAACGCCCTGTTGCCAATATCAATTTTTTTGATTTAAATGTGCTCTTATCCGTTATTACTTCAAACTCATCATTTTCATTAACTATATCTTTTACTTCAGTATCAAAAAGTATCTCTATTTTTTCATTTAAGTATTTAAAGATATTTCCCATTATAACTACATTTCTATCTGTTCCCAAATGTCTTACCTTTGCATCAAGCAGGTGTAAATCATGCTGAAGTGCTTTACTTTTAAGATCAGAATTATTTGTTGAATAAAGCTTAGCATCTTCTCCCCCCATGCTGCATAAAACCTTATCAACATAATTCATTAATTCCAATGCTTCATTGTATCCTAAATACTTATACAATTCTCCACCGAAATTATTTGTTATATTATATTTACCATCTGATAAACTTCCTGCTCCACCATATCCATTCATTATATTGCAAACCGGACATTGAATACATGTTTTTATCTTCTTACCATCTATGGGACATTTCCTTCTATCTAAGCTGTGTCCCTTTTCTATCATTAGCACCTTTAAATCAGGGTTAATTTTTACAAGTTCGTATGCAGCAAAAATACCACTAGCTCCTGCACCGACAATAATTATATCATAATTCATAAAAAGCCCTCCTAAATATGTTATGCACTACAGTATTAAATTTTAAAATTTTGTACTATACTCGAAAACCAACCTTAACTGTATCCTGTCAATTGTATTCTGTCAACTGATATAATTTCCATAATAACCAGTACACTACAAACTTAATTTTAGTCAAATCCAATCTTCTAAATACTATACTATATAGTGTTATACCTCTAACCATATTATCAAAGCTGAACAATACAGTCAACATTATTTACCAATTCTTAATAGACTTTACTTTTAATATTTTATTAAATATATGTAAATAATATAGACATAAAACAACAAGAGGTGACGATAATGAATGCAGCCAATATTATTACTATTTTTAGATTTATTTTCATTCCATACTTTATAATTGTGTTTTTCTCTAATTCTCCAAACAACATATATTTTTCTGTAATCATCTTTTTTGTTGCAGGTTTTACAGATATACTTGATGGCTATATAGCAAGAAACTTTAATATGATAACCAAACTTGGAACTGTACTTGACCCTTTAGCAGATAAGCTCATGCTAATTACCGTGTTAACTTGCTTTACTATAAAAAATTATATACCTATGTTTATAATAGTAATATTATTAGTCAAAGAATTGTCCATGATTCTTACAGGAATAATTCTCTACGAACAAAACATAGTTATACCCGCTAACGCATTTGGCAAAGTCTCCACATTTTTATTTTATATTTCTATACTTCTTGTTGTTTTTAATAAAACCTTGGGAACAATTTTGTTATATTCTGCTTTACTAAGCACCTTAATAGCCTACGTAAATTACTTTTTTATATTCATGAAGAGAAAACAGATGTAATCATACACGAGGTTTGGGCGAAGCCCATTATCCTTCTTGAACATGATGTTATGCTCTTTCAATCATACACGAGGTTTGGGCGAAGCCCATTATCCTTCTTGAACATAATGTTATGTCTTCTTAAACATCTGGGGGGCTTGTTCAAGTTTTCAACAAAACAAAAAAACGACCGTATCAAAATTCGATATGGTCGTTTTTTAGCATCTTACTAGAGCACCTCATTTTTTATTTAAAGTATCTATTTAACAATCCCTTAAACATTGATCCATGTCTAGCTTCATCTTTGCACATTTCATGTACTGTATCATGAATTGCATCATAGTTAAGTTGTTTTGCGAGTGTTGCTAATTCTTTCTTTCCTTCGCAAGCTCCTTTTTCTGCATCTACTCTTGCAGCAAGATTTTTCTTTGTATCTGCTTCAAGAACTTCTCCAAGTAGTTCTGCAAATTTTGATGCATGCTCAGCTTCTTCAAATGCTGCTCTTTTGTATGCTTCTGCAACTTCTGGGTATCCTTCTCTATCAGCCTGTCTTGCCATAGCTAAGTACATTCCAACTTCTGTGCACTCTCCAGTAAAGTTAGCTCTCAATCCATCTACTACTTTTTGATCAACACCTTTTGCTATGCCAATTTTATGCTCATCAGCCCAACCTTCTGCCTCTTCTTTAACTTCTACAAACTTATCTGAACCAGCTCCACATACTGGGCACTTTTCTGGTGCTGCATCTCCTGTATAAATATAACCACAGACTGTACATTTAAATTTTTTCATTTTAAAATTCCTCCCTTTATCTCTCAATCAAATTTACTTTTTATTTTTACATTTTCCTCTAGATCTATTTCTACAATACTGCTATCATCAAAACTGGTATCTCTAACTGTTACACTGCCTTTAAATTGTCTACCATTCTGCTTTACCCGGGGTTTGGGCTCTGCCCATTATCCTTCTAGAACTCAAAGCAACCACTTTTTTTAAATAACCACTTAGATTTATTAATTTTATTTAATATTCCAAGATACTGTTACTTCGCAATATTTATAAAACCTGTATCATTGCAACAATGACACGTGCACATTCATCTATAAGAACTTCTTTATTCAAATCTGGATTTATATCAAAAACAAGCTCATCTTCAATATTTTCAATAAGAGAATACATCAAAAATGATTGCTCTTTTTCATGTTTTAGTTCAATTCCTGATTTTTTAAGCTGAGCAACAACAGCATCCATCATTATGTTTTTAATACGCTGAAAATACTTCATTACATCATTATCTGTATATACTAGAGACATAAGCTCATCATGATATTTTTTAGGATAAGTAGTATGAAGTTGTATAAAAATATTAAGAATATTCTTTATGGTATTAAAAAGATCTTTGTTTTCCGAAAAATTACCTAGTTCATCAACAATCTGTCCTATATACTCTTGACCATTTTTGTAAAGACATTCAAGAAGTATATTTTTTTTATCTTTAAAATATGCATAAACTGTACCTGTTGAAAGTCCAGCAGTTTTTGCTATTTCCGCTGTGGTTATATTAAAATAACCCTTTTCTATAAAAAGATTGTTGGCTGCTGATATTATTCTTTCTTTTTTCTCTATTGAACGTTTTTGTTTAGGCTCACGGACTGCCTTATCCAACTTTTTCACCTCTAATAGTTTTATAGTTATTTACGTTTTGATTTAATCAACATTTTTAAAATATAGCTTTATTTTAATACAAGAAAAATATGTTGTCAATGAAATATGAAAGTGACTTCATATTTATATTGACATTTAGGAAACATAAAACTATAATATGAACATGAACTAGGTTTCATATTTTGGAGGTGGATATAAAATGAACAAAAAAACTGGTTATATTGGATTTATTGGAATACTTATAGCTGCTTTTCTTGGAGTAATTGATAGTACAATTGTTAATATTGCTCTTCCAAGTATAACGGATTATTTTAAGGTAAGTTTGAATGATACTAGTTGGATAAGTACAATTTATGCTTTAGCATTAGCAGTTTTTATGATTACTGCATCTAAACTTGCAGATCAATTTGGAAGAAAAAAACTAATGGTTATTGGCCTTTTAATTTTTGGAATTAGCTCTGTACTCTGCGGATTTTCTAATTCGTTATTATTTCTTATTGTGATGAGATTTATACAAGGTATTGGAGGAGCTATTATTACACCAATAGTACTTCCAATGGGAATCGAAATTTTTGGAAAAGAAAAGATGCAGATAGTTGTTGGAGCATCTGGTGCTGTAGTTGGTTTGGCAGCTGCAAGTGGACCACCAGTTGGAGGAATTTTAATAAAATATGCGAATTGGCAGTCTGTTTTCTTTGTTAATGTGCCACTTACTGTTATTGCATTAATTTTAATAATGGTTTTTGCAGAAGAATCTTATGATAACACAGTTTCTAAAAATATAGATTGGGTCGGAATGATAATGATAACTGTAAGCCTATTTTGTCTTACTTTTGCACTACTTAAAGGAAAGGATTATGGTTGGAACTCACCTACTATAATAGCTTTGTTTGCAATTTTTGCGGTTTCTCTAATTGTATTTGTTATAGTCGAACTTAAGATTTCTGCACCGATGGTAGAATTTAGTCTTTTTAAAGAACCAACCTTTACAGCATCAAATATATGTTACTTAATAACAGGTTTTGGAATTATGTGTCCTCTTCTTATTTTTAATTATTACCTCCAGAATGTACTTGAATATGATACTCTTAAGGCTGCTTTTATTATGATGAGTGTTTCACTTACAACTATGTTCGCAACGCCAATTGGAAGTATTTTAAGTAAGAAAATTGGTACAAGAATTGTAAATTTTCTTGGTATATTAATTCTTGGAATTGCCACATTTAAACTATCCTATGTGAACGCAGATATGACTAAAGGAACAATGATATTGGATTTAATTATATGTGGAATAGGACTTGGTTTTTCGGTTCAAGCACTTTCTTCATCTGTTAAATTTATTCCTAAAGAAAAAAGCGGAATGGGTTCTGGAATTATAAATGCTGCTAGACAAATAGGAAGTTGTATTGGTATTGCAATACTTGTAAGTATATTAAATAGCAATGTATCTACTGCAAAGGATAATATCAAAAATAATGTGATTTCGTATATAAGCAATAAAAATGAGATAATCAAACCTGTCAGAACAGAACTTATAAAGGTAGTAAATGACAACTTTAAAAATACGGATAGCAATAGAAATACTATATCGCAGAGTTCAATTGAAAAGTCGGTAGAAGATATAATAAAGAATAATAAAAGCTTGTTTTCTAAGAATGCATCCTTTTATAACAATGATACCTTGAAGAAATTATACGATGGAACAAGCATAATTAGAGATGGAGCATCAAAGGCAGCGAATGGTCAGAGTTCTTTAAATAGTGGAATGAAAAATTTAGATAATGGGCTGGATGGAATTTATAATGGCAGTGTTTCATTAAATTATGGATTAGGCACTTTTAATGATGGAATTAGTAAATTAGCAGCAGGAAGTCAAAAACTAGCAGATGGAAGTCAAGGTATAACTGCATTAGTTAATGGAATAACTTGCTTAGATTCTGGCTCACAAAAGCTTATAGGACAGTTTTCATCAAGTGGTGATACAAGTAAACCAAGCTTATATGATGGCATTACTTCTGTTAGTGATGGAACGCAGAAAGTTTCTAGCGGGGTTAACAATTATGTGGCTGCTGTAAATAGTACATTATATATGCTTGTAAAAAACAATGCAGATGCAGCTAAGGTACTTGATGAGTATAGAACTAATCTTAGTAAGTTAGAAAATGATAAATCACAGGATATACAGCAAATAAAAATGCTTTCAAATATGGTAAGCATTTATACCGCGGCAATATCATCTGCAAATGAAAGTGAGTTTGAAAGTAAACTAGCAGCTTCACAAAATGTTGTTTCATCAGGCCAAACTCTTAAAGCTGGAGCAGATAATCTTCAAAATGGAGCTTCTAAAGTTGAAGCACAGTTTAAGGACAGGGGAGCCTTTAAAAGTGGAGTTGCACAACTTGCAGCTGGAGCTCATAAGCTTTCTAGTGCAGCTGCATCACTTACAAAACTTCAAGAAGGAATAGGTACTATTAATACTTCAATTTCAAAGTTAAGTAATGGTTCTTCAAAATTATATGATGGCTCGTCAAATCTAAAAAATGGCATGTATAAGGCTAAAGTTGGAAATGATAAACTTGAAGATGGTTCTAGTAAACTTGTAGATGCATCTTATAAAATAAAGGATGGAACTGAAACAGTAGTAACAAGTATAGGAATGGCTGGGCAAAAAGGTGCGATCCAAAGTGTTATGAATAAGGTTAAAAGTGAAAAGGATGATAAGTTATCGACTGCTTTTAGCAAAACATTTTTAATTTCGTCAATAATAGTAATGATATCTTCGATATTTGGACTATTTACAGATAAAAATGTAAAAATAGAAGATAAGAGTGAGGAATATGATGATAAAGCTTTAAGTAATTTATAAAGGGATATACTGATGGCTTGTTTTATTGCGCAGTTTCAATTGAATTTTTCTGGTATTAGTGATAAACTACTTTATGTATGTAAATATGAGTATTTAGAATGTTTAGTCTTATTACGAAAATATAATATGTCATCAATTTAAGATGGCATATGCATATATAGATGTGGGAGGAGGAAACTATTGAATATGATGTTCAATAGAAATAAGTATGTTAGATTTAAAGAAAATAAGAAGCAATCCTGAAGAGGTAAAAAAATCTCTTTTAAATAGAGGGGAAGATTTTGACGTTTCTGTAATTGACAGAGTTGTAAAACTTGATGAACAAAGAAGAAAAAAATTAGTTGAAGTTGAAAACTTAAAAAGCAAGAGAAATAAGGACTCAGGTGAAATACCAAAGCTAAAAAAAGCTGGCCAAAATACAGATGCATTAATGGCAGAGATGAAAAAACTTTCAGATGATATTAAAAACATTGATGCTGAAGTTTCAAAGATAGACGAAGAAATAGAGTACATAATGCTTAGAATTCCTAATATACCTCATCCAAGTGTTCCAGAAGGTAAGTCAGATGAAGATAATGTTGAAATAAGAAAATGGGGCGAACCTAGAAAATTTGATTTTGAATTTAAAGCTCACTGGGATGTTGGAACAGATTTAAACATACTTGATTTTGAGAGAGCTGGTAAGGTAGCTGGTTCAAGATTCACTTTTTACAAAGGTCTTGGTGCAAGACTTGAAAGATCTGTAATAAACTTCTTCTTAGACACACATGTAGAAAAACATGGATATACAGAAGTACTTCCACCATACATGGTAAATAGAAGCAGTATGACAGGAACTGGTCAGCTTCCAAAGTTCGAAGAAGATGCTTTTAAGGTAGAAAATAATGGATTTTTCTTGATTCCTACAGCAGAAGTTCCAGTTACAAATTTGCATAGAGACGAAATGCTTAAGGGTGAAGATTTACCTGTAAAATATGCTGCATATAGTGCATGCTTTAGATCAGAAGCTGGTTCTGCTGGAAGAGATACTAGAGGGCTTGTTCGTCAGCACCAGTTTAATAAAGTTGAACTTGTAAAATTTGCAAAGCCAGAAGAATCATATGATGAACTTGAAAAATTAACTCATGATGCTGAAGAAGTTCTTCAGATGTTAGGTCTTCCATATAGAGTTGTTAGAATATGTAAAGGTGATTTAGGATTTACAGCTGCATTAAAATACGATATAGAAGTTTGGATGCCAAGTTACAATAGATATGTTGAAATATCAAGCTGCAGTAACTTTGAAGATTTCCAGGCAAGACGTGCAAATATTAAATTTAAAAGAGATCCTAAGGCAAAACCAGAGTTCGTTCATACATTAAACGGATCTGGAGTTGCTATTGGAAGAACTGTAGCAGCTATACTTGAAAATTATCAAAATGAAGATGGAAGTGTAACTGTTCCAGAAGTTTTAAGACAATACATGGGAAAAGATGTAATCCTATAAGAGGTTTGGGCGAAGCCCATTATCCTTCTAGAACTATATTAAACCACAGATAGCTTGGTGAAAAAATATATAAGAAACGACTGCTTTATGTATACAGCAGTCGTTTTTGTTATTAAGAAATTATCTTTAAAATTTTAGTTATGTCTCCATCCCAAATTGCATATTTGCTTGTTACTTCATTGATTTTTCTAGAAAGGTTGCTATGGATATAAATACAATCTAAAAAAGCAGCTTTTGATCCTTCAACATCACACACATCATCATTTCCGACAAAAATACTTTCCTCTTTATTTAAATGTTCATTTTCTATAAGGTAATTAAAAAAAGCTTTATCTGGTTTGCAAATTTCTATATCGGAAGAACTATATAAGCCATCAAAGTAATCATGTATACCCAAATATTTCAGTTCTGGAACTGTAAATTCTCTTTGTCCATTTGATAGCATATATATTTTTTTATTTCTAGACTTTAGTTCATTTAAAAGAGATTTAACCCCTAGATAAAGTCCTATGTATTCTGTAGATAAACTTCTAAATAGCCTCATAGAATAACTAACTAATTCCTTGTCCACATTTACCCTTTTATCTGCATATAATTCTCTAAAAACTAATGGAAGATTTATATCAGGATATTTAGTTTTTGTATTTTCATCAGTTTTATTTTTTACTTTAGTCAAATAAGCTTTTTTCAGTTCATTAGGTTTATAATTAGCTCCATTGTAGCTGTAGAAAAGTGAAAGCTTTTTCCAGAGGTTACTTTTGTTTTCATTGGTATGTATATTTACTAAGGTTCCATATAAATCGAATATAATATTTTTGTACATATAAAACTCTCCTTCGTATTTTCATATATATATAATATCATTATTTAATTTTTATATTAAGAGATTTTGTGAAAACCTTTAAAATTACATTAAAAAGTTTTTAATATAGAATAGATAAATTGATTAGCAAGTATAAATTAATATAAAAAAGTATAAAAATATATTGACAGTATTCATGACAGATGATATAATATAACCTGTCGTGGTCGTGGAAAGATGGTCGAGTTGGTTTAAGGCACCGGTCTTGAAAACCGGCGTGCGGGTGACCGCACCTAGGTTCGAATCCCTATCTTTCCGCCATTATTTTATATAAAAAATTATAAAGTAAAGCACATGGAGAAGTACTCAAGTGGTTGAAGAGGTGCCCTTGCTAAGGGTATAGATCGGGTGACCGGTGCGAGGGTTCGAAACCCTCCTTCTCCGCCATAAAGGAACATATTTATTTATGTTCCTTTATTTTTCGGTTATATAACGAAATAGTATTGACAGTTTTTTTAATTATTGATATAATTCTTATGTTGTTTGTGTGGAAAGATGGTCGAGTTGGTTTAAGGCACCGGTCTTGAAAACCGGCGTGCGGGTGACCGCACCTAGGGTTCGAATCCCTATCTTTCCGCCATATTTTATATAAAAAATACAAAGTAAAGCACATGGAGAAGTACTCAAGTGGTTGAAGAGGTGCCCTTGCTAAGGGTATAGATCGGGTGACCGGTGCGAGGGTTCGAAACCCTCCTTCTCCGCCATAAAACGCCTTTAGTTAGGTGTTTTATTTTTTAATGGAATTTGATTTTTATGCACTATTATGGTAATATAATGGTGTTCGTTAATTTAGCTACTATGCGATAGTACCTCAACTGGATAGAGGACTCGGCTACGAACCGAGGCGCTGCGGGTTCAAGTCCTGCCTGTCGCACTATATCGAATGTTTATAACGATATTGAACGTTCCGTGAATAGGAGTAACCGAAAGGTTGCTCCTATTTTCGTTGTGTAACGAAGAAAACCACTTGCTAGGCAAGTGGAATATGCCGTTGAACAGAAAAAAACTCCTATGTTAAAATAGATGCAAGCATAGACAACCGCAAATATAAAAACATAGACCAGCTAGTAAAAGTCAATAAGCTTTTATAAAAAAATTATTAATAAAAATAGGTATCATAAAAAATCCATTGAAAAATACGAACAATGGAAAATAATTCCTAATTATTTTAGCTGTTAAGCTACTTGCTATATTTTAAGCGCTTTGCGTGCATTAAGTTTAAGATTTTTTGTAGCGACAGCGGAGAAAAATCATCCTTCACTGTACTCTGTCCTCTGTACTTTGTACCCTGAGTTAAATTCCAGTTTAGTGAGATGAATTTGGTATTAGCAATTTTAAACTTTCAGCTTGTCTATTTATAGAAGTAAGTTGTTAGATTTTAGGAGGTTTGGAATTTGAAAATACATGATAAATGCTTGCCATGTGTGGTTAATCAAGCTATTAAAGTGGCGGATATTACGGGAACTCATAAAAAGGAAGAATTACTAAGGGAAGTTTTTACCTATCTAAGTAAAATGGATTTTGAGGTAACGACACCAGAAATTATAGGAGAAATTTTTGACATAATAAAAAAATATATTAATAATCCAGATCCATATAAAGAAACTAGAAATTATTATAATACATTGCTTTTAAAAATGTTACCCAAATTTGAAAGAAAGCTTAAGCAAGCTGAAAATTCATTTCAATTAGCGGTGCGATATGCTATTATTGGTAATATAATAGATTTTAATCCTATTCACAATACACTATTGGAGGATATTTTTGATTATTTCGAAAAAATGGAAGAGGCAAAGCTAGCTATAGATGATTCTAAGGTACTAATGCAAGATATTTTGAATGCAAAGACATTATTGTACTTAGGCGATAATTGTGGAGAAATCTGCATGGACAAGCTTTTTATAAAGAAAATAAAAGAACTGAATTCACATGTTAGAATATTTTTTGGAGTACGTGGTAAACCTGTTGTAAATGATTCTATAGCTGAAGATGCATATGCTGTAGGAATTGATGAATATGCAGAAGTTATAGATAACGGCGAT
The DNA here is from genome assembly GCF_001270375.1 of Clostridium sp. DMHC 10. Lineage (NCBI taxonomy): Bacteria > Bacillati > Bacillota > Clostridia > Eubacteriales > Clostridiaceae > Clostridium > Clostridium sp. DMHC 10. The sequence continues at coordinate 132,523 of NZ_LGVB01000016.1, forward strand.
GGCTCTCTTGGAACTGTGCTTAATCGAACAAGTACTGAGTTTAAAGAAGTTTATAAAAAGTCAGATGTAGTAATTGCTAAGGGGCAAGCCAATTATGAATGTTTGAGCGAAGAAAACAAAAATATCTATTTCTTATTAATGACAAAATGTGATGTAATTGCAGAGGACATTGGTGTTGAGGAAAAGAAAATGATTTGCATGAAAAACAGGGTTTAAATAAGAAGTTCAGCGGCTATACAGTAATTAATAGAGGGTGAAAACAATGGAGAGTATCACAGAATTAATTGAAAGCTTATTTTCTAAAGATAATAAAGTTGCATACCAAGCATTACAGATGTTAGAAACTGAAAGTGAAAAATCTAATGCTGTCTATAAGTTTTTTGATAGGTTTGCTGAAATGATTGAAAATAACAATTCGTATATAAGAAGTAGGGGCATTATTTTAATATCTGCTAATGCTAAATGGGATACGGAAAACAAAATTGATGAAATTATAGAGAATTATTTAAAACATATTTTAGATGAAAAACCAATTACAGCAAGACAATGTATTAAGTCATTACCGAATATTGCAAAATATAAATCAAGTTTAGTAGAATATATACAAGAAACTTTATTGAAAGCAGATGTTACAATATATAGTGATAGTATGCAAGCCTTGGTATACAAAGATATTTTATCTACACTAAGACAAATTAAACGCTAAATTTAGAGTTACATAAAAGGCAAAAATTCATTTATAATAAGGAAAGAGGTGGAGGACTATGGAAAACGAAAGATGCAAATTACCTAATAATACTAAGAAGATGATTCTGCCAAATCGCGCAGCTAGTGCAATATACTATGCGTCAAACAAGCGTGATCCGCAGACCATAAGAATTATGATTGTTATGAAAGATATAGTTGATGGTGATATGCTTATACATAGTGTTAAAAAAGCAATGGAGAGATACCCATATTATCATATTGCTGTTGTTCAAAATGACGGTAAATATATTAATATACATAACAGTGGACCTATCGTAGTAAAGCATACTGATAAACCAGCAAACCTTGGCAGCGCGGAAGTAAATTATCATATGATAGCTTGGTCATACAGTGAAAAAAACATCTATTTAGATGCTTCACATGGACTTCTTGATGGAATTTCTATGCTGGAAGTTTTGAAAACAGTACTTTTCTTTTATTGTAGTGAGAAATATGCTATAAAATTATCGCCAGATGGCATTACAACAATGGAAAACAGCATTGAGGATGAGGAATGGCAGGAACCATTTACAGATGACCTAATTTTACCAAACGATGATATTGGCGATTCTTATGAAGCTTATCAGCTGCCCGAAGTTTGGAAAGGAAGTGCCACAAGAATATCATTTCTACTACCACAGGAGGAGTTTATGAATTATGTAAAAAAGTATCATGGAACTCCTGGAATAGTGATAACAACCTTTTTTTCTGAAGTTATTAGGCGGCTATGTGCCGTTGAAAACCTGCCAATTGTTACTACAATGTATGTGAACAGCAGACCTATGCTTGATAGGGATAAAGCGGGAGGATGCTTGGTTACATCGGTAGAACTTCCCCTTACAAAAGAGATGAAAAAATTAGAACTTGGCAAGCGGACCTATGAGTATCGTAAAATGCAGAAAGAAAAAACTTCTAAAGAGCAGATATTAAAGAAAGTAAGCAGACAGGTCAGAGAGTATATAAGTAATGACAGAATTGAAGGACTTCAAGAAAAGCTTGATAAACTTGGAAAAGCAGATTCGGTGTTTCAGGTTGGAACATTTTCAGTAAGCTCAACAGGCAGAGACCCATTTGGTTCAGTTAGCCAGTATATTCGTGAGATTCATAACATAGTTATTCCTACTACTTACCTTATAGAGATGAATTGCGTTAATAATATGTTTACTATTGATTTTCTTCAGAGTTTTGCTTCAACGAGGTACGTAGATGAATTTGAGAAAATTCTTAAGGAAGAAGGAATACCATATATTCGTCAGAAAGCAGAAATTTATAATACTGCCAGTGTTATTTATGACCAGATTGATAAAAGTGTGTAGGAGATTTGAAGGGTGAATTTAAAACATAGAGCACGAAAATTAAAATCAGATATACCTGCTGTATTCATTGCTTTAAGGAAGAAGGAAACACCTGTAATAGCAAAAATTTTTGCAGGTATTACAATTGGATATGCGTTGTCGCCTATTGATTTTATACCTGATTTTATACCAGTTATAGGTTTATTAGATGACTTGATTTTGCTTCCAATATTTATATCAATAACAATAAAATTTATTCCACCCCAAATATTCGATCAATGTAGAATTGAAGCAGAAAATTTATGGGGCAATGGAAAACCTAAAAAGTGGTATTTTGCAATACCAATTATATTAGTATGGATAGCATTAATATTCCTTATTATCAAATAAGTTATATTATAATCAATAAATTTGAAAATAAGATGATGATTGACTGAAGTTGGCAGTATTGTCACCATTGATAGCATACAAATTAATGCTTTGAAGTTTTTAGAGGAAGATCTAGATTCACGTGAATGGAGGATATAATTAATTATGAGAATTATAGAAACACAGCCGAATACACAAGATGCTATTGATTTGATGGAAGAACTATCTAAAAGTTTAAAACTTATAACAGGTGACAGTGGAAAAAGTTCTTTTAATCCAAATGATGTTTGTGTTCCGCGTTCCTTATTTGTAGTAGCATATGATGAAGCTGGTGAAGCCGTAGGTTGTGGAGCAATACGCCCTATAAATGAAGATGTTGCTGAGGTTAAAAGAATGTTTGCTAAGACTAAGGAGCTTGGAGTTGGAAGTAAAATTTTGAGTTACTTAGAAAAGCAAGCACAAAAGCTGGGTTACTCTACTCTTTGGCTTGAGACACGATTGGTAAATAAAAGAGCAGTAGCATTCTACGAAAAAAGAGGCTATTATCGTATTCCTAATTATGGCAAGTATATAAATAGACCTGAAGCGGTTTGTTTTGCAAAGGCTGTGCTTTAAAATAATGCTGATGAGCTTGATGTAGATATTGACTATCCTAAAATTCCTGGAATTAGAGAAGGTTTGCATCAGTATTACGAGATTGAAGAAACCACTGATTTGTGGTCGATGAACTCGGGTCGCGTACAGGCGAAGATTGGGTTTAACATGGAGGAAAAAGATTTATCTATACCATTACTATGATAAAGCAATAGTACAATTTCTAAATCTTTCTGATATACCAATAAAAGAAGCAAAAGCAATATTACAAGACATAAAGATCACTAAACCTAATGCTCAATGTACCAAAAGGTAACCAGAATATATGGGAAGAATTATATAACAAGGCTAAAGAGAAGTAATATAAATAATAATTTCAAGGAGGCTTTTATGAAACGTATATTAGTTACAGGTGGAACCGTATTTGTCAGTAAATATGTAGCAAAATATTTTAAAGCAAAGAATTATGAAGTGTATGTTTTAAACAGAGGCACTAGACAACAAGTAGAAAATGTTAATTTAATATGTGCAGATAGAAATAATTTAAAAGCTTGTCTAGTAAACTATTCTTTTGATGCCGTAATAGACGTATGTGCATATAATCAAAAGGATATTACAAATATATTAGATGCATTAGGCGAGTTTAAAGACTATATATTTATTAGTTCATCTGCCGTTTATCCAGAAACAAATGAGCAGCCATTTTCTGAAGATCAAAAGATTGGTTTGAATTCTATCTGGGGTAAATATGGAGCTGACAAGGTTGAAGCAGAAGAATATTTACTTTCAAGAGTTCCTAATGCATATATTTTAAGACCTCCTTATTTATATGGACCAATGCAAAACCTATATAGAGAGCCATTTGTGTTTGAATGTGCTTTAAAAAATAGAAAATTTTATATTCCTAACGATGGAAAGATGAAATTACAATTTTTTCATGTAGAGGATTTATGTAAAGTTATTGAAAAGATTCTAGAAAAACATCCCAAGGATCATATATTAAATGTTGGCAATGCGGAAGCAGTGGATATAAACACATTTGTTGAATTATGCTATGAAGCGGTTGGAGCTCCTTTAGAAAAAGTATATGTAACTAATCATGATAATCAAAGGGATTATTTTAGTTTTTATAATTATGAATATATACTTGATGTTTCAAGACAAAATGAGTTATTACCAAAACAAAAAAATTTATTTGATGGGCTAAAGGAATCTTATGAATGGTACAAGGATAATTCTTATGAAGTTGCGAGAAAGGGATATATGGAATTTATTAAGCAAAATTTTGAGTAATATAAAGATGAAATTCAGTAATTTAAAGGGGATTGATTTTTATATGGATAAAAAATATACGGAAATAAACTCTCATTTTTTTGACAAATGGGTTGATAAAGGTTGGAAATGGGGACAGCCTGTTAGCCATGAAGTTTTTGAAAAAGCAAAAAATAATGATTGGTCTATGCTGTTAACACCTACTAAACCCGTACCAAAAGAATGGTTTTGTGAAATTAAGAACGCTGAAATATTGGGCTTGGCATCCGGAGGGGGTCAACAAATGCCTATATTTACTGCATTGGGTGCAAAGTGTACAGTACTAGATTATTCAGAAAAACAACTGTTAAGTGAGAAAGAGGTAGCGAAAAGGGAAAATTATGATATAAAAATAGTTAGAGCAGACATGACTAAACCTCTGCCTTTTGAAGATGAATCCTTCGATTTGATTTTTCATCCAGTTTCTAATTGTTATATTGAGGAGGTTGTTCCTGTTTGGAAGGAATGTTATAGGATACTGAAAAAAGGAGGAATTTTATTAGCAGGTTTAGATAACGGAATTAATTATATTTTTAATGATGAAGAGACAATGATAATAAATAAGTTGCCATTTAATCCTTTAAAGAATAAAAAACTATACGAAGATTCAATTAAAAATGATTGGGGAATTCAATTTTCACATACCATTGAGGAACAAATTGGTGGACAATTACAAGCAGGTTTTGTGCTTACGAATATATACCAGGATACAAATGGTATAGGTAGACTTCATGAATTTAATGTTCCGTCTTTTTATGCCACAAGGGCAATTAAAAAAAATGAGATTAGAAAAGTAGGAGATGGATTTATTGGAGTATGAATTTAATTTTATTCTTGACGAAGATGGGTACAAGCAAGCAATTAAAGAAACGCATGAAGTGACAAAAAAATAAAAAAAATAAAGCTATTAAAAATAATATAATTGTTGTATTTATTGAATTAATTGTTTCTATAATAGTTTTTTACTTCTTATCTGGATTTGATTTAGATAAAACTTGCATATATATACTATTACTAATTATAATATTATTTTTATTCTATAGATTAGGGAGAAAAAATAAAATATATTTTTTAAAACAACAAGAGTATATAAATGGTAATCACCACTTGATTATTAATGAAAAATTTATAAAAAGGGAATTAAAATATTGCAGTTTGGAGTATAAATGGCCATTAATTAAAGATGTAGTAATTACAAGTAATTATATTTCTGTAGTAACCTTTGAAGACAAAGTTATGTTTATACCTAGAAATGCATTTAAGGATTATGTTGAATTTAAACAATTTTATAGATTTGTAAAACAGAATATTAATAATTAAAATTATGAGAAATATATATAGACAACTTGAAAGGTTAAAATGACTAATGCCAAATTAATGCTGTTAAACTGGAAGTTGATTCAGAGCACAGAGTACAAAGTACAGAGTACAGTGAAGGTGGATTTACCTTTCGTTTCTCTCAGGTAAATCTTAGAACTTAATAGTGTCAGCTACGCTGAGCACTATATTTTAAGCGCTTTGTCTCCGGTTCCCTACGAAAAATACCCTATAATCACCGTTAATCAATAAATGAGTGGACAAGTTCACACCCAAAATTCCGTAGGTACGGAGGAATTTTTTCCTTGCACTACCGTGGGAGTGAAGTAATACTGCTGAAGAAACGATTTAAAAAAAATTCTAATAAATCTTGGTAAAAAAATCATAAAATACTTAGATATTTTAATTTGTCTGAGCGCAGAGCGAGTTATTGAAATATCTTAGGATTTTATGATTTTTTTACCTTAGACTTATAGAATTTTTTTAATGTTGCAAAGCAGTATTACTTCGCAATCTTTTTAAGTTGTATAACATCCGTTTATTTTAACATATTCGTACGTTAAATCGCATCCCCAGGCAGTAGCACTATAATTTCCATCATGTAAGTCGATTGTTATAGTTGTAGCAGGTTCATTTAAAATTTCAACAGCAAGTTCTTTATCAAATTCTAAAGCAGCTCCTTTGCTGCAGGTTTGCACAGAACCTTTTGAATTAGAAAAGAATATGTCAACATTTTCTGGATTTATATTTGCACCGCTGTAACCAAGGGCACATATTATTCTTCCCCAGTTTGGATCGCTTCCGAAAATGGCTGCTTTTACTAGGCTTGATTTTATAACAGCTTTAGAGCTTATTTTTGCATCTTCTTTAGAAGGTGCATTAAGTACTTTTGTTTCAATTAATTTAGTAGCTCCTTCTCCATCTTTTGCAATCATCTTTGCAATTTCTATATTTAAACTGTGAAGAGCTCTTTTAAAGGAAATATAATCTTCATTTTCTTCATTTATAATAGGATTTTCAAGAGAACCATTTGCAAGTATTATTACAGTATCATTGGTACTTGTATCTCCGTCTACTGAAATCATATTATAAGAATCTTCAACACTTTCCTTTAAAGCTTTGCTTAGCATGTTCTTATCTATGTTCACATTTGTTGCTATGAAACTAAGCATAGTTCCCATATTAGGATGAATCATACCAGAACCTTTTGCCATAGCAGATATTATCGCTTTTTTTTCTCCAAGATAAAATTCAACAGCAACTTTTTTTTTCTATGGTGTCCGTAGTCATTATTGCCTTTGCAGCTTCATTGCCACCCTCACAGGACAATTTACTGCAGGTTTCTTTTATTCCAGGTAAAACTATATCCATTGGCAGCGGTACTCCGATAACTCCTGTGGAACAAACGAGAACTTCTTCTGTCTTTATATTAAGACATTCAGCTATAGTTTTAGCCATGGATAATGCATTTTTGTAGCCGGCACTACCATTGCAAGCATTAGCATTTCCACTATTAATTACAACTGCGTAAGTTTTATCATTCTTTATATGTTTCATATCTAAAAGAACAGGAGCAGCTTTAACTTTATTAGTAGTAAAAGTTGCGGCGGAAACACATGGTTTTTCACTGTAAATTACACATAAATCATTTTTCTTTTTTTTAAGCCCGCTGTGTATTCCAGCAGCTTTAAAATAAGGCACATTGGTTAGAGATTTATCATAAAAAAATTTCATTATCATTCCTTCTTTCAATTTAATAATTATCATTACTTTAAATAAGTGCAAAACTTCATTTCGTAATATTCTATGGGAACATAGGAACTATCTCAAGTCCTGTTTTTTCATTAAGGCCGTACATTATGTTCATGTTTTGTACAGCTTGACCGGCAGCGCCTTTCATAAGGTTATCTATAGCTGATAATACTACAATTTTATTTGTTCTATTATCTATTCTTATTGCAATATCACAATAATTTGAACCTTTAACCCATCTTGTTTCAGGCAATTCATCTATGATTCGTACGAAAGGTTCATTTTTATAAAAATCCTTATATAAATCATATATATCATTAAGTGCTATTTTTTTTCTCAAATTTCCATAACAAGTTGCTAGGATTCCTCTGTCCATTGGAATTAGGTGAGGAGTAAATATTAAATTTATATTGTCTTTTGCAATATATGAAAGGGTTTGCTCTATTTCAGGTGTATGTCTATGAGTTGTGACACCATAAGCTTTTATATTTTCATTACATTCAACATATAAATTGTTTATAGATGCTTTTCTGCCAGAACCAGTTACGCCAGACTTTGCATCAATTATTATGGAACTTTTTTCTACTAAATCATATTTTAATAGAGGAATAAGTGCAAGAGAAGAAGCAGTTGGATAGCAACCTGGGTTTGCAATCAAATTTGAAGACTTAATTTTATCTTTTTCTATTTCAGGCAAGCCATATACAGCTTTAGTTAACAAGTTACTGCAAGGATGATCTATTTTATACCACTGTTCATATGATTCTTTTGATTTTAATCTGTAATCTGCACCTAAATCTATAACTTTTACACCTTTATTAATTGCTTTTGGTACTACTGAAAAAGTTTTACCAGAAGGTAAGGCAGTGAAGAGTACATCTATTTTATCTAAATAGTTTTCTCCTACATCATCGCTGTCTATACACGAAATTTCAGTTATATTTTTGAAATTCCTATATATAGAATAGAATTTGTTGTTGGCATAACTATGAGAAGCCAAAAAAACTATTTTTACATTGGGATGATTTATTAGTAGTTTAGTTAAAACAGCTCCAGCATAGCCTGTAGAGCCAATTATGCCTATTTTAATCATTTTTATCATCACTCCAGTTTTTTTATTTTAAATTGATTATACATAAAAATGATTAATTATTCAATAAATTTTATTAAAAATATTGCATATGAATTTAAAATTATGTATAATTATACATGTTCAATAAATATAAGGTTGGTGTTGTAATGTGAAAAAACGTTGAAAATGAATTAGAAGACCCTTTAGGAAAATTAGAAGAATTTAAAGGCAAAACATTTGTAATTAAATATGGCGGAAGTATAATGAAAAATGAAAACTCAGAAAAGGCTTTTATAGAAGACGTAAAAATATTGAGAAATATGGGTATCAACCTAGTAATAGTTCACGGAGGTGGGCCGGAAATTTCAAAATGGCTTCAAATTTCTGGTGTTAAGAGTGAGTTTGTTGAAGGATTAAGAGTAACTGATGAAAGAGTTATGGAAGTAGTTCAAATGGTTTTGTCGGGTAAAATAAATAAGGACTTATCTCTTAAATTAAATATGAATGATGTTAAATCCGTTGGGTTAAGCGGAGTTGATAATAAAATAATACAAGCACAAAAAAGTATATATACAAAGATGGCAAGAAAATAGATATAGGATATGTTGGAGAAGTTGTAAATATAAATGAAACCTTTATTTTAAATTTAATTAAAAATGGTCAGGTTCCTGTGATTTCACCTATAGGGTGTGATGATGAAGGGAATATATACAATATAAATGCTGATTATGCTGCTTCTTTTATAAGTTCAGCTTTAAATGCTGAAAAGCTTATAGTTCTTACTGATGTAGAAGGTGTATATAAGGATATAAATGATAAAGATAGCCTTATAAAAAATTTACCAATAGATGATATACAATATTATATAGAAGAGGGAGTAATATCAGGTGGAATGATTCCTAAAATGCAGTGCTGCATGAATGCAATTTTAGGTGGAACTAAAAATGTACATCTTATTGATGGAAGAAACAAGCATTGTATAATTAATGATATTGTAAACTATAAGGGCACAGTTATATGCGGTAAGGAGGAAGTAGAATGTCAAAAAGTTATTTAATGAATACTTATGGAAGATTTGATGTTGTTTTTGAAAAGGGCAATGGAACAAAGCTCATTGATTCAAAGGGTGAGGAATACCTTGATTTTGTATCAGGTGTTGCTGTAAATTGCTTGGGGCATTGTAATCCTGTAGTGGTTAATGCGATAAAGAATCAGAGCGAAAAGCTTATGCATATATCAAACTATTATTGGAATGAAAATGCCATGAAGCTCACAGAACTTTTATGTAAAAATTGTGATCATGACAAGGTTTTTTTATGTAATAGTGGTACTGAAGCTATAGAAGCCGGATTAAAGCTTGCAAGAAAATATGGGCTTATACATGGTGGAGAAGGTAAAAAAGAAATTATATATATGAATAATTCTTTTCATGGAAGAACTATGGGAGCACTTTCAGTTACAGGTCAAACTAAGTATCAAGAGAGTTTTAAACCTCTTATAGGTGATGTTACAAGTGTTGACTTTAATGATGAAGAAGACATAAAAAAGAAAATAAGTGAAAAAACTTGTGCGGTTATAATTGAGCCTGTTCAAGGTGAAGGTGGCATTGTGCCTGCAAAAAAAGAATATTTAAAGCTTTTAAGAGAATTATGCGATAAAAATAATGCTGTTTTAATCTTTGATGAAGTTCAATGCGGTATGGGCAGAACCGGAAGTCTTTTTGCATATAAAAAGTTTGGAGTTGTGCCAGATATTGTATGCATAGCTAAAGCTTTAGCTGGAGGTTTTCCTATAGGAGCAATGCTTGCTAAGGATGCGGTAGCGAAAGCCTTTGTCCCTGGCGATCATGGAAATACGTTTGGTGGAAATCCGCTTGCAGCTGGAGTAGCATTGGCTGTAGTAAATGAACTTGTAAATAACGGTGTACTAGATAATGTTGAAGAAAAGAGCCAATATATGTTTGGTAAACTTAATAAGCTTAAAGAAAAATATGATGTTATAAAAGATGTAAGAGGTATGGGACTCTTGATAGGTGTAAGCTTAAAGTGTGATTTAAAGACTGTTATAAATAAATGTTTTTTTAATAAACTTCTTTTGATTACAGCAGGTAAAGATGTTGTAAGGTTTTTACCACCTTTAAATGTAAGTTTTGAAGAAATTGATAACGCTTTAGAAATATTTGAGAAAGCAATCATATAAGAGGTTTGGGCGGAGCCCATTATCCTTCTAGAACTAGATACTTGCTAGAACAGTATAAAAATTATAGATATAATTTTATTTGTTAATGATAATAAAATTAAGGGCAGTAAGTAGTTGTGCACAAAACTACTTACTGCCTGTACTTTTTATATATAATTATTTCTATTTTGCTTCTTCAAGTGCTTTTGCAAGTTGATCAGGACATGAAGTCCCTTTGCCTTTGCAGTCTACTCCTTTAAGTCTTTTTATAACTTCATCTACTGGCATTCCTTCTACTAATTTTGATAAACCTAAGGTATTTCCAGCACACCCTCCAACAAAAGTTAAATTTGTAACTTTGTTGTCCAATATATCAAAATGAATTTCACTTGAACATGTACCATGAGTTTTGTATACGTGCATATGTTATCATCCTCTCGATTAAAAGTATTGCTATAGGCTTTGATTTAAATAAATGTTGATTTTTACACTTATTTAAAATCAAAGCCCTTTTATAAAATATACATTAAAAAAATAGATATTGTCAAGATTACAATAGCAATAGATGTGAGAAATTCATATTATATTATGGTGGAAGGCGGTGAGAAAATTGTGAGTTTTGTTTATATATGTAATTCCGGATCTGATGACGTATCAGTAATTGATCCAGATAGTTTATTGGAAATACGAAGAATAAATCTTAAACAAGGATTGGGGAGGGTAGGCCCTCATGCTGCGTGTAAATACATGAAGGGTATAGTTGTGGCAAATGCGTATAGCAATACTTTAACTTTGATAGACTTTAGTGAAGAAAAAGTTCATAAAGACTATTTTATAGGAATGAGATGCTCTGATGTAAAAATATTTAATAATAATGCATATGTTGCATGCAGCGATTCTAATACTATAATTAGATATGATTTAAAGAATGAAATGATGGAAGAGGCAATTCCATGCGGAGTTTTACCACATAGCATTGATTTCAATGCTAAAAATAAGATGTTTGTGACATCAAATATGTTGAGTTCAGATATTACAACTTTTTATAGTGAAGATACAAATGAAGTAAATAATATCAGAGTAGGAGAGTATCCTACAAAAGCTATTTTTACACATGATGGAGAAAATATTATTGTTAGTGAAAGCAATATAGGTACTGATCATGTTGGAAGTATTAACATAATTTCAGTAAGAAATAAATTATCTGTGTCAAAAATAAAAGTTGGAAAATGGCCGGTAGATATATGGTGCAGCGACAAGTTACTTTTTGCAGTTAATTTTGGTGATGGAACTGTAAGTATAATTAATTTAAAAAATTTTAAAGAAATAAAAAGAATATATTTGGGAGGAATGCTTAGAGGAATAATACAATATAAGAATAAGTTATTAGTAAATGATAATTACAATAATGTGTTAATTGGTTTTGATATACTAAAAAACAAAAAAAAATAGTACCAATAGGTAAAGAGCCTACTGGCATTATAATTTTTTAGTCTTGCGTAAGTAAATTTATGATTTTTGTATATAAATCGGAAGAAGAATTTTTCCATTTTGTGCATAAATCCCTTGCTTGCTTATTTGAAACAACGTTTAATTTAACTTCTATAAGAGTTATATCGCTTTCAATAGCTTTTAAGGTTACAACATAGCTATTTTTGTTTTCGATTGTATAATCAGCAGTAACGCTTATTGCATTCTTTATGTTGTTTAAATTGAGTTTTATGGGTGGACTTCCAGGAAGAGCTATGAGTATTGTTAGTAGTATAGGAAGGTCAATTATAGGTGGTTTTAACAGTGCAATAAGTTTTATAACTTTCGCATAGCGAAAACCTTAGTCTTTTAACAAACGAAGTGAGTTAAAACCCTTCACTATAGTGCTCAACAAATTCCAGTTTGTAAGGATAAATTTGGTATTGGTAATTTAAATATTTCAGCTTGTTTATCTATATAGATAAACCGCTTCAACTATTAAAATTCATGTGCACCATAATGCCCAGAAGATGGCATTTTGGTACAAATAAATTTTAAGTTTCACGGTGGTTTATCTTTATTACTCTCATACTTATTTGTAATAAAGCTTTGACATATCTTCAAATGTATATACTGGAACTAATCCTGCCTCTTTAATTCCACCAATTCTCTTATCAATAACAAGAACTCTGTTATTGCTTAAAATTGGATAGAATACAGCATCATCTTGCATTATTTTTTGTATTTGATTATAAATTTCTTTTCTCTTAGCCTCATCTATTTCAACTCTTCCTTCATTGAAAAGTCTATCTATTTCGGAATTTTTATAATGCATATAGTTTACTTCACTATTCGATGTAAACAATGAGTTAAATGTATCAGGATCAATTCCCATTATATATCCACCAAATACTAAATCGAAATCTGTTTGAACCTTTCTCATCTTTTCACTTAACGCTGTAGAATCCATTCCTAAAAGTTCAACATCGATACCAACTGCCTTTAATTCCTGCTGCACTATAGCTGCTTGCTTTTGCTGCGCCACATTGTTGTTTGTGTAAGCAAGTTTTAACTTCAAACCCTTTACTCCTGCTTTTTGGAGAAGTTCTTTAGCCTTAGTCATATTATAGTCATATTTTTCAGTATCACTAGATTTATATTTACTTTCATTTGGTAAGAAGGTATATACAGGCTGTGCATATTTTTCTGAAACATAAGCTGCATCTATTATTTCTTTTCTATTTAATGCATACAGTATAGCTTTTCTCACATCTTTATTTTGAACTAGCTTAGAGCTTAAATTAAAGTCCATATATGCAACTCTACCCTCACCATATGGTATAACATCTAAATTTTTATTTGATTTTTGTATTTTACTTATATCTGCTGGTTGAACTACAAGTGCATTTAACTCACCTTTTTGGAGAGCAAGTTGTGCAGTATTAGCATCTTCAATTATTCTATATACAACATTTTTAATTTTAGGTTTTCCTAGGAAATAATTATCATTTGCCACAAGTTTCACATATTGCCCTGCCTTATATTCTGCTAACTTATATGGACCAGTACCAACTGGTTTAGCATTCTTAGAGCTTTTTTCTATATTTGCTTCCCCATCATAAATATGTTTAGGCATTATAAATATATCTCCAAGAAGTTCCATTGCTGCTGAACTTACTGTAGGCAATGTAAATTTAACAGTATAATTATCAACTTTTTCAACTTTAACTGGCTTACCATCAAATATTAACTGGCTATATGCCCAGCCCCCATTTGACTCTTTAAGCATTTGATCATATGTAAATACAACATCATCTGCTGTAAATGGCTTTCCATCACTCCACTTTACATTTTTTCTAAGCTTTGCAGTATAACTTAAGTGATCAGCAGAAGGAGTCATGCTTTCAGCTAAAAAATATTGAACTTTATCAGCATTATACATATATAATGGTGAATACAATGCTTTTATTTCTGTAAGTCCATATCTATCGCTTGTAGTAATTACGTTAACTGAATTTCCTGGGTCTCCATCAATACCATAAGTAAAAGTATCAGGTTTTGCTTGTGATGTGCTATTGTTACTTGTTCCGCATCCGCTTAATACTGTTGTTGCAATAAGTAATGCTGAAACAATAGCAGTAATTCTTTTTAGTTTCATTTGTGTTCCCCCTCTTGTAAAAATTCTATCTATTTAATTAAATATTATTTTTCATATTTATTTAATATGAATTGATATAAAAAAAATTTATTTCATACAATTCTAATATGATTAATAATTTATTTACGAGTTAAATTATAACATGTTTTCATCTCATGTCAATTAATTAATTGTTTTTAAATGTTTTTTATAAATATCACTGTATCTTTTGATAAAATTTAAATATTCATTTAATCTTATTTTCCTAGTAATCAAATATGAAATATCAGTTTAGCTCATGGATAAATTATAACATTGTTTCTAATTATGTCAATACAATTTTCAACAAAAAGTTTATTTAATTTACTAGTATTGACATAACTAATTTTAAATTATATAATAGCTTCAACAAATTGTGTTTGAAAATTTAATAATAATTTCTTATCAAGAGTGATGGAGGGACTGGCCCAATGAAATCCAGCAGCATCCTTAATTTTAGGAATGTGCTAAATCCTGCAGTATTATCCTGAAAGATGAGATAAATTTATAAAACTGCTGTTTGCCTTTTTAGATGAAAAGCAGTTTTTAAATTAAGCTAAAAATTGGAGGATATTTTATGGAATTAGATTGCAGAAACTTTTGAGACAAAAGCAGTTCATGGAAGCAGTAATTTTGAAAACCGAACAAATCCTCTTATGAAGATAACAGATATAAGAAAAGTCTCAAAAATAACCAAAAAAAATGATATTTTACTTATAGTAGATAACACATTTATGACACCATATTATCAAAAGCCCCTCAATCTTGGTGCCGATGTTGTCCTTCACAGCGGAACAAAATTTCTTGGTGGACACAATGATACTTTAGCAGGCTTCAGGTTTTGGTTCTATGATATCCTTTTATATAGACAGTAAAGCTACAGTTGAAAAAATACTAGAAAAGGTAAAAATAATTATTTTTGCAGAAAGCCTTGGAGGCGTAGAAAGTCTAATAACTTATCCTGACACACAGGCACATGCTGACGTTCCTCATGAAGTCAAACAGAAACTTGGAGTAACAGACAAACTTTTAAGACTTTCAGTAGGAATTGAAAATGTAAATGATTTGATAAAAGATTTAAGCAATGCTTTATCTGGCTAAAGCAACTATCAGCAGGATTTTCTGACATCTATTTTTCCGGTAAATGCTTTCCTTATTTTATTATATATTTTTGTGATTGCAATTTAATTTACTTTTTAGCAAAAGCTGCCACACTAATTTTTTAGTGTGACAGCCCCTTTACTTTAAGCAGTCATAATTATTCTTTAATCTTATAATATATTAACCTTACTTATTTGTTAATCAACTCCAAAATATGATTAACATTTTTTTGCCATTCCTTATTGCCAAATTAATTATAAGGCATGCTATAACAGAAATTACAGCAATTAAAATGCCAAAAATTCCAAAAGCAAATTTGATTCCAGAATGTGATAATCCATAGTAAGCTATTACAACACCTATACTAGATAAACCCATAACATTTATAGACCATTTAGATAATTTTTTTAATAGTTTACTTTGCATCTCAGCTTCATAAATCATTTGTTTTTTCTTTTCATCTATCATACTAATTCCCCATGTCAATTAATAAGTTAATCCTGGATTAAAGAATCCTACAAGTACTCCAAGAAAAGCTATTATCAAAAATATTAGCATTACTATTGTAGGAGATATTTTCTTCTTTGACATAAGCCACCATGCAAGGATTACAGCGCCTGCTGAAAGAATTTTAGGGAAAACACCATCAAGAGTCTTTTGTAAATCTATAATTACTCCACCACGAGAATTGTACATTTTCAAAGATGTATTAATATTTACCCAAGTAGCAGCAACTGCACCAATTACTATAGTTCCAACCATTATTACAGATTCACGTACGGCAGTAGCTTTTTCTCCAACAACCATCTCAACAGCTTTACCACCCAGCTCATATCCTTTATAATAAGCCCATCTCATTCCAAAAATCATTAAAGCATTCCAAACTATAATATAAAATATTGCTCCTAAAGGAGAACCGCCTGTTGAAAGTCCTAAACCTATACCTAAAAGTATTGGTATCAAAGTACCTACTATTAATGAATCTCCAATACCTGCTAAAGGTCCCATAAGTCCAGCACGAATACCATTTATCATTTCACCATCAATATTTTCATGATTAGCTCTTGCTTCTTCAAGACCAGCTGTCATACCAACAACTAATGTTCCAATCTGAGGTTCTGTATTAAAAAATGCTTTATAAGTTTCCATAGCTTCTTTTTGTTCTTCTTTTGTTTCGTATAAATCTTTAACGATTGGAAGCATTGCACAAAGATAACCAAAAGTTTGCATATGTTCTTGAGAAAAACAAGTTAAATTTCCATAAAACCAATTTCTAAAAGATTTGCTTAAAGCTTTTTTAGATATTTTTTTCTTTTCCATATTATATGTCCTCCTCATCATCATCGTTACCCGTCGCTTTAGCTACAGCCGGTTTTTGCAATTGAAGCATTCTTATTCTATAATTAATTAATGCAAAGAAGATACCTATTATTGCTGCTCCAATTAAGTTAACTTTCATAACTGCTGCCAAAGTGAAGCCTAAAAAGAAGGTTATAAAATCACTTGGTTTTAATACAACCTGTTTTAGTAATATTGCAATTCCTACTGCTGGAAGTAAGCTTCCTACTGTAAATAAAGTTTTCATTGGTATACCATTCAT
Organism: Clostridium sp. DMHC 10; assembly: GCF_001270375.1. Taxonomy (NCBI): domain Bacteria; kingdom Bacillati; phylum Bacillota; class Clostridia; order Eubacteriales; family Clostridiaceae; genus Clostridium; species Clostridium sp. DMHC 10. Next base: position 149,505 of record NZ_LGVB01000016.1, read on the forward strand.
TGGCAATGCTACCTTCATAACTTTAACCATACTAGCACCCATTCTTGTAATAATAAGTGCTGGGATAAAACTACAAATAATGTGAGAAATCCATGGTAATCCCATATCAACTAAATAAAGCTTTTCAAAATCACCCTTATCTACTGCTTTCCATCCTATATGCTGCCATACCAAGTTTATAGTTGCTGTTCCATAAAATAAAACAGTTCCTAAAGTTCCAACTGCTGCACCTAATGCAGTTGCCATTTGAGTTGCCTGCGTAGAACTTGGATTTAAACCCATTCCTTTAATTGCTACTACAGCTAGCGGAATACCAATATAACTGATTGCACGTACATCTGCAGATACAGTTCCACCTGGAGTAACTAACGCAATATACACAACTTGAATTGCCGCACCAACTATAATACCAGTTTGTACATCTCCTAAAATAATTCCAACAACTAAACCTGCTACTAAAGGTCTTCCTAAAGTATAGTTACCAAAAGTAGTACCACCCATACCAGGCATACTTGACAGACATGCGAATAATCCAAATAATGCCGCCTGAATCCAATTTATCTCCATCGTTATTTTTCCCCCTTATTAAATTAAATTTATTAAAAACTATTTAAATCCAAATTGACCCCTAAACTTTTTCCAATTTCCTATTGCTTCTTCTTTAAGGAGAGCAAATTCTACATTATAGCCAGCCTGCATAATACGTTCAAAAGCTTCTGCTTCCTTTTGATTTATAGATTGATTATTTCCTAATTTTACTGTTCCTGGTCTATCGTTGCAGGGTCCTACAATAACCTCTTTAATACCAGGATCAAATTTATCATCCACCAAAATCCTAGACATAAGAATAGGTTCTTTTGTAATTAAAAAATACCTAGTACTGCTTTCCAAAACCTTATCGCATTTTAATTTCCAATGTTCATATGTCCATACAAATGTTTTTTTGCCGCTGGCACTTTTGTAAGCTGCCTTCAATACAGAATTGTTAGCAGCAGCATCATTAACAGCTATTATGCCATCACATGGATACTCTAAAGCCCATCTTGTACATGTTTGTCCGTGTATCATCCTATCATCTACTCTTAAAAATGAAACTGACATTTTTAACCCTCCTAAATATCGTCCTCTTGTTCTGTATCTACCAATTTAAATTCTTTTATTGACTCTGCTGCTGTTTCAAATAACGTTTTCTTTAGCTCTTCCATATTCATAGAATCTTTCATCAAAATTGTTGTTAATACAATAGGCAAGTTCATTCCCCCAATTATAAATGCTTTCGATAACATTTCTTTACCAGCTAATATATTTACAGCTGTAGTCAAAGGAGAACCTCCAATAATATCTCCAAAAAGAATAATTTCGTCTTGATTAGTAACGTTTTCAATAACTGTCTTAAATTTTTCTCCAAATTTATCAGTACTCATTCCATCTTCTAAGCCCTGAAATAATACATCTTTTCTGTCTTTACCCGCAAGCATTGTTAATGCGTTATAAAGTCCTGCTGCAAATTGTCCATGACTTACTAATATTACATATCTCATCTTTTCCCCCCTAACTTAAATATAATTAAGCAATAACTTATATGCATAATTTTAAATTTAACTAAACTCACCAGCGCCAATGAACTTTTACATTTTTAATTTTAATAATATTTTGACTTATAAACACCTATAATTTGTCATCAATATATCATTACAAATGTAATGTCTTATATGACATTTGTAATTGTTTTCACAAAATTGCAGCACAAAAACAGGGTAAAGAGTAAAGTAATAATGCTGAAGGAACGATTTAAAAAAGTCCTATAAATCTTGGTTCAAAAATTGTAAAATACTTAGATATTTCAATTGTCTTGTACTATAAGTGTAGACACTTAATCTCATTTGATTAAGTAATCTGCACTTATTTTTATTATAATAAGAAATGGGCTGATGATTCAATTTGTTGGAATTTAACTTCCGTAGCTCAAACTATCACCCATTGCTTATTATGGATATTCGATTAAGCAGGTTGGAACTATAATTAACCTGCATCTATTTTAACATAGGAGTTTTTTTCTGCTCAACGGCATAAGCCTTTTTTCTTCCACTTGCTTAGCAAGTGGTTTCCTTCGTTACACAATGATGATTTTTCCTACGTTTCTCTACGGAAAATCTTTAATTTAAATCAATAATTTTTCAGCAGCGGAGCGGAAGAAAAATCACCTTAACTTTTGGCTTTAGCCGAAAAATTCACCTTTGACGTGCAAAGCATCGTCAAACCCTTCACTTTTACCAAAGGTAAAAAGTTAAGTCTTTTAACTAGCAAAGCGAGTTAAAACCTTTCACTATAGTTGCTTCGCAATCTTTATATAATATTACAATTTCTTAAAAATTCCTCATCCCTTATAATACTTTCATATTTACCATCTCTGACAATTCTATGGTCCTCAGAAAAGACAATAGCCCTATTGAAAACTCCCTTTATATACTCAAAATCGTGAGTGGCACATATTATAGTTTTACCGCTTTTATTTAAATCATGAAGCAGCTCTCTTATAAATCTCTTTCCTTTCGGATCTATTCCATTCATGGGCTCGTCCAAAGTTATTACTTCTGGGTTCATAGCCAAAACACTAGCAATTGCAACTCTTTTCTTTTCTCCACCACTTAAATTATACGGATGTTCTTCCTTTAATTTATATATGTTAAGGAGCTCAAGGCAATCGCCTACTCTTTTATTTATTTCATTCTCTGGCAAACCCATTTGCATAAGTCCAAAAGCCACCTCCTCAAAAACAGTGGAACAAAAAAGTTGAGCATCAGAATTTTGAAAAACAAAACCCACCCTCTTATGAAATAGCTTTAAGTACTTAGTGTCTTTTAAAGCATTTTCATTTATTTCTGTCTTATCAAATGTGTACTTTCCCTTACTCGGAAAAATAATACCATTTAACAGCTTTAAAAAAGTGGATTTTCCGCTTCCGTTTGGCCCTATTACAGCTACAGCCTCCCCTTCTCTTATATTGACACCTACACTGTCGAGGGCCGTCTTATTTTTATATGTGAACGAAACATTTTCTAGCTTTATCATCAATATTCTTTAGCAAAGAATTAAAAAATTCTTACTAAAACTCACCTCATTTTTTATTCATTTTTCAGGCGCAATCATAAATTTTATCAATATTCCTTTAAAACATAACCCTCTATCTTAACGTTTTAAACAATATATAAATAAACCAACTAATGTCAGTGTTATTATCAAATAAAAACAATCTAATTTTCTAAATTTTAAATTAACTTTTGTGGTATATTCCCCCACAAATCCTCTGCATTCCATGGCTTGAAACATCTCTTCGCTCATCTTATAAGCTTTTATAAACAAATTCCCCATAATACCTGTAAGGTAATTATATTTGCTTGGAGCTTTACCAACAGATCTAAGCTTTAATGCATATAATAAATCAATTGAGTGCTCTCCAAGTAAAACTATGTACTTTATGGTTATATCCATTATCCATATGAATATATCTGGTACAAATAATAATTTTAAAGACTTACTAACTTCACTCCACTTAGTGGTATGTGACATTAGATTCATAAGCAGTATGGTTACTATTATTTTTTGAAACAGCATTAAACTGTTATAAATATTGCCATAAAGCATAGATGGTATTAAAGCAATCAAAGTTATAATAGGAAATATTAAGCTTCTACATAGTATCATTTTTATGATTTTCTTTTCCATGAATAAAAGGTTTGCTAAAGCATACATATCAATTACTAATAAATAGACCTGACTTCTTGAAAGTGATATACATATTATTAATACTATGGTGCTTAGAACCTTTAAAGTTGGATTTAATGAATATATTAACTTATCCCTACTTTTGCTTTGTCTGATAATTGAAAGTGTTTTTATCAAAGAAAAAATACTCTTTTCTATATATGTGCTTTTTTCTTCCTTGGGAACATAAGTATCCTTTACTGAAAGCCATTCTGGAATCATTTATTCTCCTTTTGTTTCCTATTAAAAATTATTTTTGCTAAAACTCTTATAACTGCTAGTATTAATACTACTCCTATTATTGCCGATGCTATATAACCGAAATACTCTCTCATATTTTGAATGCTGTAAGCTGCCATTGGTGAATTAAACTTCACTCCATTTTTCATCCCTTTAGGTACAAATCCCATTAATTTTTGAATTTCATCTGTTCCCCATTCTCCCCAAGCTGTTCCCTTTGCTAAAAGACCCAGTGGAGTTGCTAAAACAAGAATTCCTATTATAATATACAGTGCCTTTGCACTTTTAATTTTTTCATTATATATTATTTCTGGGGAAAACTTTTTTATATAACTATATGCTCCAACAGTTATTATTCCTTCTAAAATTCCAACTACCAATAAATGCGGCACCATCATAGCTGGAATAGATATATTTAGTCCATATGGACTGTACAGCGGTCTTCCAAGAGAATCTTTAAAAAGCAACGGCTGAACACCAAATTCAATTGCTGCAAATAAAGCTGCTGCATTAACAGAAATGTATGCTGCTAAAAAAGCGCCAAGGAATTCGCTCTTTTTGCTTTTAAATAGCCTTTTTATAATTTTAAATAAATAAAAAGCTGTGAAGGGCATTATAAAAGCCATATTAAAGCAATTTACCCCTATTGCTAAAATTCCTCCATCTCCAAAAAACAATGCTTGAATTACAAGAGCTATTGTAACTGCAAAGGTTGCTGAGTATGGTCCTAGTAGAATAGCTACAAGCGCTCCTCCAATAGCATGTCCTGTGGTTCCACCCGGAAGCGGTACATTGAACATCATAATCAAAAATGAAAAAGCTGCTGCCACCCCAAGAAGAGGCATCTTTTGTCTAGTCATTTCTTCTTTGACCTTTATGCTTGCTCTTCTCCATACTGGTACCATTACTGCTCCAAAAACCACACAAGTAGATGGACTTAAATAATTGTCTGGTATATGCACTTACTTAGCCCCCAATCAAAAGAAATTGCATAAAATTTTTAAATTAATAATATTACAAAACTTACAAGTGATTTTTGACAGGAGTAGAGAGTACAGTGAAGGTTGATTTTCCTCCTCTTTGCTGCTAAAAATCTATTACCTTGAAAAATTTTTCGTAGTTCTAATTGAGAAAATACCTTCGCTCTACTTTCTCCTCCTTACCTTTTACTCTATTTAATAAATAAAGCTTTAACGTTTTCTAATTCTTCACGAATTTTAATGCCTTGTGGACAAGCTTTTTCACACTTACCGCATTTTAAGCACTTATCCGCTCTTTCTGATGCAGCTACCCCATTATATATTCTCTTGAGTTCCACTTCCGTTTCTGGAGTAACAAACGTACTGTACTCATTATAGCAAGAAAAGTTCTTAGGAATGTTAACTCCTCCTGGACAAGGCATACAGTATTCACAGCCTGTACAGTTAACTTTTATTCTTTCTTTAAATGCATCTTTAACCTCATTAATTATTTTAAGTTCCTTTTCTGTTAGCGAATTAGGTGCAGCATCACTTGCAGTTTTTATGTTTTCTTCAACATTTTCTTTAATACCCATACCACTTAAAACTACAGATACTTCTGGATGATTCCATACCCACCTAAGTCCCCATTCTGCTGGAGATCGCTTAACATCTGCTTTATCAAAAGCATTTTTAGCCTTTTCTGGAAGGTTTGCAGCTATTCTACCACCTCTAAGTGGTTCCATGATAACAACGCCCAAGCCTTTACTTGCTGCATACCTAAGTCCTTCTGTTCCTGCTTGATTATTTTCATCTAAGTAATTGTATTGAATTTGGCAGAAAGACCAATTATATGAATCAACTATTTCCTTGAATGCATCCACTTTATCGTGGAAGGAAAATCCTGCATATCTTATTCTTCCATCTTTTATTGCTGAATCTAAAAATTCAGTTACTCCTAATTTTTTTAAATTTGCCCAGCGCTCTGCGCTTAAAGCATGTAATAAATAAAAATCTATTCTGTCAGTTTGAAGACGTTCTAATTGCCTATTTAGATATTTGTCCATATCTTCTCTAGTTTTAATTAACCAGCTAGGAAGTTTTGTAGCCAAATTAACTTTTTCTCTATATCCGTCCTTTAGAACTCTACCTACAAATGGTTCGCTTTGTCCTCCTTCTTCTCCTCCAGTACCATGATAAGGATATGCTGTGTCTATATAATTAACCCCTTCATCAATCGCATTACGAATAATTTCTGTAGCTTTTTTCTCATCAATTTTGGTACCATCCCCATCGATAACAGGAAGTCTCATGCAACCAAAACCTAATTCTGAAACTTTTTCATTTGTTTTTCCCAAAGTTCTATACAACATAGTAATTCCTCCCTAAATATTAAATAATCGTTTATACTTTTACTAATATATTAAATTTAAACCTTATAGTATGTCAACTAAATAATTAATCAGATTAAAATCCCTCCTTATTATAATTACTTTTTTTATTTCAATTTACAGTATAATTATCAGTATAATTATTAACAAGAATGCACTTTATTGATACATGGTATCATTTATGATACTAAAGAAATATTTTACTTGTATTAATTTATAATTATCATTATAATTAGCACTAATATAGGAGGTTGTGAAAAAAGGTATTCTATAGGTTTTACTACACCACGCATAAAGCACTATGGGCGGCCCGTAAAAAAGAATACCTACATTTTCACATCCTGCTATAGCTACCTAACAAGAGGTGAATTTGATGAAGATAAAAAGAATATCATTGTTTGCACTAATCTTAACTTTGCTATTTACGTTCGGCTGCAGCAAAAGCATAACTCTAAAAAAAAATAATCAAAACCGAGCTAATAATATCCATAAGCAGCCAATAGATCCAGTTAAGCAAAAATTAAATAACATGACTCTTGATGAAAAAATAGGTCAATTGATTATAGCGGGCATAGATGACTATACAAATAACGAACATTCAAAAGCCTTAATAAATAGTTATCATGTAGGAGGGTTTATTTTATTTGGTCGAAACATTAAAAATGCTGATCAACTATTAGAGCTAATTAATTCCTTAAAAGAAATCAATTCATCAAATAATAAAATTCCTATACTCCTTGGAGTTGATGAGGAAGGCGGCAGAGTTTCAAGAATGCCTTCAGAATTTGTAAGGCTACCATCCAATGGAGCTATTGGTCAGGTTAATAATTCAAACTTTTCTTATAAAATTGGAGAAATACTAGGTCAAGAAATTAAATCCTTTGGACTAAATGTGGATTTTGCTCCTGTTCTGGATGTGAACAGTAACCCTAAAAATCCTGTTATAGGTGATAGGTCCTTTGGCTCTAGTCCTTCTTTAGTTTCTAAATTAGGACTACAAACAATGAAAGGAATACAATCACAAAACATTATACCTGTAGTAAAGCATTTTCCGGGACATGGAGATACCTCAATTGATTCACATGTTGGACTTCCTATAGTATACAATGATATGAAAAGATTGAACAGTTTAGAACTTATCCCATTTTCTGATGCAATCCAAAATGGAGCAGACATGGTAATGGTAGCTCATATACTTCTACCTAAAATTGATTCTAATAATCCTGCTTCATTTTCAAAAACCATTATTACGGATATACTTAGAAAAAGCATGAATTTTAATGGTGTTGTAATTACTGATGACATGACAATGGGAGCAATTGTCAAAAATTACAACATAGGAGAAGCTTCTGTAAACTCACTTAATGCTGGTTCAGATATTATTTTGGTTTGTCACGACTTTGATAAAGAAGTTACTGTTTTAAATGCCATAAAAAATTCAGTTGCCAAGGGTACTCTTTCTGAGGAATCTATTAATGAAAAAGTATATAGAATTTTAAAACTTAAGGAAAAATACAATTTAAAAGATACTAAAACAGCCTCCATTAATGTACAGGAGATTAATAATAAGATAAATAATTTGCTAGGCAATTATATGAAATGAGGCACGGGGTTGGAATTCAATCCTATTATCCTTCCATAACTAAATAAATGAGCCCCGCGTTCTTGATTTCTTCTTGCTTTTTATTTTGCCTGTTGCTTAAACAGTGCTTGCTTTTAGTTCTAGAAGGATAATGGGCTCCGCCCAAACCCCGCGTTCTTGATTTCTTCTTGCTTTTTATTTTGCCTGTTGCTTAAACAGTGCTTGCTTTTAGTTCTAGAAGGATAATGGGCTCCGCCCAAACCCCGGCAGGGCGAATTAAAACCCTTCACTCAGCTCGACAAATTCCAGTTTATCAGGATAAATTTGGAGATTGCAATTTTAAAGTTTCAAGTTGTCTATCTATAAAGATAAACCACCTTGAAACTTGAAATTTGCTTGTAACAAAATGCCGTCTTCTGGGCATTATGGTGCACATAAATTTCAATAGTTGAAGCGGTTTATCTATAGTTCACTAGTTACGAAACTTAATAAAGCTTTTTTCTAAAGAGATCTATAAGCTTTTTTCAATGAGAGATTTTCCAGGAACATTACCGAATTTAAGCATTACTGATGTTCGTGCCACATCTGCCAGTGGGTTTCCTTTTGCTGCAGTCATCCAGTCAATTATTATTGCGTTATCTTTTGTTATTAATATGTTGTCTGGGTGAAAATCTCCATGGCATAATATATTATCATCTGGAAGAGTATCAATATAGTTATATAACTTTTCTTTTATATCATCAGATAATAAATCTACTTTTGATATACTTGACTTAAGCCTATCTGTATACTTAGGCAATTGAAAATCAATTTTTTGCTGAATTGATTTATGTAACTTTGTTAATCTGTGAGCTTCTTTTGATAGTTTCCAGGGGTTAGTTGATAGTACCTTCAGTATTGTTGTTCCATTAATTCGCTCATGGATGATACCGTTTCTATTATCTATTTCAATAAAATCGTAAACTTTAGGACTTGAATTTATCTTTTTATTAATTTCTGAACTACTAGCACTTAGAGGATGGACAGCTTCTAAATTAGCACGAGAAATAAATATAGATGCATTAAGAAAACACGTAGAGCTGATGTCACTTCAAACAATTCCTATTACAAATTATAATTACGAAGAAAATTTAGAGGATATTGTAAATAAAAATGGTTATATATTTTCATTAATGAAGGTACAGCAGATTGGTTGAAAAATATGCTTAGGTTACTTAAAATTAATCCAAACTATCAGCTTGCAATATTAGATAAAATACCTTTTGGAAAAAAACATTCATTAAATTGTGTTTGATGAGGAAATAGCTTTTAATTGTACTGAAAAACTATTACTTCACCTTGCATGAGTCTCTCATTATTAAGGGACCGTCAAATAAAATGGAAGTAGGACTTTCAAGTTTTTGATTGAGCAGGTTAGAAATAAGTTCAATACACTTTCCAGCCATCTTTTCAATGGGTATATCAACTATAGTAATAGGCGGCGTACTAAACTCCGTGTGTTCAGAATCATTCATGCCAATTGCAATTATTTCTATATCTTCCGGCACTTTAATTCCTTTCTTATTAAATATATGAAGAGCGCCTAAAGCTATGCTGTCCGAATTGCAAAACAAAGCCTTTGGCATATTTGTCAGCTTTAAAAGTTTTTTGGCAACCTTTACTCCACCTGCTATTGAATTGTCAGCTTCCAAGATGTATTCAGGTGAAATTTCAATACTATTTTTATAACAGGTTTCAATAAATCCCTTATTTCTATTATCCATTGCAGTATTCAATGATTTAGTAAGTATAGCAGAGGCTTTTTTATGACCTTTTTTAGTAAATAAATTGGCTGCTTTTTCTCCCATTTTGTAGTTGTCAACATTTACTGAGGAGTATTTATCAGATAAACGGTTGAACAAAATTATAGGAAGCTCTGGCGTAGTTGCGTTTAAGTATTCCATGTCTGTAGTAGATATATTAGCTATAATTGCTGCATTAAATATATTATTAGTGTTAATTCCCTTTTCAAGGTGAATAAAGTCAGTTTTATATGGGCAAATTACAATATCAAAGTTATAATTTGATTTAATGATTTCATCCTGTAATCCTCTTAAAAATCTAGATATTATATTAACACGAATATCGGAAGACCAATATAATGCTATTGTAGGGTTGCTTGGTGCATTTTGATTTCTAAGTTTTCTTGCAGAAATATTCGGATGGTAATTAAGCTCTTTGATGGCATTCATAACTTTTTTTTGAGTTTTCTCTGATATTTTTCTCTTAGCTGAATTGCCATTTAAAATTATTGAAACAGTGCTTGGAGAAACACCGGATAATTTTGCGACATCTTTTATGGTAGCCATTTTAATCACTCGTTTCAAATAGAATTAATATATTTATTTTTACATACTTTAAGACAAAAGTAAATAATATTGACTTGGGTACAACGTTGTACTAAAATGAATATAACGTTGTGCGTAAAATATCGATGAGGTGATACCATGAATTTTGTTAAAAATAAACTTGTTGTAGTAGGAGCCGGTATGGTTGGATCAGCTGTACTAAACTCTGTTCTTTCACTTAATCTTTTGTCAGAAGTCGTTATAGTAGATATAAATGAAAAAAAGCATGTGGTGAAGCGTTAGATGCAAGTCATACAACATCCTTTGCATATAGTCCTAATGTAAATGTTAGAGCAGGAAGTTATGAAGATTGCAAGGATTCTCAAATAGTTGTAATAACAGCAGGACCAAGCTTAAAAATAGGTGGCAAGATGGATAGATTGGTTCTTGCAGATACAAATATAAAAGTTATGAAATCAATTATGGAAAACATAACTAAATATACTAAGGATGCTATTATAATTGTAGTAACAAATCCAGTTGATATAGCAACTTATTATTGCCAGCAGTATTTTGGATATCCTAAGAACAAGATTATTGGAACAGGAACACTTCTTGATACTGCACGTATGAGAAAGATTATAGGTAAAAAATTTAATGTGGATAGTAAAAATGTCCATGGTTATGTTCTTGGAGAGCATGGAGGAACTTCATTTACTGCTTGGAGTGGTGTTAATATTGCCGGAATTCCTTTTGATGAACTCGATGCAACTTTTGGTGAGAATAACAACATTGGTAAAGATGAAGTAGACAAAGAAGTTAGAGATGCGGGTATAGAGGTTTTAAAGCTTAAAGGCTATACGAGTGCTGGTATTGCAATGAGCGTAAGTAGACTTGTAAAAGCAATGCTTTTAAATGAAGAAAGTATTTTACCAGTATCATCAACTCTTGAGGGTGAATATGGAATTAGTGATGTAGCTTTAAGTATACCATGTGTTATAACTAATAAAGGAATAGAAAAAAAGCTTCAGGTTCCTCTTAAACAGAATGAAGTTGAAGAACTTAAGCATAGTGCAGAAAGCTTAAAAACAATTATTAATGGATTGAAACTTGGATGAAGTAATATTGTGAAGTAACATTTTTAAGTTGTAGCCTTAACATTTCTAAGCCTTATTGCATATTATGGTTTTGTAACATTATAAAAGGAAGGAACAATATGCATAATAACCACAGGACATATGCGTGCCCTTTTTTCAGTAATGCATCAAGGTATGACGAGGACAGTTTGTATGATGGGTATAGAACCTATCAGTGTCCATATATTCCTTTTGAGGATGAACTGGATGATTATTCAAGATCCAATAGTCCACAAATGCAAAATTGCAATGAAGGACCAATTGCATTAAAAGATTATGGGCCACGGCCTTACGTAGTTAATATTAATGAAGCTACTATACAAAACAAAAATTTTCGTACAGCTTTATGGACAGGAGAACATTTGCAGGTTACCTTAATGAGCATCAATGTGGGCGATGATATAGGGCTGGAGATCCATCCAGATGTTGATCAGTTCATACGTGTTGAACAAGGTCAAGGAATGGTTAAGATGGGGAAAAATAAAAACAGATTAGATTTTCAAGCAATGGTTCAAGATGAGTATGCAATTATGATACCAGCAGGTACTTGGCATAACATTATGAACACAGGTAATGAACCGCTTAAAGTATACTCTATTTATGCACCACCTCATCATCCGCGTGGTACAGTTCAAGTAACTAAGCCAGCTGAGTGAAGAAGTGGATGAAGTAATAGTATTTTGAAACATTAAATAAACTCCATAAATCTAAGATTGAAATTCTCAAAATCCTAAGAACTTTCAATAACTCACTATCGTTCAGACAGATTGAAGGTTCTAAGTATTTTAAGAATTTCAATCAAGATTTATTGGAGTTTATTTAAATTGTTTCTTCAATACTATTGCTTCATTTACAAGCTGGTTTAAGGAAGATTTTCCTCCATTTTATTACGGAAAAGGGGATATACATTTAAAATTAAGTAGGTACAGAGAGACTTTTTACTTGAATCTATAGGATTGCGAATCTAGGCGTAAGCACCTGTAGTTACCAATTTATTTTCTGTGATATTTTTATCTATTTTTGATATAATAACTGCTTGTACCCATAAAATAATTAATATAATTCCAATAATAGTTAATAGAAATGTTTTTAGTACATAAACAGAACCAACTCTAAAGTATGACATGTGGCTTGAATCTTTCATTGGACAACCTCCTTCCTATTTAAAAAACTTCAAATGAACAATTTTATTATTAAAGCAATTTTTAAAGGCTTGAATTAGAGCTGGAGTGACCATCCAGTGCCATCTATCTTTATGGTAATTGAAATAATTCCATTCTTCAATAAATTTAATTTTACTATTATAACTTTTCATTTCTTTTCCGTTTGCTATGCCCCAGTTAAATTTAACTCCAAGTTTGCTTGCAGTATCATGATACTTGCTCATTTTGATAATCGTAGGTGTATAATATAATTTTATAACTGAGATAATTATTACAACGATATTTTTAGCTCCACCATCATATAAATATATTACGATGTGTGGATTGACTTTGTATTTCTAATTATAGCTTTCGTTGCAATACTTATGAGTGGTTTGTAAAAAAGAATACCTATATTTTTCACATGCTCCTATATATTATACTTTTTTATTGTTATAATATTTAAAAACAGATTTATTATAGAAGGCATGTTTGAAACTGTAATTTTTATAATAAGTGTTTTATCATTAATATGGGGGTGGAAGGCTTTAAAAAATCAGGATATATAAATTTTATCTTAGGGAGGAAAGCGTTTTGAAGAAACCAATAAGAGTAAATATATTTTTTCTTATACTTATTTTATTGCAAATTTACGGTGGATATTTATTGAAACCAATTGCTAAAGTTATCAAATTTAATACGGCAAGTCTTTTATTAACAACTCAAATCCTGTTTTTAATAGTGCCAGTTATAATTTATTTAATAGTAACCAGACAATCTATAAAGGAAACACTTAGATTTAATAGATTAAAAATAAGAAGCGCTTCTTTAATTGTTGTAATGGGATTTTTATTTATACCTGTAGCGATGTTCCTTTCTCAAATAACAAGTTTTTTCTTTTACAATAATGTTCAAGATGTCTTTAAGAAACTTCAAAATTTACCTTTGGGATTGATGATTGGACTAGTAGCTCTTACACCAGCTTTGTGTGAAGAAATTACAATGAGGGGTGTAGTGCTTTCAGGATATAATGGCAGCAAAATTTGGAAAGCAGCTCTCATAAATGGATTTCTTTTTGGTATACTTCATCTTAATCCGCCACAATTTTTATATGCTTTTGTTTTAGGAGTGATGCTTGCTTATGTAGTGAGAATTACAAATTCTATTTTTGCATCAATGATTATACACTTTATATTTAATGGGACTAACACTGCAATGAGTTGGGTAGTTATGAGGATGTCTTCTGATGTACTTAAGAAAAGCCAGCAAAATGCAAATAATGTGACTGTGAAAATTATGTCAGTAGTATTTTTAGGTGTGATTTCTGCTATAGCTGTAGTTGCAATAATAACTTTAATGAAAGAACTTATTAAAGATAACAAAGGGAATAATATAAATTTAAGATTAGAAGGTTCATCAGAAGTAATGCTAGTTAAGGATAAAATTATAGCAGCAGTGCCTATTATAATTTCAGTAGTAATATACTTTTTACTTGTGATGAAGAAAATATAAAGCAAAGTAACAATGCCTTGTCGCATTAAAAAAGCCCTATAAATCTAAAATGTACCCTTTGTCAAGGACAATTAAAAAAAAGTCTATACTACATTAATAAGATGATTTCTGTATTGAACAGGAGTCATCTTTTTTAAATTCCACTGATATCTATAGTTATTATAATAGATTAATAATATTGTTCGTAAGGCAGTGAGTGGTGATGATGAAAAAGCTGAGCATTTACTAGGAGAAATTCAAGAAACTCTTAATAATGTGGTAGACGAGCATAATACTGTTAATGGTAAGGATGCTGAACCTTTAAATTTGACTAATGATAATATTCAAGATATTTTAGCTGAAAGCGGAATTCCTGAGGAAATAACGGCAAAAATTGAAAAGGAATATACAGAAGAATTTGGAGATACTCCTCCAGCAGCGGAACACCTAATCGATAAAAAAGTAATTGAAGCAAATAAACAAAAGAAAAAGGAAGAAAGGCTTCAAAAAAAGGTACAGGCATTAGAAGAAGAACTTGAAAAAACAAAGCAAGATGATGTACAAGACTCAGAAAAGGAAACAGCTTTAGAAGTAGAGAATGATTCTACAGTAGAAGTAGATTCTGATTCTAATTTGGAGCAAAACTCTGATGTTGAAGAGGAAGTTAAGAAAGACAGTAGTGAAAATGAAGAAGCTGCTGCTCCGAACTACGATGTTGTAGTTCATGTAAAACCTGAAAAAGTTGATCAAATAAAATCACAAATAATTGACGGAAAGAAATGTATTATTATTCCTATAGATGATGATGAACAAGCTAAAGTAAATGGAGTAGAAACTTTGATCTAATACAGATTAGAGAGTAGAGTGAATGATGATTTTCTGCTTTTGCAGAAAATCTAGAATTTATTGCTGATGTCATTTTAAGATAATACCTTATTATGTTTTTATATAATTATATAGATTTATCTGACGAGAGGAAGATCAACATATACGAGGTTTGGACAGAGTCCATTGTCCTTCTAAAACTATATATTTGTAATCTTTTTTATACCATCACTCTACTCTTTACTCCCTACTCTCTGCTCTAGTTTTTAATTATATCCTTAATCCAATCTTCAGCATGATCCATTGACCATTGTAAATCATCGATGCAATATGCGACTAAGATAAAGCCATTGGTCTTGGCTACTCTTTTTGCTTTCTTTAATGCTTGAATTTTGTCTTCAAAGGTATATAAATGATACATTGGACCAAATACTAAAGTCATGTCAAAAGTATTATCCGAAAATCTCGATAAATCTAAGGCTGTTCCTTGATATGCTTTGACTGTACTACCTTTTGCTTTTAAAGTACATAGATTGTGCTTTACTACATTTTTTTATATTCTAACAAGTATTATACTACAACGGAATATAAAGATTCATGCCAAAATTCCATAGGAACGGAGGAACTTTTTCCTTGCACTATCGTGGAAGTGAAGCATTATTACTTCACAAATTGTCTAGTTTTCCCCATAATATATGCAAGCTTTATTATGGATTTCTCTTCTTCTGACATTTCTCTATTATACATTTTCTCAAACTGGTTTATTAATGCAGCAGTATCGATTTTTTCTTTAGGCTGCGTAACTCTTTTATGAAAATTAGATTCGTAGATACTAGGTTTTATAGCATCATCATAAATATGCTTAAAAACTTCTGCAGTATAATAAGCGTCATTAAAAGCATCATGAAATTCAGCATTATCTTGTATGTTCAAAAGTTCTACAGCTGTTTTTAAACCAACTCTAGATTTATTTGGGGTATTAAGATATTTTGAAGCATACTTTTGAATATCAATGCAGAGTTTAGGAATTGATGAAGTTGATAAATTATAAAAATTTATATTTCTTAGAAGTTCTTTAATATCACCTGTTCCCCAAACACATAATATTGTCTCATCTTTATCAATAAACTTTAAAAAATCTTCATAAACAGGCACAAAGCTTTTGCATGAACTAACTTTATCATTATTTATTTTAGTTAGGCTTTCTACATAAGGATGAATGCTAGGATAAACAGTGGGTTTAATGAGAGCATTAAATTTAGAGACTGTTTCAAAGTTTTCATTAAGCTTTAATGCTCCAATTTGAATAATTTCAAAAGGCAAGTTTAAAGAGTTACTAGATTGAACTTCAGTGGAATCTAGATATTTTGATTAAATTCCAAATCATATATTATATAATTCATGTTTACTCCCACCTTAAAAGAATTAATATATATTATAACTCAACGTTATGTTCATGTCAGTATTTTAAATTATTCTTTGCCCGCTGTTTCAAATTCTTTTAATTATGCGTGTGAAAGGCGTATTCCTATAATAAAATGTAATCAACATTTACCTTTAGGAGGGTGCAGCTTGGAGTTAAAAGAAAAAATTAAAAAATTGCCTTTTTCACCAGGAGTATATTTTATGAAAGATTCGTTAGATACTATTATTTATGTAGGAAAATCTAAAAATTCAAGAAGTAGAGTTGGATCTTACTTTGTAAATTCAAAATCACATTCTTCAAAGGTAATAAAATTGGTGAAAAATATCCAAGCTTTGAAGTTTGCAATGAGCCTAATGATTCTAATGGAAAACTTTACTTTGAACCTTATACTAGCAAAAATACTGTAGAAAAGGCACTATATGGCATAAAAAAACATAGCAAAATCTTGTGTACTAATAGTTCAAAAAAGGCTTCAGGCTGTTTAAAATATTCTATGGATTTGTGTACTGGAATGTGCACAGGGAAGCTTTCCTCCGAGTATTATCTTGCTTTAATGGGAAGAATTACAAAATTAATTGATGGTACTGATTTAACTATTCTTGAAGAAATGGAACAAAAAATGAATATTGCTTTGATAGAGTTTCTAGACAATAAAGAAATTAAATTATTTTTAACAAGGTATAATAAACTAATTTTTAGTGAAAGATATAAGCTTAACGATTTTAATATTGATGAGATAAAGTGTAAAATCAAAAGCAATATTATATCTAGTTTTAGAAGTGTTTTAAAAGAAGTAATTAATATTGGAAAAGATGAAATAGATGAGGTTCATATAATATACAATTACTTAAAAAGTAAGGAAAGTATCTGCAAATATATATCTATTAAAGAACAATGGATTAATGATATAGATAGTTTAAGCATTGATAAAGCTGTTAATAAATTATTTTAGGCAAATTGAAATATAGAGAAAGCTAAAGGTTTAAGTTTGAAAGCATATCAGACACAAAGTTCTAGATTAAATAATATTTTAAATAATTTATAGTAAAATGGGCAAAATTATATTACATTTTTTCCCTATTATTGTGGAAAAAAATTTGAACATTTAGATATAGAATCTTATGTTTAGACGTGTTAATATAATAGCAGACAGAATAATAAAAATAATAAAAAATAGAACTGACCAATATTGGAAGTGATTAAGATTAGCAATAAGGAAAATGTGAAAAAAGTATTGCTTTCTGAATTGATAAGGAGAAAAGAACCAGTTACTGTAACTGAATTATCAAAGATAATAAATAAAACAGGTAGAACAGTTAGAAATTATCTAGACGAGTTAGAAGATGAATACCGAGATAGGAATTTGCAAATTATTAGAAAAACCAACGTAGGTGTATATGTGAATATGGATGAAAAAACTAGAAAAAAATTTAAGAATCTTCTTGATAAAAAAGATACAAAGTTTGTGGAGTATGATAAGTTTTCATCTAAATTTAGAAGGTTGTATATATTAAAAATTTTATTCGAAGATTCTGTGCCATACACCATTCAATTATTTGCAGATGATTTATATTGCAGTAAAGGTACTATTGTAAATGACTTGATTTATGTAGAAAATTGGCTTAAAAAGCGCAATCTTGTTTTAAGAAAGAAGCAAAATCAAGGATTATGGATTGAAGGAAAAGAAAAGGATTACAGAAGGGCTCTTAAGGATTTACTTTCACAAATGCAAGAAGGAAAATACCTGGGTGGAGAAATAGACGAAATTTTAGAAAAACTAGATTATAGAATTGACTTTGTAAATTATAAGAATATAAAGGAAATGTTTCCTAAGTTAGATTTGTTATATATACAAGATATTATACAGCATGCCGAAAAAGAATTGGGATTTTATTTTACAGATCAAGCATTTTTAAACTTAATTACACATGTTGCTATTACTATAGAAAGAATAATTAATAACAGAGCTGTATCGGTTAATAGAGAATTTTTGGAAAGCTTAAGGAAAGAAAGAGAATTTAATGTAGCTGGCTGGGTGGTGAAGCAGTTAAGTGAGAAATTTCACATAAGTTTTCCAGAAGAAGAGATAGGTTATATAGCAATGCATATGTTAGGTGCAAAAATTCAGGAAGACTATAATTCAGATGACTATAATACTTTGCTTGAAAATCAAGATGAAGAATATGTTGATATTGCCGAAGATATAATTTCCGTATCCTCGGAAGTTTTGAATATTGACTTGGCAAAGGATAAAAATCTTTTAACTAGATTAGTATTGCATTTAAGGCCAACTGTAATGAGGTTGAAATATGGTCTTAGACTTACAAATCCCATATTAGAAAGGATAAAGGAAGAATACACCAGCATATTTGGGGCAGCATGGGCTTGTAGCAGCATTTTTGAAAATAAGCTTGGAGTTTCAATTAATGAAGATGAAGTTGGATATATTGCACTGCATTTAGCACTGGCTGTTGAAAATATGAAAAGGAAAATAAGAGCAGTAGTAGTTTGCTCAAGTGGTATAGGCACGTCTCAATTGGTAGCTTTAAGATTAGGAAAAAGTTTTGAAAATTTAGAGATAACTCATATTCTTCCTATAAGTTTACTTACTGATGATATAATTCGGGAATCGGATATAGTAATAACTACAGTTAGAAACATACAGAAGAATGAAAAAAGTTGTTTATATATCTACTCTTGTTACAGAGAGTGATTTAGAAAAAGTAGAAAGTACTTTAAAAAAGCTTAAAAATTCTACGAGAAAGTCATCAGTAAGAAATAATCTTAAGGAAGAAGAACTGGATATTTTCGATGAAAAATTATGCTTTTTAAATAGTGAATTCACAGATTTCAAAGAAGCTATATATCATTATGGAAGTATTATGGAAGAAATGGGTTATGCTAAAAAAGGGTTTTGTAAAAGTATTCTTGAAAGGGAAGAAAAAGGGTCAACTTATGTTGGAAAAGGTATTGCCATTCCGCATGGAGAAAGTGTGTATGTTAATCAATCTAAGGTATGCATTGTTAAATTTAAAGAACCTATAAGTTGGGAGGATAATGATTTAGAATTTATTATTATACTGTGTTTAAATTTTGAAAATATTAGTACTACTAAGAATTTCTTTAAGAATTTTTATACTGTATTAGAGAGTGATAAAACCATGTTGGACATAAAAAATGCCAAAAGTGCGGAAGAAATAATTAATGCTTTTAAAAATTAATGATAGAGCATCAAGGATATAAATTAAATCAATGAGTAGGAAAAGAAAAATAATAAAATAGGAGATGTTTTAAATGAAAATATTAGCAGTAACAGCTTGCCCTTCAGGAGTTGCACATACTTATATGGCAGCAGAAGCACTAGAAAGAGCAGCAAAAGATAAAGGAATAGAAATAAAAGTTGAAACACAGGGTTCAATAGGTATAGAAAATAGAATTACTATGGATGATGTAAAAGATGCTGATGTAGTTATATTAACTAAAGACATTGGTATAAAAGAAACAGAAAGATTTAGTGGATTACCAATTGTTAAGGTTGGGATTAGTGATGTAGTAAAAAAATCAAATCAAATAATTGATAAAGTTGAAGCATATGTAAATAGTAAAAAATAAGATTATTTAGTCATTTAAAATTAACAATGGGGCTGTCACACTAAATATAAAAAAATTACGAACTTAATTAAAGCGAAAGGTTTGTAATTTTTTTAGTGCGACAGCTCATTAACTTAATAAAGGATAATAATTTAAATAATGACAAGCAATAGCAAATAATAAAAAGTAAGTTGAAAAAATCTAATAAATCTTGGTAAAAAAATCGTAAAATACTTAGATAATTTAATTTGTCTGAGCATCTTCTCAGCGAGTAAACATACACGAGGCTTGGGACTTTGCCCATTTTAATTCCTCCCTGCATTTACTGCATAATCCTTTCGAACATAATATTTGAATCATATTATTACTTATGTTATTTTCTTCTTCCACTTTTTATTTAACTTTAGATAAGTCAAAGTTTAAACTTTGACTATCTAAATCAATTATACTATTACATTTAAAACATTTAAAATGAATATGCAGGGGTTTACCACTAAATATTTTCATTTCATAATAACTTATACCATTAATATTTATTTCTTTTACTATTCCGAGTTTATTAAATACCTTTATAGCTCTATAAACCGTAGCAAGTCCTATTTGGTATTCTTTTATTCTCTCGTATATTTCTTTTACATTTAAATGAGTTTTACTATCTAAAATAGTTTTTAACACTATCCTCTTACCCATTGTAAATTTATATCCATTTTTCTCCAAGAGCTTTTTAAAAGATATCAAATCATCTTTCATAAAATCATCCTTTATAATTATTCATTGCAATGTCCTTCATGTTCATGTTCTCTGCAAACACTGCCTGTTGATTCTAATTCACCATTTACATATTTTTGCACTATATCATCGCATGAACCTTCAGCACCAACAACTACTTCAATTCCATTTTCATTAAATAACTGTTGTGCTGTTTCTCCCATGCCTCCTGCAATAATTACATTTACGGCTAATTCCTTTAGGAATACTGGAAGATAACCAGGTCTATGTCCTGGATTAGGAGTAAAATTCTTAATTAATGATTTACCTTCCTCTACCTCATATATTGTAAAACCCTCACAATGTCCAAAATGTCCACTTACATATTTTCCTTCACTTGCAACTGCTATTTTCATTTAAAATTCCTCCTTATATTTTTATTTAAATTTTTATTTTATACTTCTTTTAAAATATCATAGGTATATTCTATTATTTCACTACAAGATACACCTTTTTTCTTTAACTCTAAACATTCAAATGTACCATATTTTTCTTTTACCTTATTCATTATTTCTTTTGTATACTTCTTGATTCATTCTTATTTGCTGCTTCTTCTCTTCCTTTTAATGCTCCTAATGCTATAAGTGATCCTGTAATTGCTCCACAAGTACTTCCTATAGTCATACCTGTACCGAAAGGGCTAGCAATTTGAACAGGAATATTCAATTCTCTTTCTTCATTAAATGCTTTTATAACCGATTCTGCACAATTATATCCTTGCTTATGATATTCTAATACTTTTGTCATTTATACTAACTCCACATCTCGTTTTAATTTAATGCAAACACATCTGCATATTATTCCACATATTTTCAATAGCCTTTTCTGCTATACTATCTTTATAAAAAGTTATTGGCTTTAATTCATTTATAGATTTCATTACGGTATCATCAAATGGAATTTTTCCTACTAAAACCAATTCTTTTTCATTAATGAATTTTTCTATTTCTTTGCTCATATCCTCATTTATGTCGTATTTGTTTATACAAACCATAGTAAAAACTCCAAAGTGTTCACATAAAGCTCCTACTCTCATTAAATCCTCAAGCCCTGATTTTGTAGGTTCTGTAACAACTAAAACTGCATCTGCTCCTGTTATTGATGATATAACAGCACATCCAATACCTGGTGAACCATCTATTATAGTTAGTTTCTCATCTTTATTAAATCTTCTTCCGTTTTTTCTTAAATAAGTTATTAATTTTCCTGAACCGTCACTGCCTATTCCCATTTCTGCTCTAGAAATTATTCCATTATCTAATTCAGTAATAAAGGTATCTGCTGTTTTCTCATCTTCTAGTTTTATAGCACTTTGTGGACACACTAATGTGCATGCCCCGCACCCCTCGCAGATAAATGGATTTATAATAAAGTTTTCTACAGCATGAAACTTACATACACTCTCACATTTTCCGCACTTAGTACAAAGAGCTTCATCTATTATTGCTTTTTTACTACCTGTAAATTCGCTTTTTTCAATATCCTTACCCTCATAGAACAAATAAAGATTTGGAGCATCTACATCACAATCTATTCTTATTACATCTTTAGCAAGTTCAGATAATGCTGTGGCAATGGTAGTTTTTCCAGTACCACCCTTCCCACTTAAAACTGCTAATTCCAATATAGCACCTCCTTTGCAGCTATAGATAAGTGATCAAATATTCTTTTGTGATGCAAATCATCATATAGTATTTCTCCCTTAGAATAAATTACTGCTGTATCTTTACTATAAGGAATTGTACCTATCAATGAAATTTTTTCTTCTCTGCAAAACTTTTTAACTATATTATCACTGCCATCATCTTTATTTATAACTATTCCAAAAGGTATATTATACATTTTCACAAGTTCTACAGCCATTTTTAAATCATGAAGTCCAAATTCAGAAGGCTCTGTAACAAGTATTGCTGAATCGGCATATTTCAAAGCATTTACTACATTACAAGAAGTTCCAGGAGGACAATCAATCAGGTTAATTCCATCTGATAAATTTTTAAGAAGTTTCCTTATAACTGGTACTGCCATAGGTTCACTTATATTTAAAATTCCTCTTTTGCACTTTATATCTCTTGCTGTAGCTTTTTCGATTTTACCTATTTCTCTTTTGTCATAGGTTAAAGCATTATATTTGCATACAATCTGGCACGCTCCGCACCCATGACATAGCTTTTGAAAAAGCATGATATCATCCTTAACTTTTGCAAGAGCATTGAACTGACATACGTTAACGCAAGCTCCACAAGAAACACATTTATTATCATCTATTACAGGATATTCAACCATAACATTTTCTGTTTTATCTACTATAGGCTTTAAAAACAAGAAACCATTTGGTTCTTCTACATCACAATCTATATAATTTGCCTTTAATGCAAGAGCTAGATTAGTTGAAACTGTAGTTTTCCCTGTTCCACCTTTCCCACTAAGTACTGCTATGTTCACTATATACTCATCTCCAATCTAGTGGCTTCCTCCATGATGTGCAGGTCCAGACATTTTTATTTCTTCTAGTTCACCGTTTTTATATTTTTCAAGCACTGAACTTATAGTTATATTCCCACACTTATATGCTTTAATTCCTGCTTTTTCAATAAGCTCAAAAGCATTTGGCCCAAGATTACCTGTAATTATAACCTCTGCTTTTTCATCTATTAATTGATTAGATGCAGCTATTCCTGCTCCACCACTAGCGTTTTGTCCTTCGTTATCTAAAATTTTAATTTCTCCACTTTCAGTATCATGAATTTGGAAATATTCACATCTTCCAAATCTCATATCAAGCAGATTTTCAATAGTTTTTCCTGTTGCTGAAATTGCTATTTTCATTACTATACCTCATTTCTTTATTTTATTTTTTTAAATCCTTTGTTAAAGCATCTAATGCAGCTGCATTTATAGGATATGCAATAGGTGAAGCTGTAAGAAGCGGATGAGTAGCAACCTGGAAAGTATTTAGTTCATTTGCAGTTAATCCTTTCTGTATTGCCAAACTCAATATATTAATCATCTCACCAACGCTTTCCCCTCCAGATATTTGTGCTCCTATAAGTACTCCAGAAGTTTTTATAAATATTAAAGTCAATTCTAATTTACTTGTTTCTGGAAGAGAACCGGGATGTTTATCCATAGTTGCAAACTTTCCTATATTTATTTCAAAGCCCTCTTCTTTTGCTCTTCTTTCTGTAAGTCCAGCAGCTGCAAATGATTTATTAAATAATTTTGTTGAAAATGCACTAATTGTTCCTTTATTTTCTCTTACATACTTTAATCCATATAAATTAGATGCTGCTACTTTTGCTTCCATAGCCGCTGTGGAAGCAAGTAATATTGGAATATTTTTGTTAGTAAAGAAGCATCTCTTTTCAGCACAATCGCCTACTGCAAAAATATCTTTTTCACTAGTTCTCATATATTCATCTACAACTATTGCACCTTTTTCATTGACCATTATACTTGCTTCTTTTGCAATACTTGAATTAGGAACAACTCCCATACCTAAAATAACTGCATCAGCTTTTATTTTTTCTCCATTTTCAAGTTCAACTTCTTCAACTTTATCATTTCCTAATATGCTTTTCACTCTAATACCGGTCTTAACATCTATGTTATTATCTTTCATCTCTTGTTCAGCAGCATCACATATATCATTATCAAATGCCTGCCATAAGCACTTTTCTGCCACTTCAATAATGGTTACATTTTTATTATCTTTTTTTAATTGCTCTGCAAATTCTACTCCAATAAATCCCCCACCTATGACTACTATATTTTGCATATTTCCCAATTTATTTAATATATCATTTAGATAATCTTCATCTTTTATAATTGGAAACACATTATTTAAATTATACCCATTTATAAACTTTGGTATTATTGGAAGTGAACCTGTTGCTATTACAAGCTTATCGTATTTTATCTCTTCATTCTCTGATAAAATTGCAATCTTGTTTTCTTTATCAATTTTTATAACTTCATCTATTAGGAGCTCAACTCCTGCGTTTATAAGCATTGCATCTGGTATTCTATTTTTACTTGCATCCTTTAATGTTCCAAAAACATATGGTATTCCACAAGGAACCATTACTGTTTTATTCTTTCTTACAAGTACTACTCTTTTATCTCCATATACTTTTTTAGCTGTTGTAGCAGTAAGTATTCCTCCTGCACTACCTCCGATTACTAAGATATCTGTGTTAATCATTACTAATCCTCCAAGTCTTTTATTATATTTTTTACTATAGGGTTAAAAATCAATTCAAGACTTTCATTTACGCTTTCATACCAGTGCTCACTTAAATTGCTTATACTATTTAGCATAGGAAGTTCTCCTAATAATTTTAAATCCATTTCCTTTAAAAATTGCTCTGTGCTTTCGCTATTAAAAAGTTTTATTTTTTTACCACAGTCAGGACAAGTTATATAGCTCATATTTTCTATAACACCTAAAATGTTAATATCCATCTTTCTTGCCATATTTACAGCCTTTGATACTATCATAGAAACAAGATCTTGTGGCACAGATACCATAACCACTCCATTAATTGGAATAGATTGCATTGCTGTTAATGCAACGTCACCTGTTCCTGGAGGCATATCAATTATTAAATAGTCAAGTTCTCCCCAAAGAACATTTGTCCAAAATTGTTCAACTACACCCGCAATCATTGGTCCTCTCCATATTACAGGATCATCTTCCTTATCTATTAGGAAATTTAGTGACATGACCTTTATTCCATCATAGTTTTCAACAGGTATCATCATTTCTTCAGTAACCTCAGCTCTTTTACCTCTTAATCCAAGCAGCCTTGGAATACTTGGTCCTGTTATATCGGCATCTAATATGCCCACACTATACCCAAGCTGTTTTAAATGCTTTGCAATGAGTACAGATATTGAAGACTTACCTACTCCTCCTTTTCCACTCATAACACCAATTACATTTTTTACACTGTTTAAAGGATTATTTTTAACCATACAATTATCTTTATCCTTTGAACATCCTTCACTTGATGGACATGTACTGCATTCTCCCATGAAATCATCTCCTAAACAAAATCTAATATTAGCATTTGCCAGTTTCATATTAACTCTTTTTTTAGTTATTGTCAAATGCCAATTATAAAAAAGCATAAAAATGCTTAAAAAACATTCTTATGCTTATCTATAAGTAAGCGTAAAAAATTAAGCACCTAGATAACCTTTCTATCCATTGATAAAATTAAGAAAAATAAATATCAATGGGAGGATAACTATGTCAAAAAAATTAGATAATGTAACCTGGGAAGAATATATTAATAAATTTGAGGATTGTAAAAACCAGATAACTTTAAAGGATTTTTGTTTGGAAAATAAGCTTAAATCTTCTATGAAACTATCTATTGTTATATATTCCTCTGCCATTTCAATAAATTTTTTGTACATCGCTTATTCTGTTGTCAATACTATCATTGTCATATTCCTCATATAAGTAATCTTGATAAAATTGATTGAAGATATACTCTATTTTTTTAGCCGGAGAGGGTATTTTACTAACTTCATCCATAATATAAAAGATATTTTCAATATAGTCTTTTGATTTCTTAGGTTTTTTGATAAGCTGAACTGAATCATAGTTAAAGTTGTAAAATTTGAAAGCCTCATATATGCCTTCGGCTGTTTTAGGTCCTACACCATTGGCCATAGTTATAATTCTAATAAATGATATCCTATTCTTGTTATTATATTCAAACTTTAAAAAAGCAAAAATATCCTTGATATGAGCTTTTTCATAGAATGGTGTGCCTCCATCAACTTTATATTTTATGTGTTTTTTCCTAAAAGCAAATTCTAAATCCCTCATAAGTCTATTGTTTCTCACAAGTACTGATGTTTCTTTTAAATTGTATTTACTATTTATTATCTTATCAGCAATGGCCTCGCCCTGTTGCAGCTCATCCAAAAATCCTTTAATCACTGGTATTACCTTCTGTTTTTGAAAAGGTATCATAATCTTTTTATTTTCTTCTTTTTTTACATTTAGATTTATAGCATTTTCAGCAAGCTTTACAATGCCCGAAGCACTCCTGTAATTGTAACGGATAGTATATATTAAGGCATTTTTATGGTTTTCCTTAAAGCTTAATATATAGTTTATATTGCTTCCACGCCATCCATAGATAGATTGTCCTTCATCTCCAACAACCATCTGATTATTGTTTATATCAATCATATCTATTATGTCTTTCTGGATATAATTCACATCCTGGTATTCATCGCACAAGATATATGGATAAGCAGAATGTATTGTTTCTCGCACTTTTGTACAGCTTACAAGCAGCTTTCTGAAATAAATGATTAGATCATCGAAATCCAGTGAGATAGATTCTTTCTTGAAATCTTCGTATTCCTTAATTATTTTCTCTGTAAGATCTCTACTCCTAGGTAAAACCTTATTATTTCTTAAGAATATATCAAATGACATATCCTTGCTGAATTTATTCCTGTAAAAAGAATATTTTGATAATAATTTAGGAGCTGTAGGAAAATCATTCGGTATTTCATTTTTAGGAATTTCTGATAGTATTTCTTTACGTGTTCTGCCCATAATAGCCTCTGCATCAGACTGATCAAGTATGCTGAACTTATTGTCTATTCCTATTGCTTTAGAGTATCTTCTTAGAAACACACAAGCCATGTGATGAAAGGTTCCTGATATTATTCTAGTATTAATATTATTTCCTACTAGCTTTTGAACTCTTTCTGTCATTTCTTTTGCTGCTTTATTAGTAAAGGTTAGAAGCATGATACCACTAACATTTTTTAATGTCAGGTATGCAACTCTTGAAGAAAGTACTCTGGTTTTTCCACTTCCGGCATTTGCTCTTACACATGCTGATCTATTCAATGGAGCTGTTACCGCTGCTCTTTGGTCTATGTCCAATTCACTTAATAATTTTTCTTCACTAATCATTAATTTTCCCCCATTCTCATATTAAAAATTCTTCGTAAAATACAAAGAAGACTAACTTATAAAGGTTAATCCTCTTTTATTACGATGTAGTTGAAATGCGAACTAAACTTCTTTAACCGTAACAATCTTTTTTACATCCAATATTTCTATAGTTTCTCCACTTGGGAATGTATACTTGTTTCCAACTTTAAAATTTTTATTGTAGTCAGTACCACCAACAATAGTTCCATCTTCTGTTACATTTAAAACCTTTAATCTATTTAGATCATATCCATATGGATTCTTTAAACCAAACATTACTATCCCTCCAATCTTTGAAATGCGTAATAATCTTATTCTTGAAATTTGGCTGTTACAATAACTTTATTCTTACTTCTTGTAACTATAGTTATATCCTCTTTTGTTTCCTTAATATCGAGTTCTAATGCCATACAAGCACCCATTAATGTACCTTTTGTATAAGTGTATGCTTCAGCATTTTCCCTTTGAAAAACAATATTTTTGTATTTTTCTATTACATAATTTTGGACTAATGCTTGTATTAAGTCATTTCTTTCTAAGGCTGTCATCTTATCACCAACTTAACAATATATTCACTGTATTTGAATTGCGAACTACGATAGAAAACAGCCACAGCCTCCAACATCTATTAATTCATAAAAATCTAACTGCTTTCCGCTTTCTAATTCTAGTCTCAAATCCTTTAATGTTAAGTTAATCTTTTCGCCATTTCGTGTTCTCCTTAAAATACTTACGTCTTTGCCTAAATAGGCCCTCATTTCCTGCTCTTTATTTTCATGGAACAAATATAATTTTCTGTTTTTCTCCAGTAAATTCTTAAAATGTCCTATGCCAGCTCTAAAGCAAAAACCCCCGCAGTTGTTATGTGCAAAACCCTTGGTATAAAGCCTAGGTCTTCTTATATAATCTTCCTTCTCTAATATATCCAGCATTTGTGGCTTTGTTAGATAAGGTTCTTCACACATAGGAAATCTAACTTCATATGGCAAATAATTTTTTACTGGTGCAGATCTTCTATGCTCTTCCGTCCAATCTATACCTAAATATAAAATGCAATCTTCTGGCTTGAAATTATCTTTTATCCATGTATTAGCCATTTTCTGCTTTAATAGATGGCTACACTGTGCAATTCTACTATTAGGTAGAAATCTTACGTCTTTAGCAACATCCCAAGGTGTCCTTCCATCTGCCAATTTGACTAATCTTGCACCTAGTTTTTTACTTGTTTCATCTATAAATCTATATAAATCTTCATCTTCCATTTTTGTGTCTGTAAAAAGAAGTATTACATTCTCTTTGCCTTCTTTTTTTACAACTCTTCTAGCTGTAAAGTAACTTCCAATACCGCCAGAATAAAATATTATATGTTTCCTTTCCACATAATCGACCTTCTAAATGCTTTTGCACATTTAGCAAGGTCATTTCCCCAGGCTACCCAAGGATTTATTTTAACTTTTAAATCCGCAACTAATAGGGAAATTTATGCTTAAACTAAACACCTTAGCGGAGCTATTCATATAGGATTGTTAATCTATTGCCCTGTGTAGGCTCACTCCTTGCAACCTGGTTTACCAGGATTGAAAACGTGGAATCTTATTTTTACATTTCATATACTTTTTCCTCCCGAAGGTTCACAATATACTCATAGCAATTATTAAGCCAATCCTCTTGCCTTGTATTGTTTTAAAACATCTTCATACCTTGGAGCATCTTTTTTCAAAAATCCTATTTCTTTACCCTTGGTAACAACCTTTGCCATTCCTTCTGCTGTATATCCCCAATGCGGGCAATATAAACCGCCATAGCCATTATTACCATTTGAAAGTTTTCCTGTTATTATCCACTCTCTAAAATCATTTACCAATCCCCATAATGTACCGCCATGACTAAACTTTTTTCTTCCACTATAATACGGATATACTTTCTCACCTGTATATTCATCAATATAAAATAGCTTCTTGCCTTCAATAAATTTTCCTGTCCTATCTTTGCTTTTCGAATAGAAAAATCTTCTATCTACACTGGCTATAACTTCTATAAGTTCATTTATTTTATTCATTCTCTCTATTTGCTCAGTCTTCATTATTTCATTCTCCTTTCATACTCTAGGTTCACAATATATTCAATATCTATACCTACATGTATAGAATGTAAGCATATTCATACTTTAACTTTGTTGATATATAAGCAAGGTATATAACTATTTGCCTTCCAGATAGTATATTTGATATGCAACCATAAATATCAATGATATACAAAGCGTGTAGTCACGTCATTGACATTTATGAGCATATCAGATTTAAAGTTTTTAGGGCAAATAGCACCCTTATACAAATGCTTTGTATACTTTAAATAATTAGTATAGTTATCATGTCTACAATGCATTATTTACACCTATTTTAATATCATTAAATACTATGAATACTACTATTTTTTTAGGTATAGTTAATATTCAGATTACGTATTCTCATTTTTTGCTATCTTGAGAGCTACTTGCCAATAAGCTTCTAGCAAGTTTTTAGTATTAGTTTGATATTCTTTAAAACCAAACATAGGTGTTCCCTCTAGTTGATAATTTCCTAATGTTATTAAATAATCCCTATTTCCTTCAAGACTTAACATTGAACTTATTTTTTTCTTTGTATTATCTTCAATAAATCTTCTAAGCTGATTTTCTGACATTAATTGAACTAGTTCATCACCAAAGCATTCAAAATCTACATATTTAACTATTTGTGGAAACTTATTTTTATATGATGGATCTTTCCCTGTATAGTCAAACAGATCTATATCCTCCATATTGTCATTTTCCCATTCATTAAATATTCTCTGTATCTCTTTGGGCTGTTTTAAAAATTCTTCTTTGCTTATACAATCCATTTTTATAATTCCACCTTTCATTTCTTGAATTTAGATATAAAAAAAACTGCATATAAGCAGAAAATGCCTACACACAGTTTTGTTAGCCAATTTGACCTAAAATAATTGTTACTAAAAATAGTAAAATAAAAAACTCTTTCTATTACTCTTATATGTTATTTTGATGAATTTATCGGAGGAATTTATAAATTTATAGTTTAATTATCTATTTTGATTTATAGCTCTCATAATGTTCCCATCAATCTTTTTATTCTTGTGATCAATTGCTTTTATTTTAACTACATATCTTTCACCTATATTAGGAGAAAAGTTTGTCCAATTAGGAAAAGGACACAGGCAGGACACTCCATTTATTATATTGAAAAACACACCATATTCCTGAATACCAGTTACAGTACAAAGATATTCTCCACCTTTTGTAAGAGAACCTATTAGATGCCCGTATGGATCTTCTTTTGCATCCTTGATTGAAACTTTAATAATATTTTTTCCCAAGTCTAATTCCTTAATTACGGCTAGTACCTTATCCCCTATCTGAACGTGTTTACTTATATCGTCAATATATCCATAGTCTATTTCATCTATAGGCACTTTGGTTTCTAAGCCATAGCAATCTACCCTGCAATTATCTCTACCAATAGATGTAACCCTAACTTGAATTTTATTACCAACCTTATGCTTTTTTAATTCCAGTGATTTTCTGAGTTCCATAGCTTCCGTTCGTGAAGCAGCTGCTATTTTGTGAGTTTCATCAATCTCTTTAACAATAAAGTCAATTTCTGCCCCTATCATGCTCCTTACAACCCTTTTATCTTCTCTCGATATATTCATATTCTTAAGAGGTATAAGCACCTTAAATACGTCATAGAAGACTACAGCACAATCATGTTCTACACCATCAGCATTTTTGTAAGTTTCTACCGCTGACAGTACTCCTGTTAAAATTTTTCTACTCTGTCTTGAAGCCATAATATCATAAACTTTTGAATTATTATTATTTGTTATCATAAAAACGTCTCCTAGTATAATAATGATATAGCCACTAAGGGCTATTCTTTTCTTCATAAATTTCTAAACTGAGTAACGGAAGAAGGACTTCCTCCTTCATCAGATGTTCGAGCCCTGTAGTGCCCACCACAATATTGCGGCTTGGTAGCTCAGCTGGTTAGAGTGCTGGCCTGTCACGCCAGAGGTCGAGGGTTCGATCCCCTTCCAAGTCGCCAATTTAAAATGAAATAGTACATAAGCTGGCATAGCTCAATTGGTAGAGCAACTGACTTGTAATCAGTAGGTTGAGGGTTCAATTCCTTCTGCCAGCACCAAAACTCTAGAAAGTAATTTCTAGAGTTTTTTGTTTTATACGTAAGTTTTAAATTGCTTAAATATTGCTGCAATCCACATTGAATTATTGATATTCTTAAATTTTTCTTGATTTTTCGGTCAAGTGAACGAATGGTATTTTGGGACGATTTAAATAAAAGCCAATAAATCCTAGAATTTTAATATTTTCATTCTTAGATTTATGGCTTTTATTTAATGTTTTGAAATACTATTAGTTTACTCTTTCATCCTATTTAGATTTTTTTTAACTCTTATATCGTCTCCGTAAAATTTACAAAGAGTAAAATCACCAAATAACCTTGAGGTAATTCTTTCGGAATATATTCTAGATAATCCTTCTAAAGTATGGTTAGAAGATATGACCATTTTCTTTCCAGATAGAAGTTTTCTATTTATTAAATTAAAAACTTCCGTTTTGGAAAAGTCATTTATTTGCTCTGTGCCAAGGTCATCTATAATAAGAAGATCACAGTTTACGATTAAATCTTCTAGCTCAGAGTTGTTTTCAAATCTTATTTTCTTTAGAATATTAAGCAAATCATCAGAGGTTTTGTATATTACAAGATGTCCTTTATCGAGTAAGTCCTTTGCAATACACTGGCATAAGAAAGTTTTACCAGTGCCAGAGTTTCCATAAAAAAGCAGGTTTTCTTTAGAAGTATCAAAAGTGTTTACAAAGTTCAGTGCTCTAGTAAATATTTTTTCTATATTTTTTCTTGGGCTCTCTAACTCATTTTGGGTTTTCCGTGTAGAATAAAAATTTATATCAAAGTTATCAAAATTATTTATAGATAATAATGAGTTTAATTCAGAATCTTTATAGTACAATTTTACGAGGTATTTTTTATAGCAGGAACATTTTTTAGTTTCTATATAGCCTGTATCTTTACATTTTGGACATCTATATTTAATATTTAAATAATCTATAGGATATCCATGTGAGGAAAGTATCTCAGATTTTTTTATTCTTAAGTCTGTAATTTCATCTTTTAAATTTTTGATATAGGTATTTCTATCGACTTTTAAATCCTTAAACATGCTTACTGATAATTGTATAAAAAGTTTTCCTATCTTATTATCTATGTTAATAACTTCAGGAAGTTTTAATGCTATTTCTTCTTTTCTTTTTTTTAGTTCAAATGCTTCTTTCTCACGTATTTTAGAATATATTTTTTCTATTTCTTCAGCATAGCCCTTAATCATTGTTATCCCATCCTAATAATTTTTTCTCTAAATCATCAAAATCGTAATTTCTCTGTTCATAATTATTAAAGTTTCCTTTTGAAGTACTGCTAGGCTTAGACTGTTTAAAGGAACCTTTTTTTGAATCTTTAAGGTCTACATCGGAAACAGTTTTGATTCCTGATTTAAACCAGTTGGTTAAAATTGCATCTATGTATTTAAAATCGGCTTTGTTTATTCTTTCAAAACAAATATCACAGGCTCTTAGTATAACATCTGTAGAAAAGTTATAGGTGGTTATCCATTTATCAAGGATTTTTTCCTGTGGTTTCATTACTTCAGGATCTTTTATTCCAAGATAATTCAATATTTTGCGTATTTTAATCCATTTGTCCTCATGCTTTTTTATATATGTTTGGGCATCTTCTACGGATTTTATATTAGAATCATGCCAATATATAGCTAGTTTTTCTATATATCTATAATCTGTTTTGCCTTTTGAAACACAGTATTGTATAAGCAGCAATATTAACTCTGGAGAAAAATTAAAGTCATTTTGCCATCCTATATAAACCGTCATTTCCTTTGGCGAAAGAGTTCTTCCAAGCAATTTTTCTATATCTTGAAGCATACCTTTTATGGAGTCCTTATTAAGTTCACTCAGCAAATTGACATTTTCGTCTTTTTCTTCAAAATTGTCTACTAAATTTAAAAACTGAATATTAAAGTTACCCTTATTATCTAAAGGAATTAATTTGATTACATTTTCGTCATTCCAATAATTCCATGCATTTATTACATCTGTTTCAAGCAAATGAAGAATTGAAGCCATCATTGATGAATTAATACCTGGCTCACCACAAACGCAATACTTAAGCCCTAACAGATATACTTTAACATACTCTCCACGTGCATTTGGCATATATTTTTCTATAAATATATTGCTTACAGGTGTGATATTATTGGAATTAGCCTTAAACATGAAAGTGCTCATAGTATCGCAACCTTTCCCTAAATGATTTTTATCTATAAGATAATACTATTATATAAAAATAAAATATACAATACAAACTCAAAACCTTAATAAAGATATATAATAAGAATATATAAAGTTTTATAGTTGAACTTATATTATACAATTAAGAAAAGAGGTTAGCAATTATGAAAGCTGAAATATTATGTGTAGGAACGGAAATTTTACTTGGAGATATTTTAAATACAAATGCTCAATTTTTGTCTAAGGAATTGGCTAACATGGGCTTTTCGATTTATCATCAAGCAGTTGTAGGAGATAATGTTGATAGGCTTAAAAAAGAGTTTGAATTTGCCATTCAAAGAGCTGATATAGTAATAACTACAGGAGGGCTTGGACCTACTAAGGACGATTTAACAAAGGAAACTGCGGCTGAGTACTTTGAAAAAAAACTTATTTTTGATGAAGAATCATATGATTTGATTGCTAAATATTTTAATAAATTAGGGGTAGAGATAAGCGAAAATAATAAAAAGCAGGCTTATTTCCCAGAGGGATGTACAATACTTAAGAATGATTATGGTACTGCTCCTGGATGTATAATCAATGAAAATAATAAAATTGTAATACTGCTTCCTGGTCCACCAAGAGAAGTTGAGCCTATGTTTAAAAACTATGTTGTCCCATATCTTAAAAGGTATCAGGAATCCATAATTGTTTCAAAGGTTTTAAGAGTAACTGGAATAGGAGAGGGAAATGCAGCTGAAAGAATTCAAGATATAATGGATAAACAAACTAATCCTACAATAGCTCCTTATGCAAAAGACAATGAAGTTACTTTTAGAATAACAGCTAATGCTAAAACTGAGGAGGAAGCATTAAGGCTAATAGAGCCTATGGAAAGAGAGGTTCGTGATAGACTAGGAGATAATGTATATGGAGTTGATAATACCTCCCTTGAAGAGGTGGTCGGAAAGCTCCTAATAGAAAATAAAATTACAATATCAACAGCCGAATCATGTACGGGAGGATTTCTTGCTGGAAGATTTGTAAATTACCCGGGTATTTCAGAGGTTTTTATGGAAGGTGCTGTAACATATAGTAATGAAGCAAAGATGAATAGGCTTGGAGTAAAGAAGGAGACTTTAGATAAGTTTGGAGCGGTAAGTAGTGAAACAGCAGCAGAAATGGCAGAAGGTATAGCTAAAACCTCACATACAAATATAGGTGTGTCGACTACGGGAATAGCAGGCCCTGGCGGTGGAACTGAAGAAAAGCCTGTAGGACTTGTATATATTGGATTATATATAAATGGAAAAGTTAAAACTAGAAAGCTTAATATTCCTGGAGATAGGCAAAAGGTTAGAAATAGAGTCGTAAATATTGTACTTGATTGGATTAGAAGGGAGTTAATAAAATAGTTTTTTTGTATAAACTTATTTTTACATAAGTTAGTGGATATGTTTAATATGTAAATAATAATATTTGGCTATGGTTTAAATAAGTGCTTTCTTTTTACATTTATTTAAGCTATAGCCAAATATTTTTGTATTCAATGCAGTTTCTGTTATAAAAAATTCTTATAATTACATAAAATTTTAGTAAATTATATAAAAAATTATGTGCTTAATTGATACTGATTTACTATAAATATGCGACCAGTATTAAGTTCTTGTTTGAAAGAATAAATTCATAATGCTAGCTGCATTTTTGTTTAATGCATATAGTTAACTATTGACAGCAGCTAGGTATACTGGTAATATGAAAATATAATTTAGGTTTTTAATATATGTAAATTTTGAAAGTAGTATTACAAGTAAATACTTGAAATTAGGAAGAATATATGTAGGTGCATCAATAAGGATAGAATACTTAAATCAATAAAAAGATATTTTAGAGATAAGTAAATTTAGTAAAAAATTATAAAAGAATTTAGTGCAACTAATAAATATAGAAATTATACTTGTGATTTATTTCTAGACAATTTATTTGAAGAGGAGATTTGTAAAAATGACTACTATTAAAGATATAGCGGAAAAAGCAGGTGTTTCTAGTGCAACTGTTTCTCGTGTATTAAATTATGATGATACGTTATCTGTTAGTGATGAAACTAAAAAGCGTATCTTTCAAGTTGCTGAACAATTGGATTATAAAAAGTACCAAAATAAAAAAAATAAGAAAAGTAACAAAATAGCCATAATGCAGTGGTACACACAGCAAGAAGAATTAAATGACTTATATTATTTATCCATTAGAATGGGAGTAGAAAAGCGTGCTAAGGAAGAGGGCTATGATATTGTTCGGATTTTTCAAAATGATAAATTTGAAATGTCAAAAGATGTGGCTGGAATAATAGCTGTAGGAAAGTTTAGCAATAAGCAAATAAAGAAACTTGGGTCATGGACAAAAAATATTGTTTTTATTGGATCAGATCAGTTATTAAAACGCTACGATTCAGTAACTATAGATTTCAAACAAGCAGTTATTTCTGTATTGGATTATTTTACATCAAATGGATATAACAAAATAGGATACATAGGAGGACAAGAAAAGTTTGGTGATAATTCGGATAGTATTGTAGATGATAGAATTGGTGTCTTGAAATCATATTTAGAGGATAAAAATATTTATTATGAAAAGTATATTTTTATAGGCACTTTTTGAAGTTAATTCCGGATATGAACAAATGAAAGAGGCAATTAAAACTCTTGGGGATGATCTTCCAACAGCTTTTTTTGTAGCTAACGATGCGATTGCAATTGGATGTTTACGTGCACTGCAAGAACAAAATATTTCGGTTCCAGGCCGAGTAAGAATCATAGGGTTTAATGATATAAGTGTAGCTAAATATTTGTATCCACCTCTAAGTACAGTAAAAGTGTATACTGAGGAGATGGGAGAAACGGGAGTAGATTTATTAATAGATCAGTTAAGGTATAATAGAAAAGTCAATAAGAAGATAGTTATGTCTACAGATTTAATTATTCGTGAGAGTTGATTATGTTATAATAAGTAAAAAGTGGTAAAATATCAGTGGTTTGTATAGTAAAATTAACTAAATAAACTGTTGATATTTTTTTTATGCAGATTTATAATATAAGTGTTATTTTATAAGTGGTAAATCAATATTATAAAATTATTTTTAAATTATATATATTTACGAGTAAAACCACTTTTGCGTGCTAATTTATTTATTGTTTCAATTAAAAATAAATCTTTTAAGTGTTTATTTAATAATTGAATTTTTGTATGCATAATGGCATTTTAAACATCCTTCCTTGTTAGACTTTTTTCTAAAATTATATCATATATGCATATTTTTGTTTTTCTTAGGTTGATGGCTATGGGGCTTTGCCCATTATCCTTCTAGAACCCAAAGCAACCACTTTTTTTAAATAACCACTTAGATTTATAGGATTTTTTTAACGCGACGAAGCATTGTTACTTCACAAATTCCAATTTGTCAGGATAAACTTCAAATTTATAATTTAGTATATTTTGCCAAACTTTCTGTCTAAGTATTCAATAAAATATTTTGAAGTAAGCTCTTCTCCAGTAACTTTTTTTTATAAGTTCCGCTGGCTTATATATAGCTCCATATTTATGAATATTATCCTTAAGCCAGTTGTGTATAACATTCAAATTTCCCTTTTCTATTTCCGCATCTAAATCTGGAATATCCTTCTTCATTTTATTCAGGAATTGAGCACCATAAAGGTTTCCAAGTGCATAACTTGGGAAATATCCAAAACTTCCATCTGCCCAATGCATATCTTGTAAAACACCTTCTGCATCATTTGATGGTTCTACTCCAAGATACTCCTTATATTTCTCATTCCATACCTTTGGAAGTTCATCAACAGTTATTTCATCATTAATAAGCATCTTCTCTATTTCATATCTTATTATGATATGTAAGCTGTATGTTAATTCATCTGCTTCAGTCCTTATAAGTGAAGGCTCAACATAGTTAATTCCATCATAAAACTCCTCAAATGATACTCCATCAAACTGTTTAAACATTTTTACTGCTTCAGGATAGAAATATCTCCAGAAGGCTTTACTTCTACCTATTATATTTTCATAGAATCTAGATTGAGATTCATGAATTCCCATTGATGCTCCACGGTTAAGAAGGGTTCCTTGAAGTTCATCAGGTATATCCTGTTCATATATTGCATGACCGCCCTCATGAATACAACTAAAAAGAGCACTTCTAAAATCATTTTCATAGTAAAAAGTAGTTATTCTTACATCCTTATTTCCAAAATTAGTTGTGAATGGATGCATATATTCATCTATTCTTCCTGCCTCTTCATAATCATATTCCATTTTTTTGAGAACTAGCTTTGAGAATTTTTCCTGATCCTTCTTAGGAAAAACTTTTACCAAAGAAATCAATTCTAGGAGTATACCCAGATTTCTTTATTTTATTAAGCACATCCATTATTCCATTTTTCATTTCTTCAAAAAGTTTGTCTAACCTTTCTGTTGTAATTCCTGGCTCATAGTCATCCAATAATGCATTATACTTGTTTCCTTCATAGCCCCAGTAATTGACAAACTTCTTGTTGAAATCTAATATCTTTTTAAGGTGAGGCTTAAATATGTTAAAATCACTTTTGTTTTTTGCTTCTTGCCATGCTGCAAGAGAAATAGAACATTCCTTAGTATATTCTTGATATTCATTATCAGGTATTTTTTTAGTTCTATAATAATCTTTTTTTAAATTATCAATTGTGGAAAGCATAACTTCATCAAGCTCATCTTTAACCCCATCAAAGAAATCAATAAACTTTTTAACTTCTTCCGATGTTTTTAGCTTGTATACCTCCCCAGCTAAATGCCCACTTACACTACTTCTATACTCAACTGCTTTACGTGGAGCATTCACCATATCATCCCACGAAAATACTGCTAAAGCAGAATACATATAGTCAATTTTATTTATATAGCTTTTAAGTTCTTTTATTTTCTCTTCTAAAGTTTCGTTCATACTAAAATTCCTCCCTTACATAATAACGGATTCTGTTTCCCTACAATATCTAGTTGTAAGACATTGACCAAGGTTTCTTGGACACTTTCTACACATACAGTCGCCTACTTTTCCATCACAGTTTTTATCCTTAAATTCTGGACAATGCTTACAATTAGAACCTTCTACTATAATCAAATATTTCACCTTCGTCTATTTCTAAATTATTACCTTATCTCATATTTTTCGCGATAACCCTTCATTTTTTCACTAAAAATTTCTCCATTTGATTCTGGAGTGTAAGTTATTGCATTTGCTCCTGCTTCTATCGTCTCTGCAATAGTTTTTTCGCTTGGTCCACCAGTAGCTATTATGGGGATTTCCGGGAACTGATCTCGTATTTTTTTCACTATATAGGCTGTCTTCTTCGCACCTGACACATTAAGTATTGTTGCGCCAGAATCTATTCTAGCCTTTATATCCTCATATTCAGAAACCACAGTAACAATTATAGGAATATCTATAGTTTCTCTAACGGCTTTTAAAACTTCATTAGGAATAGGACTATTTACAACAACTCCCATTGCCCCTTTAAATTCAGCATCTAATGCAAGATTAACAACCCTTTTTCCTGACGTGAGACCACCACCAACTCCACAAAATACAGGTACATCTGCTGCAAGAACAAGTGCTGCTGTTATAACAGGTTGTGGGGTAAATGGATATACAGCTATTACTGCATCAGCATTATTATTTCTTATGACGGCAACATCTGTAGAAAACAAAAATGATTTAAGTCTTTTGCCAAAAATTCTAATTCCAGTTGCATTTCTGATAACCGGTGGAACTTCAATCATATGACTTCTTAAAATTCCTTTTACTTCAGGCACATACTTGTTGTTTTTATTTGTCATAATTACCACATCCCTCATTATAATTTATATAGTTAACATAGGACAATGTGAAAAAAGGTATTCTATAGGTTTTACTATACCACACATAAAGCCTTATGAGCGGCCCGTAAAAAAGAATACCTATATTTTTCACATGCTCCTATAGATAAACAACCTAGGACCTAAAAATTGCAAGTTCCAAGTTTATCCTTACAAATTCTCATTTAACAGGATACATTTGTACTTATAATTTGTATATTTCAAATGGTTTATCTCTAATCTTTTACTTTTTGTTAGGTGAGTTAATTATAATTATTTTTTATTGCCTTTTCAACACATGTACATTTTTTATTTATTAATTTTTTGTTAAAATATTGAAATTTATATATATGTTATTATTACCGCATATACTATTATACGTTATTCCTGCCCCATTTATATATTTTAATTTTTATTATTCCCCAAAAGCGATTAGATTGACATTCATAAGCTTTATATATACTATTTAATGTATATAAATTTTATTTACCACAATATTCTTTATTAATAAAGGAGGTACCCTCATGGCTAATGTCCTTGAAGTAACTGACATCCATAAAAAATTAGGTAGCAGCCAAATAATAAAAGGTATAAGTTTTTCAGTAAAAGAGGGCGAAATTTTTGGATTTCTAGGTCCAAATGGAGCTGGAAAAACTACCACTATAAAAATGATTGTTGGCTTATTGTACCCTAACAAAGGAACTATAAAGATAAATAATTATGATGTGCAAGCTGAAAGAGAAAAGGCACTTTCCTCTGTTGGTGCTGTAGTTGAAAATCCTGAGTTATATCTTTATCTTACAGGAAGACAAAACTTAGAGCAAGTGGCAAGTTTTTACGATAATATAACTAAAGATGATATTGAAAATATAGGCAACTTAGTCGGTTTAAAAGGTCGGCTAGATGATAAAGTAAAGAAATATTCACTTGGTATGAAGCAGCGTCTCGGTTTAGCTTCTTCTCTTTTAAGTAAACCGAAACTCTTAATCCTTGATGAACCAACAAATGGCCTTGATCCATCTGGAATAATTGAATTTAGAAACATACTAAAAAGAACTGCTAAAGAGACAAATACAGGTATCTTTGTTTCTTCTCATATACTATCTGAAATAGAACAACTTTGTGATACGGTAGCATTCATAAAAAGTGGTGTTATTGAATCCATTGAAAGTCTAAATAAATCAACAATTAATGACTCTAAAACGGAAAATTTTGAAGAATTTATAATTAAGACAACAGAAAAGGATAAATGCAGCGAAAGTTTAAAAAATATTTCCTATATATCAGATTTTAAATTGCAAAGTGAAACTGAGTCTCCTTCAAGTTTTGTTGTAAAGGCAAAAGCTGGTTCAATTCCAGATATAGTAATTGATTTAGCAAAGAAAAATATACGTATAGAAGAAATATACAAAAAACATCAGCAGCTTGAAGATAGATATATGGAACTTGTAAAGGGAGTGAATAAGTAATGCATAAGTTAATAAAAAATGAATTTATAAAACTACACTATAGAAAAAAATTTGTTATTACTATAATAATCTTTGCACTAATTTGCGGTCTTTTTTCTTTTGCATATTCAAAAAGTTCAAAAATATAGCACTCCTGATGCTCAAATAAGCATACTTAATAAATCAAAAACTCAGCTTCAAAACGAAAAAGATTCAACTTCTGATAGCACTAAAAAAGAACAACTAGAGCAATCTATATCTGGAATAGATAGTCAAATCGACCAGCTAAAAACAAGCAAGGCGAGTACTAGCAGCAAGAATTGGAAAGCTAGTTTAAAAAATCAAATTGACAGTTTAAAAGATCAAAAAAATTCTGCAACAGATATATCCTCTGATAATGCAAAGGAAACCTATAACAAGCAAATCATCTTTTATCAGTATTTTATAGACCACAATATAAAACCTCAAGCAAATGGAAGTTTCTCAGCTTTTAATTTTCTTGATTCTTTGTTCAAACTATTGGGTTCGTTATTTATACCAATCATAATCGCTATACTTTCAGCTGATATTGTATCTGGAGAATACACTCCTCCTACCATGAAAATGCTTTTGACAAGACCTGCGTCTCGAAGCAAGATACTCATTTCAAAATTTGTAGCAATACTCGCTTCTTCAATAATAATAATTACCGTGATAGAACTTGTAAGCTACTTGATTATGGGAATAATCTACGGATTTGATAACCCTATGTATCCTGTTTTAGTTGGTACAAAATATACGTCATCGGCAATTAAACTTTCTCAAGATAGCACAGGACTTATTCCTGTATTGGGAAGCTCATATATCATTGCAACCTGGAAATTTATTATTCAAATGTTTTTATTTCAGCTTTTGTATATATTGGCTTGCTGCTCATTATTTATACTATTTTCTACAATTTTAAGAAGCAGCACATTATCAATGACTTTAAGCATACTTGCTACTATAGTTGTAAACATATTATCTTCAATCTCATACTTAGCAAAAGCGACACCATTTTTCTTCTCAACTTATGGCTCAATATCGTCTATTTTAGATAGTT
Source organism: Clostridium sp. DMHC 10 (assembly GCF_001270375.1). Lineage (NCBI taxonomy): Bacteria > Bacillati > Bacillota > Clostridia > Eubacteriales > Clostridiaceae > Clostridium > Clostridium sp. DMHC 10. The sequence goes on from NZ_LGVB01000016.1 coordinate 191,933, forward strand.
CTATAATTCAATCGACAGGCGTAACCTATATAACACCGCTATTCGGCTGCATATTCTTGATTGTGTTTTCAGCAATATGTTATTCAATATCCGCCTACGTCTTTCACAAAAAGGATATAAACATATAAGAGGTTTGGGCTTTACCCATTATCCTTCTTGAACTATATTAAACCACTATGTAAATAACAACTCAAAACTTAGAATTAAGATATACCCATATAGAGGTTTGGGCTTTGCCCATTACCTTTCGTTTCTCTCAGGTAAATCTTAGAACTTAATAGTGTCAGCTACGCTGAGCACTATATTTTAAGCGCTTTGCGTGCATTAAGTTTAAGATTTTTTGTAGCGACAGCGGAGAAAAATCATCCTTCACTGTACTCTGTCCTCTGTACTTTGTACTCTGAGTTAAATTCCAGTTTATGGCGATACACTTGGTATTAACAATTTTAATCTTCCAAGTTGTCTATCCATACTATTGAATATCCTTTAGTGATTCTTTAAGCGTTTTAGCCGAATTGTGAAGCTGATCTATCTCCTCTTTCTTTAACGGTACCTCTAATATCTGCTTTACTCCAGTTACACCTATAATAGAAGGTACTCCCATATATATTCCATTTACTCCATACTGACCATTTAGTAATGAAGAAGTTGTTAATATAGAATTCTCATCTCTTATAATAGCTTCAACAATTCTCCTTACTGCCAATGCAACTGCATAATAAGTTGCTCCTTTTTTCTTAATAATCTCATAAGCTGCATTTTTAACTTTTTCATGAATATCAAATTTAAGTGAACCATCGCATTTATTGCATGCTACTTTGCAATATTCATTTACGTCCATTCCAGCTATATTTGTAAGACTCCACGTAGCAATTTCTGAATCTCCATGTTCACCCATAATATAAGTGTGAATATTTCTCGCATCAATTCCGAAATGTTCACTGAGCATATATCTAAATCTTGAAGTGTCAAGAACAGTACCAGAACCTATAACTCTTTCCTTAGGAAATCCCGATAATTTATAAGTTATATAAGTGAGTATATCAACAGGATTCGAAACAACAAGTAAAATGGCATTAGGATTATACTTTACTACTTCTGGAACAATAGATTTAAATATATTATAATTTTTAGATATTAAATCTAATCTTGTCTCCCCCGGTTTCTGCGCTGCACCTGCAGTTATAATAACTATATCTGATCCCTTCGTATCCGGATAATCACCAGATTTAACATCTACAGGTTTTACAAAGGCCGCTCCATGTGCTAAATCCATTGCCTCTCCTTCAGCTTTATCTTTATTAACATCAACTATGACTATCTCAGATGCAAGTCCACCGTTCATAATAGCAAAAGCAGTAGACGAACCTACAAATCCGGCACCGATTATAGAAATCTTTGTATTCTTATTCATTTCAATCCCTCCAAATATACTTTATTTTCTCCCAGTCCACAATATTTTATTCGTGATTAATCTTTGTCTTAGTAATATTATATACTAATTAATAATAATTATCAACGAATTTTATATGGATAAGCTACTTTTTGTTTTCATTCAGCAAAGTTGAACATCATTAATTCCTTAGATTTCATGTAGTACATCCATATCACCATATAGTAATGAAATCATATAATATCATGTATGTAATTTATAAATAATTGGAGGCTTTATTATGTCTTTAAAACCAAAAAAGAAAATATTAGTAGTTTCCTTATCCATCGTTTTAATTTTAGCTTTTGCTTTAGGTTATGTTAACTTTTTTAAACCGCAATCTTCTGTATCTACTACTAAAGTAAAGCCTACTAAAGCATTAAAAACCAAAAAAGATTCTTCTACAACTAATTCTTCCACAAGCACTACTGCTAATGAAACAAATACAAGTAAAACTATTAGCTCTAAACCAGAAAAAAATACTACGCCTTCTCAAAATTTATCCTCTACTGTTAAGCAAACAGTTTTACCTAAGCCAGCGCCAGCACAGTCATCAAAACCTTCTAATTCAGTAATTTCTGATAGCAATATAAGAACTTTGCTGTACAACGGAGATATAGCTGTAAGAAACTTTTATTCATCGGCTTATTTTAAAAATTCTAACACTAAAAATCCAATTAATTTAGATAATAAAACTTATAGTGAAATGGTTCCAGCTATAACTAGTTATAACATCCTACAAGACTTCATGAGAAAAAACTATAATTTAAATTCTTACTATACGGAAACCTTTATAAGAAAATTCATGGACGAAACCTTCAGATATATTAATGGTAAATATTATATACTTGTTGGTAACTATGGACTTATGCTTCATTATAGCAATACTTTTAAAGTAGTATCAAAAGTTTCTAACGGAAATATACTCTACCTTAAAATAAGTGACTATGCAGATGGTGATACCTCACCAAGTGTGATGAATGTTGCCTTATACTATTCAGGCAAAAACTGGCTTATTTATAAATTTGATGATTGGGGAATAGCTTCTCTTGCAAATTAGCAAATAAGCTCTGTATATTTTTTCAAATTTATGTTATATTTTATCTATATATAAACTTGAAGGTTATTAGTACGGAGTGAAGAATATGAATAATAAAGATATACTTGCTAAATATATATCAATTGCAGAATTTATTTCAAGCATCCTAGGTGATAATTGTGAGGTGGTAATACATGACATTACCTCCCCCAACAATTCTATAATTTTTATAAAAAACGGCCATCTCAGTGGTAGAAAATTAGGCGGCCCCTTAACAGACTTAGTGTTAAATATAATTCAGAATAAAAGCTATAAAGATAAAAACTTTGTTTCCAACTACAAAGCTATTGGTAATTTTAAGACTTTTAGATCTGCAAGTTATTTTATAAAAAATGATAATTCTGAAATAATAGGTGTCCTATGCATAAACATAGACACAGAGCCTTATAATAAGGTTAAGCAATTAATGGACAGCCTAAGTTTTATATCAACAAATTCAATAGATAATAAAAAGAAAACCCTTGATACACAGGAGCAATTTTATGATAATGTTGATGATCTTCTATATATGATGGTTCAAAAAACAATATCAAAATCTAAAATAGCACCCGATAGAATGTCTTCAGATGAGAAAATTAACATAGTGAAGAGGCTTTGCGATGAAGGCGCATTTAACTTAAAAGGCGCAGTTTCTGAAGTCGCCAAAGCCCTCCAAGTGTCCGAGCCAACCATATACAGATACCTAAATAAATATAAGTAATCATACACGGGGTTTGGGTCTTTAGACCCATTATCCTTCTTGAACTTAATACTATTACTCTCTTAATACACGGGGTTTGGGCCTTTAGACCCATTATCCTTCTTAAATTTAATATTATTACTCTCTTAATACACCATATGGTCATAATTATAGACATATATACATCTGGGTTATTTAAGGTTATGAAAAAAAACCGTCAATCAGTATTACTTTTTTATTGACGGTTTTTGTTAGCTTGAGCACTTAATTTATTTTCTGATCCTTAAGTGCTAATAATATAATCTGCTATTACAATTTTCCTTGATAAAAAGATATTCCATCTCTTTCATCAAAGCCTAATTTTTGAGAAGCTTTAAGTGAAGGTTCTTTTCTAACATACATTTTATAACCAACAGATCTAAAACTTACCTCTCCACATTGAGTTGAAATTATCCACTTCCACTCTATGGTTTTATCTATATATTTGTGATTTTTCGGCTGTCTTGCTTCTTCTCTATAAATAGTGTCAATTTCAATCGACAAATCAGAGGATATGTCAATCTCTAGATCATATACATTTTCAAATACTAGCGTAGTAGGTGCTATCCAAAATTTATAATATGGATTTTTCTTATCTGTTGGTGTTACCCATTTAAATATATAATCAATGTCAAACATCAATTTATAAGCATGTTTTTGAAAAGCCATAGCATAAATACTGCAGTCATGCCATTTCATCTTACTAAAATCATCTTCTGTCAAAATCCACTTTTTCAAATTACTCATTTCTTGAATTTCTCCTCTACTTTAGATTAATAACAATTTATTTAGGAATTTCCCAAGAAAGAGGTACCCTTACCTGGTACTGTTTTATCATGAACATGTGGCATAAGTTCTTTTCCTGTAAATGTACGCATCAAGGTTAGCTTGAATGTACTTTCTAAATTCTATGAAAATGTATCCCTTATTATCTAGTTTTTAATTATAATAAGTTATGTTGTTAGAATACTAGTATTTGTGCAGCTTATTTTTAAGGATGTTCTCTAATTTGTGCATACTCAAGTATAACTTTTTTTGTATAATGAGATGCCTGTTTTTCTAAACCTATATCTGTTAAACGAATGTCATTTATCCACTGAAAATAATGCGTTAATTCATGAGCAATAGACCCCAATATCGCTGCTAGTGCGTCATCCTCTCCCCATTCCTCGGTCATCTGGTGAAAGTCACCAGTAGCAATTTTAATAAATGGTTCATCTATTTTACTAAATGGCTCAAAGAAGGTCGCCGAAACAAATTCTCCATCAGAGGCTTTAATATATGGAGTACTTTTGAAATAAATAACAATCCTAACTGGAAAATAATATTTGCTTCGTATCCAATTTCCAAAGTCAATACATGCTCTTCTAACATTTTTGTCAACATCTTTTTGGAATCTAAACCTTAATCCCATACGTCTCTCTTTCTTACATATTTCCTTATTGTTTTTCCAGTTGGTTTTTTCCAAATATCCATAAACAAGTATTCCTCCATAAAATTTAATATTTTCTGTGCGTTTTTCCTGGCGTATGTTTAGGTAAAGGTTTTGCTCTTCTATTAGGATTATTTTTCCAATTAGGCTTTTTCCTTTTTTGCTCTTTCCTTTCTCTACCTTGCTTCTTTTGATTCGGTCTTGCATAAGGATCTGAGTTTGATTTGGTTTTTGCAAATGAAATGCGACCAACTTTACTTCTCACATATGATATACCCTTGTAAGCGCCATATACTAAGACAACACCTATGGTTATACCTAATACAACACCTCCAATCCCCGGAACAAAATACAATGCATATGCAAAACGCCCATCATTATCAGCTTTATTTACTGAATTATTGTTGCAGTATGCAAACATATTATAATCTAACAAATCTTCATTTGTATCATCTAGCTGGTCAGTATCATCCGCATTAATAAACCTGCCCCACTCCGGATTATAGTACCTTGATTGCAAATAATACAATCCAGTTTCAGTATCATACCTATATCCTCTATACCTATATGGATTTAATACTCCTACTGTATCCTTTAAGCTTCCACCTATTGATATAAGTTTACCCCATGTATCATAAGTATAGCTTACTACCTGCGTTCCTGTACTGTGAGGGAGAATCCCTCAAAGATGTCTCCTACCTCTATACTATAAAAAAGATAAGTTTATAACCAGTTTTATTTGGCTATAAACATATTATACGAGGAGAAAGAGCTATGGATAACAACACTTCAACTCTAATTAAGCTTACTAATGGAATATATAGATGTACTCAGGTTTATCTTGATAAAAGGCTTTGTGAAATTAATCTTACAACGGGAACATATCCATATTTGTTTGTACTTGATCAATGCAGAGGCATAAGTCAAAATGATATAAGTAGAGAATTAAGTGTAGACAAAGCTATGTCAGCTAGGACGGTGAAGAAGCTAATAGAGCTTGGGTATGTAAGGAAGGAAGAAAATAAGGAAGATGTAAGAGCGTACAAATTATATATAACAGATAAAGGCAAGAGTTTGATACCTGAAATTCATAAAATAGTTCAGGAGTGGATTAATATTTTGGTTGAAGGAAATAATGAAGATGAAGTAAAAACATCAATAAAATTTTTAGAGGATGTTTTGAAAAAGGGTAAGGCATATAAAGCGACCTGTTGTAAAAGGAGGAAGTAAGTTGAATAAAAAGGAAAATGAAATATACAAAAAGCGATGGATAATACTATTTACAGTCCTTTCAGCTACCTTTATGGCGACTTTAGATGGAAGTATTGTAAATGTAGCACTTCCTAATATGGCTATAAATCTTAAAGTTGGAATGGCAGGAGTTACATGGGTTGTAACTAGCTTCTTGATAACTGTTGCTGCAACGATTTTGATATTTGGAAGAATTGGGGACATAAAGGGAAAGACTAAGGTATTTAGCTTTGGAGTTGTTCTTTTTACCATTGGTTCCCTACTATGTGGATTTACTAATTCACTTTTGTTCCTTGTCATTGCAAGAGTTATACAAGCAATAGGGGCAGCAGCTACTATGGCAACTAACCAGGGAATTATAACTCAAGTTTTCCCAGCGAATGAAAGAGGAAGAGCACTTGGTGTTCTAGGAACCTTCGTAGCACTTGGTGCCATGGCAGGACCACCACTCGGAGGATTTATTGTTTCTGCATTTAGTTGGGAGTATATATTTTTGATAAATGTACCAATTGGTATAGCTGTGTTTATAGCGACTATAAAGATATTTCCTAAGTCGAATAAAGTTATCAATGAAAAGGTTGATGGACGAGGAGCAGTACTATTCATGATAGCTACAGTAGCTTTCTTTGGGGCAATAGTTCAGGGACAGACTACAGGATATAATAATCCTATTATGATAGCAGCATTTATTGTTGCTCTTGCAGCCTTTGTACTTTTTATTGCAGCAGAAAAGAAGATAGAAATGCCGCTCTTGGATTTAAGTATTTTTTCAAATAGTTTATTCTCAATAAGCATAGTTTGTGCATTTATATCTTTTATAGCAATTAGTGCATCTAACATAATATTACCATTTTATTTTCAAGATACCTTAAAATTTTCAGCAGCAATGACTGGAATATTTATGATAGTATCACCTATAGTTTTATCTGTTGTTGCTCCTTTTAGTGGATATTTATCAGATAAAATAGGTTCAGAAATATTAACACTTATAGGACTTTCACTTACAAGCTTAGGGTTATTTTTAATTAGTAGTTTAAATGAAAAATCATCGGTAATTTTTTTACTTGCCTATATAGTAATAATGACTATAGGAAATGGAATGTTCCAATCTCCTAATAATTCCTTGGTTATGTCTACAGTTCCTAAAAACAAACTTGGAATTGCAGGAAGTGTTAATGCTTTAATTAGAAATTTAGGATTTGTTTTAGGTACTTCTGTATCAACTCTTATTTTATATAGTAGAATGAGTGCTAAGGTTCATCATAGAGTAACTGATTATATAAGAGGTAGAGACGATGTATTTATTTACGGAATGAAATTTGTTTATATATGCGCTGGAAGCTTATGTTTATTTGGTGTTATAATAACAGCCTTTAGGTTGTACAATAGTAAAAAAAACGAAAAGCTTAAGGCTAAAGAAGAAGACGAAGAAATACATGATAAAGTGATTTAATAGAGGGACAGTAAGAAATTATGTAAGTGGCATATATAGCAAATTAGAGATAAAGGATAGAACTAAGCTTGCTATATATGCGAAGTAACAATGCTTAGTCTAAGATTTATAAAGCTTTGTTTAAATTGTTCCTTTTCTCCAACGGGTAGTACAAGAAAAAATTTCTCAGTACCTGCGCAATTTTAGGCGCTAAATAACCTGTATAGTTTTCCAATTGCCTTTAACAAATCTTATGGATACCAGTGATAGCATGAAAAAGGTAAAGATTAATAGGTTTATCCAGATCCAGTATATGCTTAAGCCTGATATTACACATATTATATATGGCACTGCAAGATAAAATACAAATGGAACAGTCATGAAAATAATCATGAGAAAAACAGTATCCCCGGCAGCTTGCAAAACATTTCTTATTATAATTTGAATAGTGTCAAATACAAGCCATATTGATGTGATTTTTATAAGTGGAATAGTGTAGGCTAAAATTTTTTTTATTGCTGCCGCTGTTAAAGAGTGAAATTAAAACATCAGGGAAAAGATTAAATACAATAATAAGAATAATGTTAAATAAAAATCCTAATGTGAGTCCTTTTTTTAGGATTTTTTCTGTGTTATTGATTCTTCTAGCTCCAATTTCATTTCCAACTATAATACCTACAGCAATTCTGATTCCTTGAACAGTCCATACGGACATGCTTTCTATGGTAAAGGCTATGTTTGCACAGGACAAATTAAATTTCCCTGTCATTCCTATTATAAGAAGTAAAAGGGTAAAGTAACCTGTACCAACAAAAAGTTTGCATTCCTGATGGAAGTCCAAAATTTATAAGCTTTAAAGCTAAATTTTTATCTAGGCTGCGGTTTAAAAGCAGTCTGTATTTGTTTTTTAAGGTTTTTCTATTTATTAATAAAAAATATATAATGATACTTATAAAGCAGCTTCAAAACAATCAGGTGTTCTCAAATTGTGAAAATATATTTATTACTACAGGCTCACAGCAGGCACTAAACATATTAGGGAAAATGCCATTTCCTAATGGAAAAAGTAATGTGGCAATTGAACAGCCAACTTATGATGGAATGGTGAAATGCTTAAAGCAAAATAATGTAACTATAATTGGAGTTAATAGGAGCTTTAATGGGCTGGACTTCAATAGGCTTGAAAATGTATTTAAAAATAGTAATGTTAAATTTTTTTATACGGTTTCTAGATTTAGTAATCCTCTTGGTCTTAGTTATACCAAGGAAGAAAAAGAAAAATTGGTTTCACTGGCAGAGAAATACGATGTCTATATTGTAGAGGATGACTATCTTGGTGATATAGAAAGCAATGCTAAATCAGATCCAATATTTTCGTATGATACATCTTCTAGGGTAATATATGTAAAGACTTTTTCTAAGGTTATTCTTCCGGGGTTAAGAATTGCAGTTGCAGTATTGCCAAGTATTTTATGCAACGCTTTTTTGCACTACAAAACCTGGATGGATATAAATACACCAGTGCTTTCACAGGGTGCTCTTGAACTGTATATTGAAAGCGGTATGTTTAATGTGCATGTAAAAAAGATAAGAGATGTGTATTTAAAAAGAATGAGATATCTAAGTGATATTATAAAAAGTAACCATTCACCTTATATAAAATGGCATGTTCCAAAGAATGGCGGTTTTTATGCTGGTTTAGAAATTTTAAATGAAAATAGAAGTAAGGTAGTAGTAAATAATTTATTAAAGAAGAATATAAAATTGTCTGATTTTGAAAAGTACTATTTAAAGGATTTTTTTACAAGTAAAATGCTTAGGGTAAGCGTTGCAAATGCCGATTATAAAAAGATTCAAATAGCCATTCCAGAACTTATACGGGAAATAGAAAAAGTTATGATTTTTAATGAGCCATACGTGGAACTATAAATAATGGGCTTGCCGCTAAAGCTTAGCTGTTAATTGTTATCTTCCATCTATACACTGTATTTATGTTACGCCGGAAGTTTATATTTAAAGGCTATAAATGACACTGAAATTTATTATGATAAGGCATTTAATATAGACTTAAATAATAACAAAGTTCCCTAATTTGCAAATAAAAGGAGTAAAGTGATATACTTTAAAAGAATAAGGGGGACATATGATGAAATCATTTTTAAAAAAATTTATAGGGTTATTAACTTTGTTTTGTTTGCTTATTTCTATAACTGCATGCGGTGGGCAAAAGCCTGATGAAGCTGTAAAAGGATTTTTTGATGCATTAAATAAAAATGATCTTAAAACTGCAGCTGCATTTTTTAATAGCAATGATAAAAAGCTTTCTTATGACAATGAAGATGGAAGCAAAATTATCAAAAAAGTTTTCCCAAAAATTAGATATAAAATTATATCTTCAACTATTTCAGGGAATACAGCTAAAGTAAAAACAAGCATTACAGCACCAGATTTAGTAAAGATAACGAATAAAATGGCCAATGATACGATGCCAACTATTTTTGAAGATGCTATGAGTGGAAATGCAGATGAAAAGAAAGAAAAAAAATTAATCGAGGATTACTATATTAAAAGTCTTTCAGCAAAAAATGTAGCTATGACATCAAATGAGGTTAATATAGAGCTAGTAAAGGATGATAATAAAAAAGAATGGCGCATTAAATCAAGTGATGATTTAGTGAATGCTATAACTGGTAATTTGTCAAAAGCAGTTGATGCTCTTTCACAAAAAACTTCTAGCGATTCTGGAAAATAAAACATAAATTTATAATAAAAGGGGCTGTCGCACTAAATATATTAAGTCATAATTTATAAAAATTGTGAAGCAATAACTAATTTTTTTCGCCTAAAAAGAAGGCGAAAAAAGCTAAGAGTGAAGGGTTTTAAACTTGCGCCGCTTGTTAAAAAAGTTGAACTTTTTTACCTTCAGTAAAAAAGTTAATGATGATTTTCTTCCGTTCCTCTACGGAAAAATCTTTAAATTTAAATTAAAAAATTTTTCTGCAGCGGAGTGCAAGAAAAAAGCAGAATGGTAGACAATTTAAAGGCAGTGTAACAGTTAGAGATACCAGTTTTGATGATAGCAGTATTGTAGAAATAGATCTAGAGGAAAATGTAAATCCGACTGATAGCTTTATGCTTGGCGGAGTAGGGAGTTCTTGCTTAACCGTTACACTTGCAAAAGTTCTCGAAAGTCTAATATTAGAAAATGCTAAAGTATCTGCTAGTTTAGAATTACTTGTTAATGGGAGTTATGAAGATGTACCTTTAGGAAAGTTTACAGTAGATGATATCGACAAAGGTACAAGTAGTAATAACACAGTTAAATTAACATGCTACGATAATATGATATTGCTAGAGCAGGCTTATTTTAGTGATCTAACATACCCTACAGATATAAATAATGTGGCACAGGAGATATGCACCAAGGCAGGAGTTGAACTTGCAAGTACACTTCCAAACATACAGGTAAATAAAATAGAGGGATACACCTATAGAGAAGCTGTTGGATTTATAGCTTCTTTTTTAGGTGGTTTTGCTAGATTTAATCGTGATGGAAAACTTGAAATAACTTCTTATACTGAGAGTGGAATAAGTCTTGATAAGAATGATTACACATCTTCATTTAAGACTAACGCAACCACTTTTGCTATAGGAAAACTTTCTTGTCAGGTTAATGATAATACTATACTTTCAGCCGGAAGCTATGGGAATGAAATTCAATTTAAAAATCCTATAATGACACAAGACCAGCTTAATAGTATCTACAATGCACTAAAGAGTTTGAATTATATGCCATATAGTGCCGACTGGCGAGGTAATCCAGCACTACAGAGTGGTGATAAAATCACTATAACAGATACTAAAGGAAATACATTTAATACACTGGTTATGGATAATAAGTTTACTTATAAAGGTGGGTTATCTGGTCACATAGAAGCTGTAGGAAAAACAGAGACTGGACAGAACTTTAGCAGTTCTGGTAATGTTTCTAATACTGTAGATAGATTGGTTACAGAACAGGCTAATATTAAAGTACTTTTAGCAGATAAAGCCACAATAGAGCAATTGAATGTAACTAATGAGAATGTGCAAAATTTGATTGCTGATAATGCAAAAATTAATAATTTAGTTGCAACTAAAGCCAATATAACAGACCTAAATGTAACAAATGAAAGCGTTAAAAATTTACAGGTTGATAAAGCAAATATAACTGATTTGCAAGCTTCAAATGCAAGAATAAACACATTAGAAGCAAGTACGGCAAATATAAATCACATTCTAGCTGGAAATATTACAGCGGAGAATATAGCAGCGGGAACAATAGCAGCTGGAAGTTCTATAATTGCAAATGGAGCTATAGGAAGCGCTCAGATAAGCGATTTAGATGTAAGTAAATTAAATGCTGGTACTTTGGATACAACTAAAATCACAATAGCTGGTGCTAATTCTAGGTTGCTTATAAAAGGTAATAGACTTCAAGTATTTGCTACAAAAGCAGATAATAGCCTATATGAAAGAGTTTCTTTAGGTGATGTAAATGGTGATGGCTCTGTATATGGTTTTAGAGTACGTGGAGCAGATGGAACAACAGTGCTTTTGGATGAAACAGGCGTAAAGCGTGAGGGTATTACAGATGGGAGCATAAATAATGCAAAGATAGGCTCTGATGCAAATATAAGTGGTACTAAACTGGATATAAATAGCGTTGTTACTGCAATAAACGGTGGAACTACAAGCATACAGGGTTCTAAAGTCTTGCTGAATGGGCAAGGATTAGATGTCCAATTTAGCAATATTACAACTACTGTTAATCAAAAAGCTAATACCACAGATGTAACTAATGCCATAAATGCTATACAGGTTGGCGGTACTAATTTAATATTGAATAGTGATTTTTCTCTTTCAACAGGAAATGTATTTGTGTCAGCTCAAACAATAACTATAGTATCAGATGATACTTATGGTTATTGTTTAAAAGTAGTTACAACAAGTGGAGGTGGAACAAATACAGGCTCATATTTACAATCATCTGTATTGACAACGGGAAATCGCTATTCGTATTCTGCATATATAAAAGCAGATGCAACTACATCTGTATACATGGGTTATCAAGGTAGTGGCACATCTTTATGTAAATTATTTAATGTTACTACTAACTGGCAAAGAATAAAAATCGAAAATGAGTTAGATACAAATAACAATAGAAGTTTACGTTTTTATAGTAGTGATGGAGTTACTTTTTATATCACAAGAATTAAATTTGAACAAGGTACCAAAGCTACAGATTGGTCACCAGCTCCAGAAGATACACAATCGCAGATAGACACAGCAAATTCTAATATAACATCTATCCAGACAACTGTAAGTAGTCATACAAGCTCTATAACTCAATTACAGAACAGCATTACATTAAAGGTAGATACACAGACGTTTACGAACTACCAAAGCACTGTAAATGGGCAAATAAGTTCTATAAACAATACGTTAAGTAGTCAAAGTAGCTCAATATCTGTACTTCAAAATCAAATAACAAGTAAGGTAACCCAGACAGATATAAATACTAGCATTAATAATTTAAATATCGGTGGAACTAATCTAGCTGTTGGATATGGAGTATATACATCTAGTGCACCATTTATATTGTCAGGCACAGCTAAAGACCTATATTATTATTTTTCTTCTCCTTCCAATAGGTTTTATCTTAAAGCAGGTAGTTATTATTTCCATGTAGAATCAGATGGTACTTGGACTATAACTCATGATACAAGTGGTGGAACTGCTTCAAGCCCAAATGTTGTGTTATGGCTAGCTGAATATGCAAATTCAACAACAACAACAATTTCTTCAGCTATAATTCTTACAAATGGTGCTAAACATACAATTACAACATCTGGGTATTATTCATTTAGAGTAAATTGTTATTCAGATGGAACTGCAACCGTAACTCATAATTTCTGGAATTTTCAAATAGAATCTGGAGATAAACTCACTAATTGGTCTCCAGCGCCACAAGATTTTCAAAATCAGATAGACACTACAAATAGTAATTTAAATACAGCAAATTCTAATATAACTACATTAACAACTAGAATAAGCACAGCGGAAAGCTCTATAACTCAATTACAAAATTCTATAACATTAAAGGTATCAACTTCGGATTTTACAAGTTACCAGAACACTGTAAGTAACAATTTTAGCACTACTAATAGCAATGTAACAACCGCACAAAATACAGCTAATACAGCGGTAACAAATGCTAGTACAGCACAGACAGCGGCGAACAGTGCACAGACTACTGCTAATGCGAAGAAAAGAGTATTTACAAGTCAGCCAGCACCACCATATGATGTAGGAGATTTGTGGTCACAAGGCACTTCTGGAGATATGATGGTTTGTAAAACTGGTAGGGCTAGCGGTTCTTATACAGCTACAGACTGGGCTAAAGGCGTTAAATATACAGACGATACAACAGCAAATGCAGTTCAAAGCAACTTAAATACTACTAATAGTAATTTAAGCTCTTTGACAAGTAGAGTAAGCACCGCAGAGAGTAAAATTACAAGTGACGCTATAGTTAACACTGTAAGAACTAGTACAGCCTATATAAGCGACTTGGGACAAAAAATAACATCTGCACAGGCTACTACGATAGCACAAACATCAAGCAATATAAAAATCGGATTTAACGGTATAAGCAATAAAGTCGTAATTGATACGACAGGAATTACAATAAACAACGGTGGCTTTACTATTAAGAATCAATCAAATGCAACAGTATTGTCAGAAGATGCTAATGGAAATTTAACTATGGCTGGTACACTTAAAACTTTACAGGATGATGGTACAGATGCTATTACAATGTCTGATACTAATATATTTTTTCATGATTGGGGGTCTGGTGCTGGAAATAACATTGGAAAGATATATTCTTCTCATGATACTACTAGTCCGTATGCAGCGGGTTATTCAATTGGAGTTAATAGAAACTATAAATTTGGATTGACATATCAAAATCTAGAAACTGATTCATCAGGAAATACTTACACACCACTTTTAGTTCTAAACAATGGTTCTAATAATGGGGGAATAGGCAGAATTGACATGTGGAATGCATATTTATGGAATAGTACCTTAGAGTGGAGGTTTAAATCCACTGCAACCATTGTAGCAAATTCATCTATAAATATAAATCATAATCTTAACAAAATGCCTATGATTACTGCGGTAGGGACTGTTGGGAATATAGTACTCACGTTTTCATATGTTGATGCGAACACAATAAGAATATACAACTATAATAATGGAGGCAGTGGTGGAAACACATGGACAGGAGATATTTATTTTGGTAAGGGGAATTAAAATGGATTTAAATGAAGAACATTATTTAGTCGTAGATTCTACTACAAAAGTTATTTTGTACAGTATGACTAGGCGGGTTTCATTAGGTGCACAACCTTATGCTGTAGAAGGATGTGATGTAATTCAAATATCAGCAGATTTTGCAAGTGAATTTAGCGAAAGTATAAGAAATGGAAAACAATATAAATTAAAAGATGTAAATGGAACTATGCTAGAAACAATGCTGGAGGAATATATGCCCGAACGGGTAATACAGTCTCCAAACTTAGAGAATAGAATAAAAGCTTTAGAAGATGCTCAACTTAGTAATTTAAATATATAGAAGGTGATAGTATGTATTATGATTTTTTATTAAATATGTGGATTATGCGAAGAGTGACAGATATTAATCTTGGAAATGCAGTAAATAAAGGATATATTACAGAAGAAGAAAAGGATAATATTATGGCAACGCCACAGGTTAGTGAATAAATCAAGTCCAGCTAAGAAATGTCAATAAGAAATAAAAAATAATTATTATTTTTATGAGATTAAAAAAGGTTAACTTTAATAAACCTTTTGACTAACTGTCAAATGGATTATTTGTGTTGTTATTTTTTAATAAAATAATTTTTTAAATCAAATTTTATATTACTTGAATTTATTGGAAGCTTACTTAAGTTGATGACATTGCTTGGGCTTTAGCCCATTATCCTTCTAGAACAATAATAAACAACTTTCTTAGGAAACAGTAGCTAACCAAGAATAGTTGCAAATTAGGAACGCGGGGTTTTGGGCTTTAGCCCAAACCCCGCGCAGGTTTACGTGTTTAGAAATAGTTGTAAAAAGTTTTGTCCAGCGGATGAAAGATAACCATTTTTAAGCCATATTGCTGCTAATTGAGTTGATAGAGATTTATTATCAATTTCCTTAAAAATTAAACTCGAGGACCCTATTAATTTTAGTGAGGATTTTGGAACTATAGCAATTCCAAGCCCTGAATTTGCCCAAAGAAGAGATGTTCTTGCATCGTCATTTTTGCAAAAATATAGTTGGTTCAAAATTAGAATCTTCACAAGCTTTAAATATAAGTTTTTCAAATCTTCTATAAAATATTAATGGTTTATTATTCAATTCTACAATATCAATAACTTTACTGTCATTCCAATTTAGTTTTTGCAGCATTGCAGCAACCATAGGTTCCTTTGGCAAGTAAATTGAATTTATACCAGAAGTGTTAAATGGCGTTCTAACAATAGCAATTTCAATTATACCTCTATTCAGTATTTCTAATAATTCATATGTGTTACCTTCATGAATTTCAAAATTTATAAATGGATATTTATCATGAAATGTGTTTAGTCTACTAGTCAAAAGTGATGCTCCAGATGAAGATACAGTACCTATAGATAGAGTCCCATAAGTTCCTTTTTTAAAATCTTTTAATTCATCTACAGTTGATTCTGTTAGCGATAATATTTGCTTTGCACGTTTATAAAGCATAATTCCTGCATCGGTTAATTTAATATGACGACTTCCTCTTTCAACAAGTTTTACGCCTAATTCATTTTCTAAGCTTTTGAGCTGATAACTTAAAGGGGGTTGAGCAATGTGAAGCCTTTTAGCAGCATTTGTTATTTGGCCTTCTTCCGCAATTGTATAGAAATATTTTAATTGCTTAATATCCATAAAAATCACTTCCCATATAAAAAATGTATATGATAGATATATAATATGTATTTTTAATATATCTATACTTTTGCTATAATAATAAACGAAATATGATAAATATTCAACAGAAGTTGATGCTTTAGGAGGTTATGTTTTGTTTAGTTTACTGAAATTTGCAAAGTCGTATAAAAAACAAGTTATACTAGGACCTATTTTTAAATTGATTGAGGCTATATTTGAAATATTAATACCTACAATAATGGTGCTTATAACGGATAAGGGGATACAAAGTAAAAATGTGACTTATATGTTACAAGTAGGTGGCATTATGGTTCTACTAGCTGTATGTGGAGTGGCGTCTTCATTTACTTGTCAATATTTTTCATCTATTGCTTCACAAGGTTTTGGAACAATACTTAGAAATGAGTTGTTCAAGAAAATAGGAACTTTATCATATAATGAAATTGATGATTTTGGAACAGCATCTCTTATAAATCGTATAACTAACGATGTTAATCAAGTGCAGCTTGCGCTTGCAATGTTTATTAGACTCACCATAAGAGTGCCATTTCTGTGTATTGGTGGAATTATAATGGCCATGTTTCTAGATTTTAAACTTTCTGCTGTAATGTATTTATCCATTCCTGTATTTGCGTTTGTGGTATACCTTATAATGAACAAATCTCTTCCAATTTATAAAATTGTACAAAAAAAAATTGGATGGCTTATCACTTATATTAAGGGAAAATTTATCTGGAATAAGAGTAATAAGAGCTTTTTCTAGAATGGAAGGTGAAAAGGTAAGATTTAAAAACTCAAATGAGGAACTTGCACAAACAGCAATTAAAGTTGGAAAAATATCTGGACTGATGAATCCACTTACAAGTATAATAATGAATTTTTCTGTTTTGGCTATACTATGGTTTGGTGGAATAAGAGTAAATAGTGGCGGTATGACAACAGGAAAATAATAGCATATATAAATTACACCAATCTTGTACTTTCTGCTCTTATAATTGTTGCTAACCTCATAGTAATATTTACGAAAGCAGCAGCTAGTGCCAATCGTATAAATGAAGTATTTACGACAGAGCCTAGTTTAGTATATAAAGATGAACTTAATGAACTTAAAGAAAAAAATCAAGAATTAATTGAGTTTAAAAATGTATTTTTTTCATATAAAAATTCCAAGGAATTTGCTGTAAGTGATATATCTTTTAAAATAAAGAAAGGTCAGACAGTAGGTATAATAGGTGGAACGGGTTCTGGAAAAACTACACTTATTAATTTAATTCCTAGATTATATGATGTTACATTAGGTCAAATATTTATAAATGGAATTAATGTGAAAAATTATCGTAAAAGCGAACTTGAAAGGAAGATTGGTTTGGTACCTCAAAAAGCAGTACTGTTTTCAGGAACCATAGCAGAGAATATACGATGGGGACGTGAAAATGCGGATATAAAGGATATTAAGAAGGCAGCTGAGATTGGAATGGCATCAGAATTTATAAATAAGCTTCCAAAAAAATATGATACTCATATTTCTCAAGGTGGTGCAAATTTTTCTGGTGGACAAAAACAAAGGCTTACCATAGCAAGAGCTTTAGTTAAAGATCCTGATATATTAATTATGGATGATAGTTTAAGCGCACTTGATTATGCCACAGATGCAAAACTTAGAAAGACACTAAAGGATAATAATTCTAATAGAATGGCGATTATAATGGTTACTCAGAGGGTAAGTACAATAAAGAATGCTGATTTAATAATTGTACTCGATGATGGAAAAGTAGAAGGCTGCGGAACTCATGAAGAATTAATTAAAAGTTCAAGTGTGTATAAAGAAATATGCAATTCACAGCTTTCAAGGGAGGTTGTGTAGATGAAAAAGAGTACCTTCTCAAGACTTGTAAAGTATATAGGCAAATATAAAGGGTATATGTTATTATCACTAATATGTGCATTAATAAGTAATATACTTATTGCATTTATGCCATTAATAGTTGGACGAGGTATTGACAATATAATAGGTAAAGGAAGAGTTGACTTTACTGGACTAATAAAAGTAATAATTATACTTGCTGTTATTTATATTATTAGTTCTGTCTTTACATGGATATTTACGGTTATTGCAAATATTATAGCGTACAACACTGTAAAAGATCTTAGAAATGAGGCTTTACAAAAAATAAGTACCTTACCTTTAAAGTATTTTGATGAAAATCCTCATGGAGATATTATGAGTAGACTTACTAATGATATGGATGCTATATCTGATGGAGTATTTCAGGGAATAACTCAGTTTTATCCGGGAATTATAACTATAATAGTTTCACTAGTTTTAATGTTTTCATTAAGCGTAAAAATTACGCTTATAATAGTTTTAATGACTCCATTTTGTTTTTTTATTGCTTCATTTATTACAACAAGATCAAATAAAATGTTTAAAGAGCAGCAAAAAACTTTGGGAGAACTAAATGGATATGTAGAAGAAATAATAGGAAATGAGAAAGTAGTAAAAGCCTTTGGATATGAAAAAAGATCTGAGGAGAAATTTGCTGAGATTAATGGAAGACTTTATAAATGTGGTCAGTTAGCTCAATTTTATTCTTCACTTACTAATCCATCTACGAGATTCGTAAATAATATTACATATATTTTAGTTGGTGTTGTTGGAGGAATACTTTCTGCTATAGCAGGACTAAGTATTGGTACAATTTCAAGCTTTTTAACATACTCAACTCAATTTTCACAACCTATAAATAATGTAACAAGTGTAGCGACTCAGCTTCAGGCAGCTTTTGCATCTTGTGAAAGAGTATTTGCTATTTTAGATGAGGTTCCAGAGAAAAAAGAACCAGATAGTGCCGAGAACATAAAAAATTGCCTTGGAAATATAGATTTTGAACAAGTATCCTTTGCATATAATAAAAAGGTTCCTTTAATTAACAATTTTAGTGTAAATGTTAAAAGTGGAAGTACTGTAGCTATTGTAGGACCTACTGGTGCCGGAAAAACTACTATGGTAAATCTTCTGATGAGATTTTATGAAATAAATGCGGGAAAAATTTTAATAGACGGTAAAGATATAGGAAATATTAAAAGAGACAGTTTAAGAAGTCAATTTGGAATGGTGCTTCAAGATACATGGCTTTTTGAAGGAACTATAAAGGAAAATATAGCTTATGGTAAACCAAAGGCAACTTTAGATGAAATTAAAAATGCAGCAAAAGCGGCATATATTCATAATTTTATAAAGAGACTACCTGATGGATATGACACTATTATAACTGAATCAGGGGGGAACCTTTCAGAAGGACAGAAGCAGCTTCTAACTATAGCAAGAGTAATGCTTATAGATCCACCAATGCTTATATTAGATGAGGCAACAAGCAGCGTAGATACGAGAACAGAAATAAAGATACAAAGTGCTTTCCTTTCAATGATGAAGGGACGTACAAGTTTTGTTATAGCTCATAGGCTTTCAACTATACGTGATGCCGATATAATACTTGTTATGAGAGAGGGCCAAATTGTTGAGAGAGGAAATCATGATGAGCTTATAGATAAAGGTGGATTTTATACAGAACTTTATAATAGTCAATTTAAAAATATTGCGAAGTAACAGTATCTTGGAATATTAAATAAAATTAATAAATCTAAGCAGCAAATTGTTAAAATCTTAAGAGCTTTCAATAACTCACTAATCGTTCAAACAAATCGAAATCTCTAAAGCTTTTAACAATTTGCCACTAAGATTTATAAAATTTTATTTAAACTATTCCTTCAAAAATTATTATATCATTAATTTATATTAAAATATATGTATGAAGTGGCATTTTATTATACTAATGTAAAAAAACAAGCTACTGTTTCACTTTAAACAGCAGCTTGCTTGAAGTTTTCATTATTCAAAACTTAGAGTCATCTATACCATCAATCCATTTTTCTACAGGATCAACTATACTTTTTATGCTTCCAGCTTCAAATGGAGAAATAAGCTTTGCACTTTTAACTAATTCTAAGAAAGACTTACTTCCACCTAATTTGCATAATGATACATAGTCTTTCCAAGCCTCATCTCTATTATCAAGAGACTTTTTCCAAAATTGAAATGCACAAAGTTGAGCGAGAGTATAATCAATATAATAAAATGGGCTTTCATATATATGCCTTTGCTGCTGCCAATACCCACCATTTTCTAGAAAATCATTATCTTCATAATCTACATAAGGAAGATATTTTTTTTCGATTTCTCTCCAAGCCTTTTTTCTATCATCCGGCGTCATATCTGGATTTTCATATACAACATGCTGAAATTCATCAACTGCAACGCCGTATGGTATAAATAAAAGTGCATCGCTTATATGGAAAAATCTATACTTTTCTTCCTCTTCCTCAAAGAACAACTTCATCCATGGCCATGTAAAAAACTCCATACTCATAGAATGTATTTCCGCAGCTTCATAAGTTGGAAAACTATATTCAGGTATATTTAAATCCCTACTTGAAAATACCTGGAATGCATGCCCCGCTTCATGAGTAAGTACATTAACATCTCCTGATGTGCCATTAAAGTTAGAAAATATAAATGGTGATCTGTATTTACTTATATAAGTACAATATCCGCCACTGCCTTTTCCTTTTTTACTTACAAGATCCATAAGTTCATTTTCAATCATAAAATTAAAAAACTCTTTAGTCTCATTTGAAAGCTCACCATACATTTTTTGTGCATCTTTTACCATCCATTCTGCATCTCCATGTGGTTTAGCATTTCCTGATTTAAAATAAAACTTAAGATCGTAATATTTTATTTTATCAAGTCCAAGTCTTTTTCTCTGCTTCTCAATGATTTTTTGTGATACTGGAACTATTACCTTTTTAACTTGTTCCCTAAAATTCTTAACCATTTCAGAATTATAATCTGATCTTAACATTCTCTTGTATGCAAGTTCTACAAAATTATTAAATCCAAGCTTTTTAGATATTCTAGTTCTTACCTTTACAAGTTTGTCATATATATCATCAAATTCTTTGCTATTATCTACAAAAAACTTATATTTTTTCTCACTTGCTTCTTTTCTAATCTTCCTATCCTTTGATAAAGTAAATGGAATCATCTGTGAAAGATTTCTCTCTTCTCCCTCATACATTATTTTAGCTGATGCTAAAGTTTTGTATATTTGCTTGATAATTCATTTTCCTCTTTAAGGTCATCTATTACTTCATCAGAAATTGTTGATATTTGATATTCAGCTATAGTAAATAATTGTCTACCCCATTTTTTTTCAAGTTCATCTCTAAACTTTGAATTTATAAGACATTTATAATAATTTGATATTATTCCTTCATATATTGGCATATTTTTATCCCAAAAATTTTGTTCTTCTTCATAAAAAGAATCATTTGTATCAATTGTATGTCTTATGCTTGCAATAGTCATCATAGACTCAATTTCATTTCTTAATTTATTAATTTGTCTTATTATTTCATCTTGTTTTTTAAAACTATCTGCTGCTCTAAATTTCTTAAAAAAATCGTTAAATTCACTCCTTATATCAGCAATACATGGTCTTTTGTATTCGAATTCTTTAAATTTCATTTTCATATCCTCTTTCTTCATACTTTTAATTATGTCTTAATATATCCATATTGCAGTTCCCATAGGCATATTATCATATATATACTTTGCATTTTCTAATGCCAGTCGTACACATCCATGTGATAAAGATGCTCCTAAAGTTCCATCTACAACATTACCATTTATATCATAAAGTATACTATGAAATAAATAATTTCCTTGTATTTGGGTGTAGTATTTACATATAACATTATTCGCTGTTTTGAATGCCGGACCTTTACCTTGTACAAAAAAATGCCCTGTTACTGTAGGTGTTTCTGCTGCTCCAGAGGTGCATGGAAAAGTATTTATAAGACTCCAACCGTGATTACTTCCATTGAAAATATACACACGTTGTTCTTTAAGAGAAGCTATTATTAAATATTTTGTATAACTGCTTAAATCGTTTGAATTTGCAACTCCCTCAGCTGCTGATTTATAGGCTTGCACTTCTTGATTTGAAGCTGGTCCAAGATTAGAATTGCACATTTTATCTGATGTAGGTGTTTCTTTTAGTAATTTCATTGTATTATCAGAAACGGATCCATCCATAGTTACATTGTGTCTATATTGAAAATCCCTTACAGCCCAATCAGTTTGGACCCCAAATTTACCATCATCTGAAACTGGATATCCATAACTAATGAGTTTATCCTGAATATACTTTACTTTTTCCCCTTTAGAACCAACCTTATATACCTCCGGTTTTTTCTCTTCTAGTTTTTTCACTTCATTTTTGGCTTTTTGTTTTTTTGATGCTAAATTTTCAGATTTGACATTATTTTTTAGATTACTTTTTGTATTTGCTGAACATCCACAAAAAGATAAAACAACTAATAAAATTAACACAAAAAAAATATTTCTTTTCTTCATTGTTAAAACCCTTCATCCCTATATAATATAATAAGTTCATATTCCATGAACTTATTATATACTTTTATAAATGTCGTGTAAATACATTTTCTAAAATTTTACATTTATACACTTATACTTACGGAGACATTTAAACATTCTTTATTGTTTTCGAGAACAGGTTTTACACATTCATTTATATAATCTTCTACCTGACCTGATGATCTCCCTGTAAATTTTTTAGGATCTATAATCTCATCAATTTCCTCCTCAGTTAACTTAAACATAGGATTCTTCTTAATTTTATCTATCAAATCATTCGATAATCCTTCCTGCTTTATTCTTTTAGCAGTTTCCATAGAGTACTCCCTTATTACTTCATGTAATTCCTGTCTATCTCCTCCTCTTTTAACGGCTTCCATCATTATATTTTCTGTAGCCATAAAAGGAAGTTCATTTTTAACATGAGAAGCTATAACTTTTTCATACACTACCATATTACTTGATACATTTATATAAAGGTTTAATACGCCATCTAAGGCCAAAAACCCCTCTGCAACTGAAAGCCTTTTATTAGCAGAATCATCAAGGGTTCTTTCAAACCATTGTGTAGAGGACGTTATAGCTGGATTTAAAGCATCTACAATAACGTATCTAGAAAGTGCACTTATTCTTTCTGATCTCATAGGATTTCTTTTATATGCCATAGCAGAAGATCCTATTTGATTCTTTTCAAAAGGTTCTTCCATTTCCTTCATATTTTGAAGTATTCTAAGATCATTGCTAAATTTATATGCGCTTTGGGCAATTTCAGATAGTGTATTTAAAACTATGGAATCCACTTTTCTTGGATAAGTTTGACCTGTAACATTGTATGCTTTCTTGAATCCCATTTTGCTTACTACTCTTTTCTCTAACTCCTTAACTTTACTTTCATCTCCATTAAAAAGTTCCATAAAACTAGCTTGAGTTCCTGTTGTTCCCTTAACGCCTCTTAATTTTAAATTTTCAATTACAAAATCCAAATTCTCAAGATCTATCATTAAATCCTGTATCCAAAGTGTGCATCTCTTTCCAACAGTAGTCAATTGTGCTGGTTGAAGATGTGTAAAGCCAAGCGTTGGTAACGCTTTATATTTAAGTGCAAATTGACTTAAATGACTTATTACATTAATTAGCTTCCTTTTGATTATTAATAATGCTTCCTTCATTATTATTATATCTGTGTTATCTCCAACATAACATGATGTAGCTCCAAGATGAATTATTCCCTTTGCTGATGGACATTGAACACCATAAGCATATACATGGCTCATAACATCATGTCTTACTATTTTTTCTCTTTCTTCAGCTACTTCGTAATTTATATCATCAATATGCTTTTTAAGTTCATCAACCTGATCTTGTGTTATATTGAGTCCAAGTTCCATTTCACTCTCTGCAAGTGCTACCCAAAGTTTTCTCCAGGTTTTAAACTTCATCTCATCAGAAAATAGATAACTCATATCAGCTGAAGCATATCTCCTATTAAGTGGTGTTTCGTAAGCATTTCTCATAATATACCTCCGTACGTAATCTTTATAATTATAATATTCGTTTATAGTATATCATATATTCATTAACAATTTAATATATTTTATTCGTGTTTTTTATATGTATCTTTTAAAATAAAAAACAATGAAAATTAAAATTTTCATTGTTTTTTTATTTTAAACTATTCATCTAATGATTCTATTAATTTAACGATTTCTTCTGCTGCTAATGCTTCATCATCACCAGAAACAATTATTTTAATTGTACTATCCTTAGTTACTCCTAAAGATAAAACACCAATTAAACTTTTAGCATTTGCTTTTTTACCATTGAATTCCATATTAACATCTGATTTAAAGCTAGAAGCCTTTTTTACAAGTAAAGTCGCTGGCCTAGCATGTAAACCAGTTGCACTTTTTACAATAACACTTTTTGTTACCATTTAATAACCACCTCTATATAATTAATTGTTAATTTAGCTTAGTACAGTATAACATAATATGATAACATATTCAATAAAATTTTCACAAATTCCTACTAGTCTATGATTGAAAAGTGATAATGTCTTAGTGTACCACATTTGATTATGTCCTCAAAAACAAAATTTATAGTATAATAAACCTCATTGCTAGAAATGAGGTGAAGCCTTACAAAGAAGAATATCGGAAAGCCGTGTGCGAGAAAACCGCATGCACGGTTTGATGAGGAGAAGGTGGCGATTCGCCACCGACTTACTCTACAGACAGATTGAAATTTCTAAGGCTTTTTAGAATTTGTCCCTAAGATTTATTGAGTTTTATTTAAACTGTTTCTTCAATACCATTACTTCACTAAAAGGGGGAAAGGCAAGGAATATTTTCCTCCGTGCCTACGGAAGATGAGCGATTAATAATTTTTACATAGAAAATGTATTTATTTAGTTCAAGAAGTATGTGAGTTAAACACTTACAACTAACTGCATAGTTATATTCCAAGATATTCTTATTTTATAGTATTTGTAAAAAATTGCTTGAATTATATATCTACATATGATAATATATCGTATAAAGATATAATCGCTACACGATATAAGTGAGGTGGACTATGAATAAAATTGATAAAGCAAGAAAGGTAATAAAATTAAGAAGTGAAGTAGATGGATTAATACATGGTAGATATCATAAGCTTGCAAAGAAGTACAATCTTAGTCTTGAACAATTTCATTTGTTAATTGAACTTGATGAACTTGAATTAAATCTTAGTGATGAAATGTCAGCGCCTACTATAGGTGATATTGCAAAGAATATTAATAATTCTCAAAATACAGTATCTGAGAAGGTAAATAGACTTGAAAAAAAAGGACTCGTTAAAAGAGTAAAAAGCGATGAAGACAGAAGAATAAGCAGGGTAATGCTCACGGACGAAGGAAGAAAGCTTATTAATAATATAAATGAAGAAGCTAGCAGCAAATTCTTGCTTGATTCTATTTCAGCTTTAGAAGAAAGTGACATTGACAATTTGCTAAAGGGATTAGAAAAATTATATAAAAAAATGAGGAGTGAATAAAAAATAGATTTTGATAAAATTATGAATTATATAGAGGACTTGTACAAAAATGATAGCGAAATGGACAGAAAGACTTTTATTGAAGGTACCGAACTTAAAGATTTTATACCTGTTGTTGATAATGATGTTGCAAGAATGCTTAAACTAATTATATATTTAATTAAGCCTAAAAAAATACTGGAGATTGGAACAAGCATAGGTTTTTCAGCTTCTTCTATGGCAAGAGTAGTAAAGGAATATGGTGGTAAGATTGTTACAATTGAATATGATGAAAAAGTAGCACGTCAGGCTGAAGAAAATTTTAGAAAGCAAGGGTTAGATGAAGTAATAGAAATTAAAATGGGAGATGCCAAAACTATAATTCCAAATTTAAATGAAGAATTTGATATGATTTTTCAAGATGTAGATAAAAGACTTTATCCTGTTTTATTTGAAGATTGTATGAAGCTTTTAAAACATGGTGGAGTTTTGGCAGCAGAAGATACCTTGTTTCCTGTACTTGATTTAGAAGAAAGATGGCATAACCTTATAGAGCCTATCAAAGAATTTAATAAACTTGTTGTAAATGATGATAGACTTTTTAGCACAATGCTTCCTATTGGTGATGGTTTTGCAATTGCTATAAAAAAATAATATTTAAACTAATAAATTAATAAAAAATTAGGAATAAAAAATTAAATCATTATTCTTCAGAAAATAAAGTTTACTTTTAAATATGCATAATGTAAAATACAAAATAAGTTAATTAAAGAATATTGCGATGAACAGAAGTATTAGGAATCGAGTGGATTTTCAGAGAGCCGGGTTTGCTGTGAAACGGTAATTTTTAGATTTTGAACTCATCTGCGAGCAGTTGCCTGAATTTTTAAGGTTAAACGGAATTCCACCGTTATAAGGATAGATGGTATAAACTATATTTTTAAAATGTGGAGTGCTGTTGAAAAGTGGGTTTTTAATTTAAACCAATTGGAGTGGTACCGCGGGTTAGCCTCGTCTCTTTATTTTATTTAGAGATGAGGCTTTTTTTATAGAGTAGAGTGAAGGTGTATTTTTTACGAAAAATAATTTTAAATATAAATAGGATAAGTTAAAGAATTTTCTCAATGAAATGGAGGAAATTCAACCTTCACTGTAATCTTACCAAGCTTACTTATAAGATTAATATAATGATAATTTAAAAAATTCAGATTTCTATATAAAATATAAAATAGAGGGAGTGTTTTGCAATGCAGAATGTGAAGTATAGTAAATATCCAAAGGTTGATATCAAAAATCGTGAATGGCCAGATAAGGAAATTGAAAATGCACCAATATGGTGCAGCGTTGACTTGAGAGATGGAAACCAGTCTTTGCCTATTCCAATGAATGTTGATGAAAAAATTAAAATGTTTAAAATGCTTGTTAATATGGGATTTAAAGAAATAGAAGTTGGTTTCCCATCTGCATCAGATACTGAATATAACTTTTTGAGAAGATTAGTTGAGGATAAGCTTATTCCAGACGATGTTACTATACAGGTGCTTTCACAGTGCAAGGAAAATCTTTTAAAGAAGACATTTGATTCTCTTAAAGGAATAAAGAAGGCTATTGTTCATATTTATAATTCTACATCAACGCTTCAAAGGGAAGTTGTGTTTAGAAAGAATAAAAAGGAAATAATAGATTTAGCTTTGTATGGTGCTAAAATGGTTAAAGATTATAGTACAAAATATCCAGATACAAAATTTACTTTTGAGTATTCACCAGAGAGTTTTACTGGAACTGAGCTTGACTATGCACTTGAAGTTTGTGAGGCTGTACTTGATGTATGGAAGCCTACTAAAGATAATAAAGCAATTATAAATTTGCCATCTACTGTTGAAATGTCAACACCAAACGTATATGCAGATAGAATAGAATGGTTTTGTAAACATCTTTCCAATAGAGAAGCAGTAATAGTAAGTCTTCATACCCACAATGATAGAGGAACATGTACAGCTTCAAGTGAACTTGGACTTCTTGCTGGAGCTGATAGAATTGAGGGAACACTTTTTGGTAACGGAGAAAGAACAGGTAATCTTGATATAATGAATATGGCTATTAATATGTATTCTGAAGGCATAGATCCAGAACTTGACTTTTCGGATTTAAATAAAATTGTAGACTTGTATGAAGAATGTACAAAAATGACAGTATCAGAACGTCATCCATATGCGGGTAAACTTGTGTTTACAGCATTTTCTGGTTCTCATCAAGATGCTATAAGGAAAGGACTCCACGTGATGAAGGAGAAAAATGGTACTAAGTGGGAAGTGCCATATATTGCAATTGACCCGCATGATCTTGGTAGAGAGTATGAAGAAATTATACGTATAAACAGCCAATCTGGAAAAGGCGGAACTGCATATATAATGGAAAGTGATTTTGGATTTATACTTCCAAAGTCAATGCATCCTGAATTCGGAAAAATAATAAAAGCTAAATCAGATGAGCTTGGAACAGAACTTACTCCGCAGCAAATATTTGAGTTTTTTAAAGCAGAATATCTTGATAGAAAAACTCCGTATTATCTTAAAAATTATAAGCAACATTCAATTCAGAATGTTGAACAAGATGAAAATACAGTAGATATTGAAGCTGTAGTTTCTGTAAAGGGAAAAGATATAAAAATAGAAGGAATAGGAAATGGTCCTGTAGATGCTTTTTTTAATGCACTGCATTCAAATAATATAAACGGATGCAAGTTTATATCTTATGATGAACATGCATTAAATGTAGGATCACATTCAAAAGCCGTTGCCTATATACAGGTTGAAAATAATGAAGAAAGATACTTTGGGGTTGGAATATCAGATAACATAGATACGGCATCACTTAATGCACTTGTGTGCGCTTTGAACAGATGCTCTAAATAGAAATAATGCGAAGGAATACTGTTTTGCAACATTAAAAAAATTCTATAAATCTAAGATAAAAAAATCATAAAATTCTAAGATATTTCAATAACTTCCTATCGGTGAAACAGATTGAAATATCTAAGTATTTTATGATTTTTTTAAATTGTTCCTTTAGCAGTATTAACTGGCTTTAACAGGAGTTAACTTCGTCTGGATTTTCTAATCTGATTTCCTTTCTTAGTACTTTAATTGTCATAAAATAGCCTCTTTTTAATGAATTATTAGTTTAAATAATAATATGGTAGTAATTTCTTATGCACAATAATTAATTGTTATATAATTAACAATAAGGTTGCAAAAGTTTTGATAAATATAAATTTTGAAAAGATTTTTGCAAAAAATAAATATTAAAAATTGAAGGTTTATTAATAATGTTCGTTCAGAAATATTTTAGATATTTACTTAAGATGTACTAACTTGCGTATAAATGCCAATGAATATAAATTTAGATAAATTTGAATTTAATGAAAAATGAATAATAATATTTAAAATTAACTATTTTACTTCATTTTCTACGTGGGCATATCCGAAACAAACTAATGAGAATAAGTACATTTGTATAAATTGAATATAGCAATATCTTTAATAATGTGTTAATATGTATGTGAACTAAATGATAATGTGATAAAAACAACGTAATTACAAAGACGGTTTTTAATAAAATGATATTTTTTATATATTTAAATAAAAAATTGTTATACTTAAAAATATAGTCGCATATGAAATGATTAAATCATTAATACTAAAATTATGATTAAAAAAATTCAATTGTAAAAACAATTTATTAGGGAGGTATATTTTATGGATTTTAGAATTGAAAAGTGATTCTATAGGAGAAAAAAAAAGGTTCCAAAAGATGCTTATTATGGAGTACAAACATTATAAAATTGCAATCTCCAAATTTATCCTGATAAACTGGAATTTGTCGAGCTGAGTGAAGGGTTTTTAATTCGCCCTGCTCATTAAAAAACTAACTTTTTTCACTTATGTGAAAAGTGAAGGGTTTGACATAGCTTTGCTTGTCAAAGGTGAAGGTTTTTTTGCCACGGCAAAAGGTTAAGGAATATTTTTTCTCCGTTTCTCTACGAAAAATAAATAATTTAAATACGTTAAAGATTTTTCCGTAGGGAAACTGAGGAAAATCAACCTTAGCTTTTTATTGAAGATAAAAAAGTTCACCTTTTACGTGCACAGCACCGTAAAACCCTTCACTATAGTGCTCGACAAATTCCAGTTTATCAGGATAAATTTGGAAATTTCAATTTTAAAGTTTCAAGTTGTCTATCTATAAGTATTTTTTCTTAAATTCTAAATATCCGTGTTTTCTAAGTTTGCAAGCAGGACAGTTTCCACAGCCATTTCCTTTTATACCGTTATAGCAAGTTAAGGTCTCATTTTTGATTATATCAAGTATACCTAGATCGTCAGCCATTTTCCAGGTTTCAGCTTTATCAATCCACATTAGAGGAGTTACTAGCACAAATTGATAATTCATGGCTAAGTTTAAGGTTACATTTAAGGATTTTATAAATACATCCCTACAATCTGGATAGCCACTAAAGTCACTTTGAGAAACTCCAGTAATTATAGTGTTTATACCTTTTTGTTTTGCGAAGATTGCAGCAAAGGTTAAGAATAATAAGTTTCTACCATCAACAAATGAATTTGGCGCGCCTTCTTTTGGTGCATTTTGATCAACCTTTATGTCTGCACGTGTAAGAGAATTTGGCGCTAATTGATTTAAGAGGTTTAAGTCTAAGATGTGATGTTCAATGCCGTATTTATTACAAATTTCTTTTGCACATTCAAGTTCTAGTTTATGCTTTTGATTGTAATTGAAGGAAACAGCAATTACTTCACTGTATTTCTTCCTTGCACCAAATAGGCAAGTTGTACTATCTTGCCCTCCACTAAGAACAACTACTGCTTTGTCTTTATTGATGTTTAATTCCATAATTATTTTCCTTTCATACTTTATCTATAAAGTGTCATTAATCTATTAGCCAAAGAATCATCAGTTTCAAATTTACCTTTAAAGGTTGTGGTAATTGTTTTTGTTCCAGGTTTTCTTATACCTCTTGAAGTCATACAGCCGTGCTCTCCTTCTATTATAACGGCTATGTCTTTTGAAGAAGTTACTTTTTCCATTATTTCTGCAATATCTTTTCCTATCCTCTCTTGAAGTTGAAGCCTTCTAGAAACCATATCGGCAATTCTTGCAATTTTGCTAAGACCAATAAGTTTCCCGTTTGGAATGTAAGCTACCGCAACTTTCATATTGTACATTAAGGTAAGATGATGTTCACAGTGACTAAAAATTTCTATATCTTTAACGAATACTAAATTCTTTGAAGTTTCTAAAACATCAAGATCTTCATCAAAGGTTTTGTCAAACATTTTTGCAATCTCATCATTTGAATATTCCATTCCTTTGAATACTTCTTCATACATCTTTGCGACACGCTTTGGTGTGTCCTTAAGGCCTTCGCGATCAGGATTATCACCAAGTGCTTCTAGAATTCCTCTTATATGTTTTTCAATTGCTTTTTTATCAATTGCCATAATTTAAACACCTCTTTTGTTTGGAGACCATATAATTTTATGAATTTGAATTTGTAGGCTTACTTTATTTAACTTGTTTTATTTTATAAAATCAATAATTATTTCAGAAGAAGGTTGCTATAATAAAAAAAGGCATAAGCCTCCTATAAACAAAAAACCACCTTACAAGGTAGTTAGTAAGCCATGGTTTTGTTTATAGACAGGATGGATTTCGAACTGTCTTATATAATTTCTATTTTCAAATTGTATTGTAAGCTTAATTATTAAATCAGTCAATAGTTAAAGATAAACAAATTTAAAGTATGTTAAAGGTAAAATTGTATAGATGTAGTTATAAGTTTTACTTAGAAAAAATTTTTGTGAAAATTAAGAAAAATACTGATATAATGTATTTAAAGCTTAATTAGGGGAAACCAATGTGGAACTTAGCTTATAAACTATGATTTATGGAAAGATCGAATAGGCATCGGTTATTTATAATTTATAAGCTAATGGTTGAAATGGTTTCCTATAAGGAGAGGTAGATATGAGATATTTGCTTATACTTTTGGTCGGCTTCCTTATTGTATTTATTCTTACACCTTACATGAAGAGGATAGCTTTTAAGATAAATTTGTTGATTTGCCAACAAAAAGAAAAAAACATACAGCGCCGATGCCGCTTCTGGGTGGGGTTGGAATATTCTTAGGATTTTTCTTAGGATGTCTTATATTTATAAGACCTTTTGATAAAAAGTTTTTCTCTATCTTGATAGCAGCAATGTTGGTACTTCTAATAGGATTAGTCGATGATTGGTATAAAACTAAAGGAAAAGAGTTCGGAATTTTGCCAAGACTTATAGTTCAAATAATTGCTGCAACTATGGTATATAAATCAGGAATTGTTTTCCAGGGATATAATAATCCATTTACGCATAATTACATAGTACTCCCTCAATTTTTACAATATTCTTTGAGTGTAATATGGATTTTTGGTATTACAACAGTTATTAATTGGTGCGATGGTATGGATGGTCTTGCAGGAAGTTTGTCAGCTATTTCGGCAACTACTTTATTTATAGTGGCGTTAGTGAAAGGGCAGTCAGATTCAGCTGAAATGTCAATATTATTAGTTGGTGTTACCATTGGTTTTTTACGATACAATAAACATCCAGCTCAAATTTTTATGGGGGATTCTGGAGCAAATTTCCTTGGCTTTATGCTGGGAATAATAGCTCTTGATGGTGCATTTAAACAAACCACAATTATATCTATTTTAATTCCTATTTTAGCATTAGGAGTTCCTATATTTGATAATATATTTGTTATAATAAAAAGGTTTTTAGATGGTAAACCTATTTATAAGGCAGATAGAACTCAAATACATTATAGGCTTGCAGCAAAAGGAATGAATGAAATTCAGGTTTTGAGCTTTATATGTCTTATAAGCACATGTTTGTGTTTACTTTCTATAATAATACTGCTGCTTAAAATATAATTACATAAAATAATTGGAAAGGAAGTTGTTCCATTGATTGACGTATGTCTTTTGGGGTGTGGAGGAAGTTTACCTACACCTTATAGAAGTTTGACTTCTCTTCTCGTCTCATATAATGGAAGAAAGATTTTGATAGATTGTGGAGAAGGAACTCAAGTATCGATGAAGATGCTTGGATGGGGATTTAAAGATATAGATGTCATATGTTTTACTCATTATCATGCTGATCACGTTATGGGATTTACAGGTCTTTTACTTACTATAGCAAATTCAGGTAGAAGACGTCCAATTACTATAATAGGACCTAATGGACTTGAAAAGGTCTTTAGAGGGCTTACTGTTGTGGCACCGGTACTTCCTTTTGATGTTGATTTAATAGAGCTTGATTGCAAGTACGATGACAATTTTGAAGATAAAATTTTTCAAATTGATGATATGACAATAAAAGCAATTCCGGTTGAACATAGCGTTGAATGTATTTCATATGTGGTAAAAGTAGACAGAAAGAGAAAGTTTAGTGTAGAAAAGGCAAAAGAAAATAATATACCAATGAGGTTATGGAAGATTCTTCAAAAGGGTAGCATTATTGAAGAAGAAGGAATTATATATAAGCCGGATATGGTTCTTGGGGAGAAACGAAAAGGAATAAAGATTGCATATTGTACAGATACAAGACCTGTAGAAAAAATTATTGATTTTGTATCAGAGGCAGATCTTTTTATTTGTGAAGGTATGTACGGTGAAGAAGAAAAGGCTGAAAAAGCTGTTTTAAATAAACATATGATTTTTTCGGAGGCTGCAACCATAGCTAAGAAGGCAGAAGTTAAAGAGTTATGGCTTACACATTTTAGCCCGGCCTTGCTTGATCCTGAAGATTATTTGAACAATGCAATAAGTATTTATGAAAATACTTATTTGGGTACTGATAGAAAAATTAAAAGTATAAATTTTGAATAGAAACAGAAGTGGTTTCATTATATAAAACAAGACAAAATAAAAAAGAGGGAAATGCCCTCTTTTTTTATGCGTTAGATTTTAGTTCTTCCAAGCAGCTTTTGCAGATATTTTTACCTTTGTAATTCACAACATCTTTTGCATCTCCACAGAAAATGCAAGCTGGTTGATATTTTTTAAATATGATTTTTTCACCATCTACATATATTTCTAGAGAGTCTTTTTCGGCTATTTCTAGAGTTCTTCTAAGTTCCATAGGGATTACTATTCTTCCAAGTTCATCTACTCTTCTAACTACACCTGTTGATTTCATATTTGTCCTCCTATAAATAAACAAAATTCGACTTATTAATTTAAATTATAACAATTAAAATATAGCCAAGTCAACTTAAATTTGATAAAATTAAAAACCATCTCCTACTCTTTCATTCATTTAGTCATAAATCTACATATTATTCTTACATAATTAAAGCAATTAAAACGTTTGCATATTAATACCATCGTTTTTTACGTGCACAGCACCGTAAAACCCTTCACCTTTCGCATAGCGAAAACCTTAGTCTTTTAACAAACGAAGTGAGTTAAAACCCTTCACTATAGTGCTCAACAAATTCCAGTTTGTAAGGATAAATTTGGCATTGGTAATTTAAATATTTCAGCTTGTTTATCTATAAACAAGTTACAATAACGGAGGTAATCAATATGATATTTAAATCTGAAATTTTTGATAAGCTTCAATTTCTTTTTGAAACTTATAAATTCAATGATCATAATCTTCACTGTATTATACACTTTGATGGTAACATTAATAAAATAGCTTTAAAAAAAGCTTTAGCTATGACCTTAGACGTCGTCCCTATACTAAGCAGTAAATACGTAGAAAATATTAAAGAACCACGCTGGGAGAAAGTAGATAGTTCAAGTTTTAAAGATATCCTAACTTTTGCAAACACTAAAGATGAATTTAATTCATTTATAACGTCAAGAACTAATGAAGCCACAGGTCCTCAAGTAAAGGCTTGTCTGCTTAGTTCAACCAAAGATTCCTTGTGCATACTTATGAACCATATGATATGCGATGCTGCTGGCTTCAAAGATTACCTCTATTTACTGTGCAGCTTATATTCAAATTTATTAAAAAATTCTGACTACACAATAAATTACCTTCTTAATGGGAATAGAAGTATAAATGTTGTAAATAAGCAATTTAACTTTAAAGATAAATTTAAAGCTCTTATGTTTCAAGGAAAAGAAAGTAATGGTTTTATTAATTTGAACTTTCCAATGAGTACTGCAAAAGAAGTTGAACCATTTATATTAACACATGAAATTCCAGAAGATAGATTTTTATCTATTAAAAAATACTGTAAGAATCACAAGGTTACAATTAATGATGTAACTCTTACTGCCTTCTACAGAGCACTTTATAAAATTCTAAATAAAAATAGACTCAGTATATCAGTAGCTGTAGATATGCGTAAGTATTTAAAAAACAAAAATATCAATGCGCTTACCAATCTTAGCGCCACAGTTATTAGCAATCTAACTCTTGAACCTAATGATACCTTTGATGATACCGCAAAAAAGGTTAACGATGACATGAATTTAAAAAAGAAAAATTTTATTGGACTAAATGCCTTCGTTAAAATTTCACTGCTCTTTAAATTATTTAACTACAAGCATGTTAAAAAGTTACTTAAAAATGGTTTTAAAAACCCACAAATAGGCATGACCAATATTGGAATTCTAGATTCTAAAAAGCTTTGTTTTAAAGGCACACAAATAATTAATGCTTATATGTTCGGTTCAATGAAATACAAACCCTACTTTCAGTTGGCCTTGACAAGTTATAATAATATTATGACCTTTACTGTAAACTTATACGGTAATTCAAAGGACAAAGAAAATATAGAAAACTTCTTTATTTTATTGGATAGTGAACTTCCAAAATAAAAAAACAGGAGATATTATTTATGAGAAAAAATATATTGATTGGTTAAGGATTATTTGTATACTTTATTTACTTCCCTTCCACACTGCTAGAATTTTTGATGCTAATGAAGCAAATTATATTCAAGGAAAGTCAAATGCATTTTGTACTACACTAATAAATTCTTCTTTATGGTTTATGCCACTTATGTTCTTACTAGCTGGAATGTCTTGTTACTTTTCGCTAAAAAAGCGCTCCAATAAAGACTATTTAAAAGAGCGCTTTTTGCGTTTGTTTATTCCCCTTATTTTCGGAATAATTATTTTTCTACCACCAGAAGGATACTTTGCATATAAATTTCATTCTAGCAGCACTTTAAGCTTTATAGCCTATTTAAGAAAATTTTTCTTGGTCTTTTCTGATTTAACAGGATACCACGGAAGCTTTACCCCTGGAGCCTTATGGTTTATTTTGTACTTATTTATTATTTCTTTAATTACTTTACCAATTATGAAAAAACTTTCAACACATAATATTAGATTATTTAAAGCACCATTTAAAATACTACTTATATGTATTCCAATTACTGTAGCTTCAGCATTGCCAAGTATAACTGGCAAAAACATATTTGTATATGGAATTTATGTGATTTTAGGTTTTCTAATGGCTTCAGATGATAGTATTCTAGGTATACTTGAAAATCATAAAAACTTCTACCTTATATGCTCAATTGCTGGATATATAATAATTTTCATTGAAATAAATTCAATAGGCTGGCAGCAAGGTTTTAGCCTTCTTGGAATAATTTTTTCTTTAATATATTACTTTACTATATGGGCTTCACTACTTACATTTATAGGTTATGGTAAACGATACTTAAACTTTGAGCCAAGCTTTCTTTCATATCTTTCCCATGCATCCTTCACAATATATATAGTTCATCAAACCTATATTGTTATATTTGCATATTTCATTTTAAAGCTAACAAAGACTTTTATTTTCCAATATATTGTAATTATATCCCTTGCACTTACATCTAGTTTAATAACCTATGAGGTATTAAAAAGATTTAAAGTATTTAGATTTATGTTCGGAATCAAGTCATAGATGTATTTAAACTATAGGAACCCAAACTTCAATATTACTTTGATTATGCTCATCCATTTCTTCACCATATCGTATAAAGTCAAATTTGGCATTTTCATTAAATTGACAACTGGATTCCAGTAACCATTCCTTATAAATATAATCCATGACTGGCTCAAGTGAATCTTCAGATTTACCTTTATATGTAAACACTACATATTTTCCTGCTGGCAATGTTATTGTGCTCATGCTTGGCGAAATTTCTTCGGGCTTTGAAACTTCAACTGCTGCATAATACTCAAATGCTGGAACACTGTCCTCGAATGTAAAATTCTTTGAATAATCATTAAGAGCAACCGTATAATCCATACATACTCTATTTTTTATTTTATTTTTTTCCTTACGAAGCTTGCCCCATAATTGAGGTATTATCTGAAAACCTTCCTTTGTATTACCCATAAACCCAACAAGACTAATTTCTTTATTTATATGTTCTTCAATAAAATCAATCACAAATATAATTGTCTTTATATTGCTTTCCACCTTACTCCCCCTCTTTTCTCCTATATTATCACTTGTAAATTAATAAATCTTCATATTTCTTGCTGTCTTAATTTTATATAAAGGAATATTTTTTAGATAATCCATTATAATATCATTGTTCCTATAAAGCTTCTCACCTAAAATTCCGTAGGCACTAAAATTTTTTCCTTGCACTACCGTGGGAGCGAAGTAACAATGCTGAAGGAGCGATTTAAAAAAAGTCCTAATAAATCTTGGTAAAAAAATCACAAAATACTTAGATATTTCAATTGTATGAGCATCTTTTCAGCGAGTTATTGAAATATCTTAGGATTTTGTGATTTTTTACCTTAGATTTATAGGACTTTTTTAACGCGACGAAGCATTGTTACTTCACCTTTTTACTTTTGTGCTAGTAATTCATCAATTAATTCTTTAACTTCATCTTCACATTGACCACAAGCAGTACCAACTTGAGTAGCTTCTTGCACCTCATCATATGTTGTAGCTCCATTCTCCACAGCCTTCATTATGTCTTCAACCTTAAGATCAAAACATCCACATATTATTTCGTCCTTATCTCTCATTTTAATTCCTCCTTTTAATTACTTGACCCTATAAACCACCGAAATTTATATGCACTAAAATTCATAAAAGTAACATTTTCATGCAGTTTATCTTTAGGGTAATAAATTTATCTAGCATTAATTAGTTTCACCCATTTATTGCTTTAATATGTAGGGTATATAAATTATTATAAAAATTTTAATTATTTAATTAGTTAAGGTTTTATAGTATTATTATTTTAAATACATTGTTTGGAGGTTATACGATGATTGATTTATTAAAGACAAGAAGAAGCATTAGAAAATACAAAGATAAAGAAATTGAAAAAGAAAAAATTGATACGCTTTTAAAAGCAGCTCTTTTATCACCATCCTCTAAAGGAAGAAGACCATGGGAATTTATAGCTGTCACAGATAAAAATTTACTTGAAGGTCTCTCTCAAAGTAGAGAATTTGGAAGTCAATTTTTAAAAGGCGCTCCTCTTGCAATAGTTGTTCTCGCTGATAAAAATATTGACGTTTGGGTGGAAGATGCCTCCATCGCAGCAACTATACTTCATTTAACTGCACACTCAATGGGTCTTGGCTCTTGCTGGGTTCAAGTTCATGAAAGAATGCATACTGAAACTGAAACAACTTCCGATTACATAAAAAAACTTTTAGATATACCTGAAAAATACAACGTTGAATGCATGATATCAATAGGCTATCCTGATGAAGAGAAAAAGGCCTATGAAGATAAAGATTTACTTTATGATAAGCTCCACTTTAATAAATTTTAAAAGTATAGTGAATAATTATTATTTTGTACGCAATTTAGAAATATTGCGAACTAATTCAAGTTAAGGGTTTTAACTTGCCTTGCTCATTAAAAGACTAACTTTTTCACTTATGTGAAAAGTGAAGGGTTTGACGATGCTTTGCACGTCAAAGGTGAACTTTTCGTCTAAAGCCAAAAGTTAAGGTGATTTTTCCTTCTCTTTTTTGTATATTGTTTATAACAAAAAAATTGAATAAAATCCTTATCGAGAGAGACTGAGGGGCTGGCCCGATGACGTTTCAGCAACCAGCGTGTTTCATTTGCATGCAAAGGTGCATAAATCCTGCAGATTAAAATTCTGAAAGATGAGGGAAGGTATTTAATAATAGAACCCTTCCGCTGGTTTTTTTTTATTAATATTGTCCTCTTCTTTTTGGAAGAGGATTTTTTATATCGTGAATTTTGGAAAGGGGGATTATTGTGATTGAACTAAAAAATATAATAAAAGTTTATGAAGATGGAGGCAAAAAAGTTGAAGCTGTTAAGGATGTAAGTTTAGAAGTAGAAAATGGAGAAGTTTTGGGAATTATTGGATATAGCGGCGCGGGCAAAAGTACTCTTGTTAGATGCATAAATTTGCTTGAAAAACCTACTAGCGGTCAGGTTATAGTTGATGATAAAGATTTGACAAAGTTATCCCAAAAGGAATTGAGAAAAGTAAGAGAAAAGATAGGGATGATTTTTCAGCATTTTAATTTAATGGCTAGAAGAAATGTGTTTGATAATGTAGCTTACCCGCTTAAAGGAAAAGGGTTGAATAAAAAAGATATAGCTAATAAAGTAAATAGTCTTTTAGGCTTGGTAGGCTTAGAGGACAAAGCTTTAAATTATCCATCTCAGCTTAGTGGTGGACAAAAGCAAAGGGTTGCTATTGCAAGAGCGCTTGCTAATGATCCTCAGGTTCTTTTATGCGATGAAGCTACTTCGGCTTTGGATCCTGAAACTACTCAATCTATACTAAAGTTAATCAAAGAAATTAATGAAAAGCTTGGACTTACAATAGTTATTATTACACATCAAATGGATGTTGTTAAGGATATTTGCCAGAGAGTAATTGTAATGGAAGAAGGAGAAATTGTTGAAAAGGGAGATATAGTACAAATATTTACTAATCCTAAAGCAAAGATGACTAAAAAATTTATGGCTACAGTATTCCATTATGATAAAGTTTATGAACTCATTGAAGGTAAAGAATTTGCTAGTAAATTTTCAGAAAATGATATAGTGGCAAAGCTATCTTTTGTAGGTTCAAATGCTGAAGAAGCCTTTATTTCTGAAATTTCTAGAAGGTTTAAGGTAGATGCAAATATCATTTCTGGAAATATTGAAATAATACAAGGTACGCCTATAGGCAATCTTGTTGTTAAATTTAGTGGTTTTAGAGAAGGAATTAATGGAGCCATTAAATATTTAAATGGAAACAGTATATATGTGGAGGTGATAAAGTATGGGGAATCTTTTGAACACGATTATGCCTAATGTTGTAGAGCTTTTTCCAGATATGATAACGGCACTTAAAGAAACATTAATAATGGTAGCTGTGTCAGGTGTAATTTCTACAATTATCGGTATACCTGTTGGAGTAGCACTTGTGGTAACACGTCCTAAAAATATACTTGAGAATAAAGTTGTTTATAATATAATTGGTAAAATAATAAATGCATTTCGTTCAATTCCATTTGTAATATTGATTGCAGCAATTATACCATTAACAAGACTTTTAGTTGGAACAACAATAGGTGTTAAGGGTGCAGTAGTGCCACTTGTTTTTGGAACAGCACCTTTTGTTGCAAGACAGATAGAATCAGCACTTTTGGATATTGATAAAGGCGTTATTGAAGCAGCAGAAGCTATGGGGTCTAGTCCCTTTGAAATAATATATAGAGTTTTATTAAAGGAGGGCCTTCCACAAATTATTTATGCCCTTACAATTACTACTGTAAGTTTAATTAGTTTTTCAGCAGTTGCAGGAACCGTAGGCGGCGGTGGACTTGGCGATTTTGCTATAAGATATGGCTATCAGTACTTTAAAACAGATATTATGGTAGTTACAATTATCATTTTATTAATACTTGTAAGTTTAATACAAGGTTTAGGTGAATTTTTATTAAAAAAGTTAAGTCACTAAAAATAAGTTATTTTAAATTAGGGGGAAGAAAAATGAAAATAAAAAGAGTCGCAGCATTATTTTTAACATTATCATTAAGCTTAGGTTTACTATCGGGATGTCAATCAAGTACATTAGCAAATAGTAATAAAAAACAAGTTATTAAATTAGGAATTACAGGCGATGACCATAAAATATGGGATGCTTTAAAAGAGGACCTTAAGAAAGATAACATTGAACTTAAAATTGTAAGTTTTTCTGATTATATAAGGCCAAACGAGGCTTTGAATGACGGGGATATAGATGCAAATTCATTCCAAACCATCGCATATTTTAACAAGTTCAAGAAGGATCATAAATTGGATATTGTATCTATTGGAAATACCGTTTTAGCACCTATGGGAATATATTCAGATAGTATAAAAAAAGTTAAGGATTTAAAAAATGGAGCTAAAATAGCAATACCTAATGATCCTACAAATGGTGGTAGAGCTCTTATATTACTTCAAGATGCAGGCGTAATAAAGTTAAAAGATGGTGTAGGAGTATTACCTACAGTAAAAGATATAGCTGAAAACCCTAAAAATGTGAAGATAGTTGAGCTTGTAGCAACACAAATTCCAAGATCATTAAAAGATGTTGATGCAGCAGCTATAAACAGTGGAGTTGCAGTAGATGCAGGCTTTAGTCCTTTAAAGGATTCAATTTATATAGAAAGTACAAAAAAACCTTCAGTTAAGAACTATTTCAATATAATTGCAGTTAGAAGCAAAGATAAAAACAATAAGGCTTTAAAAAAATTAGTTGAAGTTTATCAAACTGAAAAGGTAAAAAAGCTTTTAAAGGATATATATAAGGGAGCAGAAGTTCCGGCTTTTTAAAAATATTGCAAAGTAACAATGCTTCGTCGCATACACATACGCGGGATTTGGGCGTAAGCCATTATCCTTCTAGAACAATATAAAAGCACTTTTAATAATAAATCCTATAAATCTAAGGTTGAAAAATCATAAAACACTAAGGTATTTTAATAACTCGCTATTGCTCAGACAGATTGAAATATCTAAGTGTTTTATGATTTTTGAACCAAGATTTATTAGGATTTTTTTAAACCGCTTCTTCAGCATTGTTGCGTTGCTACCACAGTGGTGCAAGGAAAAAAATTCCTCCGTGCCTACGGAATTTTAGGTGTGAATTTTGCGGTTAACTAAATTTTTATATAATATATTACATATCACCATTAATTCCTGTTGGTTAACTATGGTTACAGTGAATTTGAAATTGAATAATTATTATTATAACGACATTTCTATTACAAAAATATGCTAAATACAAAATGAAAGTTGATAATTCATAAAAAAAAACTTTAAAATATTAAAAAAATATCATATAATTAATTATGTTTAGCTTTGCTAAGCTAAAAAATAGGCAATTTTAAAAATTGGCGTCATCATTAAGTTTAAGACTTTCTGTAGTGAAACGGAAGAAAGTTAACCT
This sequence comes from Clostridium sp. DMHC 10, assembly GCF_001270375.1. Classification (NCBI taxonomy): domain Bacteria; kingdom Bacillati; phylum Bacillota; class Clostridia; order Eubacteriales; family Clostridiaceae; genus Clostridium; species Clostridium sp. DMHC 10. The sequence continues at coordinate 234,318 of NZ_LGVB01000016.1, forward strand.
TCACTGTACTATGTCAATTGTACTCTGTACTCTGAGTCAAATCCTATTTTGCCAGGATAAACTTGGAACTTGCAATTTTCAAGTTAATGTTGTCTATTTACAAAGGGGGGCTAATTATGAAAAAAGGAACATTAATTTTTTTAAAGTTATTTATAGGTCTTTTATTGTGTTCTATTGGTACAGTTATGACTATAAATGGAAATTTGGGACTTCAGCCATGGGATGTATTTCATCAAGGATTATCTAAGATGATGAATATAACAATGGGTCAAGCAAGTATAATAGTTAGTGCAATTGTAATTATAGTAGATTATATTGCAGGAGAAAAAATAGGTTGGGGCACTATTTCTAATATGCTTGTTATTGGAACATTCATGGATATTTTGATGTTAAATCACTTATTACCAGTTTTCAACAGTATAGTTCTAAGAGTTATTTCAATTATTATAGGAATGTTATTAATGTCGATTGGAAGTTATATGTACATAGGAGCTGGTTTAGGATCTGGGCCTAGAGATGGTCTTATGGTCGCACTTACTAAAAAAACAAAAAAATCTGTGCTTATAGTTAGAACATTCATAGAGTTGTCTGTACTTGCTCTTGGATATATAATGGGTGGTTCTGCTGGAATAGGGACTGTAATAATGGTTTCACTAATAGGATATTTTATTCAAATAGTATTTAAGATATTTAAATTTGATGTTAATAAGGTGGATCACAGATTTATAAATGATGACATAAAGCTAATGAAGGATATTGTGCTGAAGAAAAGTGCTTGATTAGCGCGCTTATATATAAGGCTTTATGAACTGTCAAATTATAGTTAATCATATCTTCCTATAGATAGACAACTTGAAACTTTAAAATTGCAATCTCCAAATTTATCCTGATAAACCGGAATTTGTCGAGCTAAGTGAAGGGTTTTAATTCGCCCTGCTCATTAAAAAACTAACTTTTTCACTTATGTGAAAAAGTGAAGGGTTTGACATAGCTTTGCTTGTCAAAAGGTGAAGGTTTTTGCCACGGCAAAAAGGTTAAGGAATATTTTTCTCCGTTTCTCTACGAAAAATAAATAATTTAAATACGTTAAAGATTTTCCGTAGGGAAACGGAGGAAAAATCAACCTTTTTGTGCAATACTTCGTCAACAAAACACGCTAATAAATAGTTATTAACCTATTTTATTTCCTCGTCTTTCCCAAAATTCTCTCATCATTACTTATATATAATGACCTGCTGTATTCCTAAGCTCATCGCTTTATATATTAAATAGAATTTCTTCTATTCAAAAGAATTGCTGGTTTACTTAATTCTTCTCTGTTTAATTTTCAAAGTTCAATGTGCTGCACGAGACAGCTTATATATAATATCATGTTTAATTTGCTCTGTCAACACTTTTTAAAATGTTTTTTCAGAACTCATCAATCACTGTCATCTCGCGACGACGTTTAATATAATAACATATCCTTTAATATTATTTGTTTTAAAATAAGCTTTAATGCAGAAGCAATTCATTTATGCTTGTCATATAATCAAAATGCTCCATTTTACGCATACAGATACTCTAGGCAAAGTATATTTGGTTTTACAGCCCATTATTCTTTTATAAGCTAAAAAACCTTTTTTTCAACTGTACCATTAACCTTATTCGTATCTTGGCTTATTATCATTAGCCTCATCGTCTTCCTCTATTAAAATTTTATTATCCAATATCAATATGTCCTTCACATTGCAAATTCAACACATCATAATTAGATATACTAATTTCTTCTTTTTAAAGTAGATAATCTTTTAATAGCAGAATCTCCATATTTTTGCCTTATCAAATCCATGGCTTTGTCTAATGCAATATTTTTTTCATCACTATTATTATCAAATAAGGATATCTGTTTAACTTCGCTATCACACAAACCCGAAAGCTGTACTCCTAAAAGTCTTATAGGTTCTCTCCTCCACATTTCAGAAAATAAAGAATTCGAAGTTTCAATAATATTATTTGTACAATTAGTAGGGTTTTTCAATTTCTTTTGATGCGAATAATTTTTAAAATTATTTGTTCTTATTGACACTGATATAGCTGTACAACATCTACCACTTTTTCTTAGTCTTGAAGAAACATTCTCACAAAGCTCAATTATGACTTTCTTAATTTCTTCTAATTCCGTGATATCACTTGAAAGAGTTGTTGAATTGCTTATAATTTTCACTCCTTCTTCACAGTTGTTAACTGTAGAATTGTCTATTCCATTTGCATATTGCCATACCAATTTTCCATAACTTTTAAACTTACTAACCAAGATATCCACATCAAAGTTTGCAAGTTCACCTATGTTGTGAATAAATAATTTATTTAACTTTTCTTTTCCACTCTTTCCAACCATAAATAATTCATCTACTGGAAGCGGCCAAAGTTTAGCTTTTATTTCCTCCTTATATAAAGTATTTATTTTATCCGGTTTTTCAAGTTCTGATGCCATTTTAGCAAGAAGCTTATTTGTTGATATACCTATATTTACGGTAAATCCAAGCTCTCTTTTTATCCTATTTCTTATAATTTGAGCAAGTTCTAGTGATGTCATTTTACCTATATTAAAGGTTAAATCCATAAAACATTCATCTATAGAATATTGTTCTATTATAGGAGTATACTCCTTAAGTAAATTCATTAACCTCTCGCTTGATTCCTTGTAAACATTAAAAGAAGGCGAGAAAATTAAAGCTTTAGGGCATTTTTTTCTTGCTGAATAAAGGCTTTCACCTGTAATAATTCCATATTGCTTAGCAGGCATGGATTTTGCCAGTACAACTCCATGTCTTGCTGCCTCGTCTCCTCCTATAATAGATGGAATTTTTCTTATATCAACTTTTTCACCTTTTCTCAATCTTTCTACTGCTGTCCATGAAAGAAAAGCTGAATTTACATCTACATGAAATACTATTCTATCTTTTTTCATATATTCCTCACATCTATATAACAGTTTCCAATACTTTTCCTATACTATTACTTATAATTAAATCTGCATCTTTATCATAAGTTATAGAATGCAGGCCCTCTTTTAGATTAGTTTCATAACTTCATTAAATACTTTTCCTATAGAATCATTAATAACTAAATCAGCTTTGTTATCAGCAAAAGTTGTACTTTTATTTATAAGAATAAGATTCTTACCTTTAAAATAGTTTATAAGACCAGCAGCCGGATAAACTACAAGGGATGTTCCTCCTATTATTAAGGTATCAGCTTTAGAAATTGCGTCTACCGCACCTCTAATTATATTATCATCTAAACCTTCCTCATAAAGAACTACATCTGGTTTAACAGTTCCCCCACATTTAGGACAAGTAGGAATCCCTTTAGCTTCTAAAATGAATTTTTCATCATAGAAAGTACCACATTTCATACAGTAATTTCTTAAAACAGAACCATGTAATTCATAAACTATTTTAGAACCAGCAGCTTGATGAAGTCCATCGATATTTTGAGTTACTATAGCTTTAAGCTTACCCATTTTTTCTAATTTTGCAAGAGTTATATGAGCTGCATTTGGTTTTGCTTCTGGGTAAATTAATTTATCTTTATAGAATTTAAAAAATTCTTCTGGATATTTCATAAAAAAAGTATGAGATACAAGTTGCTCTGGAGTAAATTTAATTTTAAGTTTTTCATTCCATAATCCATTTGAACTTCTAAAATCCGGTATACCGCTCTCACAACTACAACCAGCACCACCGAAGAATACTATATTGTTACTATCCCTTATAATTTCAGTCAATTTTGCAATTTTATTTTCCATAAAATAATCATCTCCAAAATACAATTTACTACCTTTATTATGACATAGTTTGTGAAAAATAAAATTACTTAAACATATTAAAAAGTATCAAACACTAAGAATAAGGGTGCTGCATTAGCATAAAAAATATGCTAATGCAGCACCCTTATTCTTTTATATTATATTAAATCATGGGAAATTCTATCATTATTTAAGTATTCCTAATCCTTACACCTAATTAACAACATAAATTTTTGTCAACACTTTTTAACATAGCATACTATTTATCTTCCAATTATACCTGGCTTAATCATTTGAAGAGGATTTATCAAATCATTAATTTGTGCTTCCTTTAAAATCCCCTCACTTAATATTATCTTCTTTACAGATTCTCCTGTCCTTATTGCCTTTTTTGCAATTTTAGCAGCAGAACTATATCCAATATATGGGCAAATAGCCGTAACAATTCCTACACTATTATTAACAAGTTCACTGCATCTTTCTCTATTTGCTGTTATATCCAATATACAATTATTAATGAAGGTATCAACGCCATTTGTAAGTGTTTCTATAGATTGAAATATATTATAGAAAATGACTGGTTCAAAAGCATTTAATTCAAGTTGTCCTGCTTCAACAGCCATATTTACAGTAACATCATTTCCAATTATATTGAAAGCTATTTGATTTATAACCTCTGGTATTACAGGATTTACTTTTCCCGGCATTATAGAAGAACCATTTTGCATAGCAGGAAGATTTATTTCACCTATTCCAGTCCTAGGTCCAGATGACATAAGCCTTAGGTCATTTGCTATTTTAGATAAATTAACCGCACAAGTTTTTATTACTCCAGAAATAGCACTAAAACTATCTAAGTTTTGGGTTGCATCTATTAAGTTTTCTGCCTGATGCAATTCTATCCCAGTAACCTTACTTAAATTAGAAACTATTCCCTTCACATACTTTGTATCCGCATTAATTCCAGTTCCTATGGCTGTTCCCCCTATATTCAAAACTTTAAGTTCTTCTTGAATTTTTTGTATTCTTTTTATGTCCCTTCTTATTACAGAGCTATATGCTTTAAATTCTTGACCTAATGTAATTGGAACTGCATCTTGAAGTTGAGTCCTTCCCATTTTTATTACATCTTTAAACTGATCAGCTTTCTTATCAAAGGCATCACAAAGCTCTCTTAATTTAATTATTACGTTTGAAATTAATTTTAGAGATGTAATTTTCCCAGCTGTAGGTATAACATCATTTGTAGATTGTCCCATATTTACATGATCGTTTGGATTAACAATATCATAATTTCCTTTTTCTCCGCCTAAAATTTCTATGCTTCTATTTGCTATCACTTCATTAGCATTCATATTCATGGAGGTTCCCGCCCCTCCTTGAATTGGATCTATTATAAAGTCATCATAAAAATTACCTTCTAGTATTTCATCACATGCACCTATAATAGCCTGTGAAATGTCTAATCTCAGTAATCCTATTTCTTGGTTTGTTATAGCGGCTGCCTTCTTAACTTGAACAATACTTTTTATAAATTCTACATTAAGTTTAAGTCCTGTGATATTAAAATTATTAGCTCCCCTTAATGTTTGTACTCCATAATAAGCATCTTTTGGAACCTTTTTTTCTCCTATAGAATCACTTTCAATTCTAAAATCCATAAAATATACCCTCCCGTAAATAAAATTGTTTTTTACAATTGAATTTTTTTAATCATAATTTTAGTATTAATGATTTAATCATTTCATATGCGACTATATTTTTAAGTATAACAATTTTTATTTAAATATATAAAAAAATATCATTTTATTAAAAACCGTCTTTGTAATTCAAAGCGCTTAAAATATAGTGCTCAGCGTAGCTGACACTATTAAGTTCTAAGATTTACCTGAGAGAAACGAAAGGTAAATCCACCTTCACTGTACTCTGCACTTTGTACTCTGTGCTTTGAATCAACTTCCAGTTTGTCAGTATAAATTTGTCCTTTATAATTTATCAGTTGTCTCTAACTAATTATCTGCAACCTTAAATGGGCATATAACACCATTTTTTAAATTCTTGCCACTTGCAGCTTTTACTGTATCATTATTAACAACAATATAATATACTCTTCCAGCTGTTAAACTTAAATTTGGTGCAATTTGCACTGAATTACTTGTAAGTTTAGTAACAGTACTTGAAATTACCTGTCCACTTTCAGCATCAACAACCTGAACATTAGAGCTATTTAATGTGCTGAAATCAACATCACTTGAAAATTTAACAGTAAATTTCTTAGTAGTTGCCACATTCATAAGAGTATTCAGCTCTGTAAAAGTGCTATATTTAGTCTTCCATGGTTTATCATTCAATATCTTTTGCCAATCATAAGCAGTTGAATCCTTTGTAAAATTTATCACCTTTGAAGTCTCAATTCCATTTGAATCAAAAGCTATTAAGACAATAGTATATTTGCCATCTTTTATCTTGTTAAGTGCAGAGATATCCTGTGAAAAAGTTCCATCAGAATTTAATCTAAACACTTTAAATCCATTATCTGTAATATCTCCTGAAGTTAAATCTAAAGACTCACCATTAGCATTTTCTAAACCAACTGATAAATATTCAATACCATCTTTATCTGATGCACTCCCTGCTAATGTTGAACTAAACGTATTACCCACATAGCCATCTTGAAAATTGTTGACTGTTATTTGAGAATCTCTTTTTACTGAAATAACACTAGAATATGCTGTTACGTCACCTACTGTAACTTTTATTTTATAATTTCCCTCAGGCACGTATTCTGGAATAAAATACCCACTCTCACAATTATTTTCTAAAATAACTGGAGCATTGTTCAGCATAATGAGATTACTCACTCCATATGTTTGTGAAGCATCGCTGCCATCTTCATGAACTAAAGCAAAATTAATAACTGTATTATCTGAAGTATACGAAGTTTCAACATGTATCATGCCTTTACTCAAAGATATAGAATTTATACTAGACTTTTCACCTTCATTAGAATCAAACTCATTATTGGCTGCTGGATATTTAGTTCTATCCCATTGATGTTCACCATCCGCCGCTATTTCAGAATCAGTTTTATTAAAATAATCGTATTCTACTCTGCCCTTTACATCTGGAACTGGATCATCAAAAGTACAATCTAAATGATACCAAATGCCACCTATCTTAGCCATATTCCATGCATGTCCTACTTCATCCGGTCCATTATTACTTACAACTATTCTCGCATCAATACCTTCAATTGTAAGCATTTTATAGGTCAAAAGTGCATATCCTTCGCAAACAGCAATATGTTTTGTGACAGCATTATAATCACTGTACTTAATATCCTCATCAGGTGAGGTTTCATCATAAGCTACATTTAAAACTATATAATCATGTATTGCTTTTTCTTTCTCCAAATCACTCATACCAGGTTTTATAATTTGAGATAAAATTTGCTTAGCCTGAGAATCTACATAATCGACCTGCGTTTTATCTTCAACATAAGTGTATTTAAGTGATATATTAAAGTCACCATCATATCCACTTCCACTTCGATCCCAACTTGTAACAGAAACTGAATCATAATCATCAACAGGAGGATTGTCCAATAACCCGTCAATTTGATTTGTTAATACATTCACATCATCATTATATGAATATGTTATATGAAGATTAACGTCAGTAATTCTGTTCTGCAGTATATATGCTATTTTACTTTTCAAATCACTGTAAGATGTAACTTCAAAATTAGAAGTTGCATAGTACCTCCTTACTTTAGTCGAAGTATTTAACTTGTATCCAATGTTTGTACTCTTTTTCTCTGAAATCACTTGATAGCTGCTATTGGTATTTGTACTTGTAGTTGCTGCTAAAACATTACCAGGAAAATTCATTATAAATGCCAGTACAGCAATAATAATTATCACCTTTTTACTCTTTACTTTTCTCATAAATATCCCCCATTCTTATTCATATTACCTTATTTAATTTTACTTTGATGTATATATCATATCAAATGGAACAATTTTCTTCAATTTAAAAATGATATTAAGATTTAACTTTTTACTTTTATATAATAAGTGATAAAATATATAGATGTATAATTTATTGCAGTAAATTTTTAGGAGGTGGAAAAATGAAAAGATTTGCCATAGCACTATTGTGCGCTAGTCTTGTAATGTCTACAGGATGTCAAAGTTCTTCATCAAAACCTAAAATTACAACCACTAAAAAATCAGTTGCAAATAATATCTCTGTAAATAACAGTAAAAAAATAATGATTATTACATAAACTTTCAAAAAGCTTCCTATGGAAATGGAAACTCTGTTAGCAATATTGCAAATTACGGTATAGCTACTGAAGACAAAGACTACGTATATTATGCACTCACATCTGGAAATACTGGCATATATAAAATGAGTTATGACGGAAGCAATAAGACCAAAATAATTTCCGATGCAGCTTATTATTTAAATGTAGATAATGACTGGATATACTACAGAAACATATCCGATAATGGAAAGCTATATAAAATAAAAAAAGATGGTTCACAAAAAACTAAAATTTCAGATGATCAAGTTTTCTATGTTAACCTCTCTGGTGATTTTATTTATTATCAAAACGAAGGTGATGGAAGAAAAACCTACAAAATAAAAAAAGATGGAACAGGAAGACAAAAACTAAATGATGTGTATTCCTCGTATATTGCAGTGGTTGATGACTGGATTTACTATGAGAACGAAAACGATGGCAACACCCTGTATAAAATGAAAAAAGACGGTTCACAAAACACAAGATTAAATAACGATAAAACTGTCTATATAAATATAAAAGATGGATGGATTTACTATACAAATGATTCAGATAACAGCTCACTTTACAAAATAAAAATTGATGGTTCAGAAAGAACTAAAATAAACGGAGACGCTTCACACTTTTTAAGTTTAGATGGTGAATACCTCTATTCCAGTGCTGAAAATAGAAACTTCTTATATAAAATAAAAATTGACGGTTCAGAAAAGAAAATTCTTGGAACAGACAGCTCCTGGAAAGCCACAAGCATGAGCATAATAAACAATTTAATATACTATGAAGATACAACAAATAACGAAGTTGTAGACTACACAATGAATTTAGATGGAAGTAATAGAAAAATACTAAACTAGAGTAAAGAGTAGAATGAACGAAAAAGTGAAAAAGTTAGTTTTTTAACTAGCAGGGCGAGTTAAAACCCTTCACTATTATGATAGTGCAACATCCCCTCATTCACTCTACTCTTCAATTAAGGAGGAAATTAATGCCAACACGAAGAAGAAAAAAACATAAAAACTATTTTAAGTTTACTGCTTTTCTAATTATAGTTTTACTTTTAGCAATTGCTGCTTTTACTTTTGCAAATCACAAAAAAAGCTTAAATACCAATGCAAACTCAAAGGCGAAACCAAAAACTACAGCAGTAAAAAAGGTTACGGAAAAACCAGTAAGAAAAGATCCTAATCCAACTAATATACCAGTACTTATGTATCACTCCATAGCTTATGAAGCGGGAAATGACTTAAGAGTGCCAAAAGAAAAACTTAGGGAACAAATGCAAATTATAAAGGACAATGGGTTTACCCCAATAACCTTAGATGAGCTTTATTCACACTTTAATGACAGCGCTGCGCTTCCTCAGAAACCAATTGTAATAACCTTTGATGATGGCTACAAAGATAATTACGAAAATGCACTACCTGTACTTAAAGAATTTGGATTCAAAGCTACTGTATTTGTAATAACCTGTCAGACTGATGACAGCACAGATTTTATGACATCTGCACAGCTTAAAGAAATGAATGCAAATGGAATAGATGTAGAATGTCATACAGTAACACATCCTCATTTAAAAGAACTAAGCTATGATAAACAGCTTACAGAATTAAAAGTTTCAAAAGAAAAGCTTGAAAAAATGCTAAATAAAAAAATAAACTACATTGCATATCCTTATGGAAGCTATAATGACGATACAGTTAAATTAACCAAAAGCCTTGGCTACAAAATGGCATTTACAACAAATGAAGGTCAAGCAAACAAAGACCAAGGAATATTCACACTTGATAGAATGTATATAAGCAACTCAAACAGCTTAGATTACTTCAAGAAACAAATAACTGGTGAAATAAAATAATAAAAAATACCGCACACTTTAAAATGTACCCTTTGTCAAGGACAATTAAAAAAAGTCTATACTACATTAATAAGATGATTTCTGTATTGAACAGGAGTCATCTTTTTTAAATTCCACTGATATCTATAGTTATTATAATAGATTAATATATTTTAAGCGCTTTGCGTGCATTAAGTTTAAGATTTTTTGTAGCGACAGCGGAGAAAAATCATCCTTCACTGTACTCTGTCCTCTGTACTTTGTACTCTGAGTTAAATTCCATTTTGTCTATCTATAGCCGAGGGTTATTTAAATTCCGTTAAGTATTTCCAATAGCGCTTTGGCATATGTGTCATTCTACATTTAGGATTATGGCGACCTTCAATTTCTACGGTGTTATAATAAAGTTTCCACAGCTTTCTAAAATGTTTTTCTTCCTCATTAGGTTCATTAAATTCCATATTTTCTATCGGAATGATAGAAGCCTTATAAGGTTCATATAAAAGTAGCATACTGTGATTTTTATCATAAATTAAGAAATTCTCTTCAGGATATCTTTCACAAAAATGTTGCTTTAAAAGGGGAAGAACATAATTTTGGGGCTCTATTTCTGCTGCAAGACCGCCATTAAAACTGGAAAAACGCACAAAGCCCTTTAAAAGATGACTTTCATTTTTTAAATGCTTAACAGCTTTAAAAAGTGTATTTACAACATCATTGGAAAGCATATTCATAACGGACGGTCCAAAACTATAGCCCATATGCAAAAACATTAAAATATAAAGCTCTTTTTTAGGAAGACAGGTTAAAAAAGAATACTGTATAAATTCTAAAGCTGAATTTCCTATTTTTTTTGGTATGGAGATTAAAACACGGTTTGATTTCTTTGCATCTGTTAATATTTTTTTGGTAGGAAAAAAGCTTACCTGGTGCTCATCTATAAGAGCAATATCTGATGGTATTTCTTTTTTTTTTCATAGCTTTCAAAAACGCAGCAAAGTAAACCTTCAAAGCTTCCGTCATATTCATAAATTAAATTTGACCTGTTAAGCATTTTCTTATATCCTCCTGTAAAAGCAAACTGTTATCGAAAAATGAAAGCTGCTTTGGCGCTTCTTCTGGCGGTAAATTATTTCTAAACATATCTAAGGTTTTGTCTGACATTAAAGAACGCAGAACAGAATCCTCGTTTATTTTAACACCGTAGGAGAGTTTGCCACTGCAGGTTATAAAATATTGGGCGCGCTTAAGTACAACTCCAAGCTTCTTAAGATCAGAAAAATCTAGTTTGACTGCTTTTCTTGTGGTTATAATTCGTTTTGCACTGTTTACTCCTATACCTGGAACTCTAAGGAGAGCTTTATATGAGGCTGAATTTACATCTACAGGGAAGAGCTCCATGTGATTTAGTGCCCAATTACATTTTGGATCTATATATGGATTAAAACTTTGATTATTATCATCTAAAAGTTCACTTGCCTTAAAACCATAAAATCTAAGAAGCCAATCTGCCTGATAAAGACGGTGTTCCCTTAAAAGAGGAGGTTTTGTATGTATTTCTGGGAGAAGGGAATTTTCATTTACAGGCATATAAGCTGAAAAAAATACACGTTTTAATTTATATGTATTATAAAGGCTTTCAGCTAAATTTAAAATTTGAAAATCTGTATCCGGAGTAGCACCTACAATCATTTGAGTGCTTTGACCAGCAGAAACAAATTTTGGAGCATGTTTATAAACTACTATATCTTTAGAATTTTCTTTTATGCGATTTTTAATGTAACTCATAGGCTTTAAAATTGAGTTTTTTGATTTATCTGGTGCAAGAAGCTTTAAACTTTTTTGGGAGGGAAGCTCTATATTTACACTCATACGATCGGCAAGCAGCCCAAGTTCATCTATAAGCTTGCTGTCTGCTCCAGGAATGGCCTTTGCATGAATATATCCAGCGAATTTATATTCATGTCTTAAAATTCTTAATGTTTTGATCATATTTTCACAAGTGTAATCTGGATTTTTTATTACGCTGGAGCTTAAGAAAAGTCCTTCAATATAATTTCTTCTATAAAAATTCATGGTTAAGTCTGCTAGTTCACGTGGAGTAAAGGACGCACGTCTTATATCATTTGAGATTCTGTTTACGCAGTATTTACAATCATAAATGCAGGCATTAGTCATTAATATTTTAAGGAGAGAAATACACCTTCCATCACCAGCAAAACTATGACATATCCCACAAGCTTCAGCACTTCCAATGCCGCCTTTGCTTGCTTTTCTACTAGCTCCACTAGAGGTGCATGCAGCATCATATTTTGCAGCATCTGTTAAAATTTTAAGTTTATCAAAAACATCCATGTAAAACATCTCCCGTAATTCTTGTATATAGATAAATAAGCTGAAATATTTAAATTGATAATATTAATTTAGCTCAATAAACTGGAATTAGAGTAGAGAGTAAAGAGTAGAGTGAAGGATGATTTTCTGCTTTTGCAGAAAAAATCTTAAACTTAATGCTGACGATAGTTTTTAAACTGTATATTTATTTTGCTCAACTCTTTGCTTTTAATCTTTCTAAAATACCTATATAATTTCAAGTATTTATAGTTATAAACGAACTTACGTTCTCAATATTTTGATTATATCATAGAACATGCGTTCGTGTAAATAAAAATTAGGAAATAAATGAAGAGGTAGGTCTTATTGTAAAAATAAGAATATTATTTGCTTTCGAAATTTAATTTAAGTATTATATACATTATATTTTATTTCAAGAAGTGAGCAAGAGAGGAGCAGGTGCATTATGAAAATTATTGAGACAGAAAGATTGTATCTGAGGAAATTAATAATTGATGATAAAAAAGATTTAATGAAAGTTCTTTCTAACCTTGAATCTATGAAATTCTATCCACATCCGTTCAGTGAGAAAGAGGTGGAAAGCTGGATTCAATGGAATATTGAAAACTATAAAAAATATAAACATGGACTATGGGCTGTAATATTAAAAGAGGGTGAGATACTTATTGGGGATTGTGGCATAACGATGCAAAATATTGGTGATGAAACTATACCAGAAATCGGTTTTCATATTATTAAAGAATATTGTAATAAGGGATTTGCAACGGAGGCCGCTCTTGTTTGTAAGGAATATGCATTTAAAGTTTTAAATTATCATGAAGTATTTTCATATACCACAGTACGAAATATTCCATCACAAAAAGTTGCTGAGAAGATTGGCATGCATGTTTACAAATATTTTGAAAAGAATGGTGAAAAACAAATTGTTCAAGTTGCAAATAAAGATTAGTTTGTAATCTTTTTATGAAGCTTTGGCATGTCCTATGCCGAATATTTGAATATTAGTGATTATGTAGTGTATTATTAAATAAATGGACAATTGTAAAATATTGTGTATTAATAAGGAGGTATGAACTTGGGAAATTTATTGGGTTGTATTTGTTATTCATTTTTGGTTATTGTGTTTTTTATTGATTATCTTAAAAACAAAAAAATGTACACGCTTTTGGCAGCGATATTTATATCCATAGTTTTATTTTTTGAAACGCCATTGGCAAGCGGTATTAGTAAAATTGCTAAAAATACATTAACAGTGATAATGTTAATACTTATGGCTACTACTGTGTATTTAATTGTAAAAGAATATAAAGAATATAAAGAAAAGAAAAAGTAAACATGCACGGGGTTTGGGCGTTTTAGCCCATTATCCTTCTATACCATAAGCAAGTACTCGCTTAAAATTATCACTTAATATAAAGAAAAGAAAAAGTAAACATGCACTGGGTTTGGGCTAATATACATATATGCACAATGCAAGTTAAAGAAGGATAATGGGATTATATCCCAAACCCCGTATATGATCGTTATCCTTCTATACCTCAAGCAAGTACTCGCTTAAAATTATCACTTAATATAAAGAAAAGAAAATTTTCAGTGGCCTCAAAAATTCCTCCGTACCTACGGAATTTTAGGTGTGCATGGTGGTAAAGTAGTATCGGGTGAAACAAGTTTACAGGATTCTATAAGAGAACTAAAAGAGGAAATAGGTACTTGCATTAATCCTAATTACACCAAATGATTAAAGAAAAAAGTTTTTATAGATACAGTAATGAATACTTTAAATGCTTATCCAAGTATCTTAATCTGTTATTATAATTTTGATTCACAATCTTCATTAATTGAGCAATATCAAATGGGGCTGTCGCACTAAATATATTAAGTCATAATTTATAAAAATTGTGAAGCAATAACTAATTTTTTTCGCCTAAAAAGAAGGCGAAAAAGCTAAGTGAAGGGTTTTAACTTGCGCCGCTTGTTAAAAAGTGAACTTTTTTATCTTCAGTAAAAAGTTAATGATGATTTTCTTCCGTTCCTCTACGGAAATCTTTAATTTAAATTAAAAATTTTTCTGCAGCGGAGCGCAAGAAAAATCACCTTAACTTTTGGCTTTAGCCGAAAAGTTCACCTTTGACGTGCAATGCATCGTCAAACCCTTCACTTTTCACATAAGTGAAAAAGTTAGTCTTTTAACGAGCAAAGCGAGTTAAAACCCTTAACTCCAATTAATTCGCAATATTTATTAGGATTTTTATTACATTTTCTAATATTTTATAATAATCTCTACAAATTTTCCAGTATTTTGAGGAAATGCCAGATATGATAGTATATATAAATATTCATCTAAATTTAAGTTTTTAACATATTCATAGCTATTTAATGTATTTATAAGTATTTCGTTGTTCCATACAGTTGAATCACGTTTTAAAATTCTTCTTAGAAAATATGATATATCATGGGCGCAAAAATCCATTTTGCAGTTGTCAAAGTCTATAATCCATATATTGTCTAAATTATCAAAGATTATATTTTTATTTACATAGTCTAAGTGGCATAAGCTTTTTCTTAAATTGCCCATATTGATAAAGGAGGAAGCTTCTAATGCTTTTTTTGCAAGTGAAATACAGCTCTCGGAATTGCTTAAAAGTAATTTGGAGAACTCGTCATTTATTTTATACGCAGCATTACAAAAATCTAAAATCTGTTCAAAGTGTTTTTTTGTTGAAAGATCTATTCTATCAAATCCATTTCTTACACTGCTGTTTTCTATAGGAAAAAATTTCGATTAACATTTTATGCATAAGAGCTAAGTTTGTCGATGCTTTAAGAATATCATTAATATCGTCATAGTTGAACTTTCTACCAGTTATCCAAGGCATTAATATAAAAATCATATTATTGTAGGATACAAAACGCATATTGTCACAGGTTGGCAGGACTCTTGTAACTTTTATATTATATCTATAAAGCCATTCCGTGGCTGAATATACGAATAGTAAATCTTCTTTTTTATAATAAACTTTTTTTAAACAATATTTTTGAGTTGGAGAACTTACACAGTATACGGCTCTTTGTTTTTCTGTATCCTTGAATTTTATTTGTTCTAGTTTAGAATCTTGTAAATTATATTTAGAAAGAACAAATTCTTTTATCTTATCATATGGCAGCAATATGCTGGAACTTTTCATATTCACACTTCCTAAAATTATCTTCATTAACTATGATATTAAATATTTTTTTATAATATACATCTAATAAAAGGATTTTAAATATTTGTATAGAATAATTTAATGTATGAAAATGAAAATTCATCACATTATTAGAATAAAATTTACTATTAAATGGGTAAAATATAAGAGATTTGTAGTTGTAAAAGGATATTGATTAATAAATATTTAGTATAAATATTAAATAAAGAAGGAATTAATGATTTTTTGTCGAATATAATCTTGCTTAATTAGAAAAGTTTAATATAATGTTAGGTGGAATGTCTTATTGATAAGTGAAGAGGTTATTCAAAAAATTAAAGATTTAAATGATATTGTGGATATTGTATCTGAGAAAGTAAAGCTAAGAAGATCTGGTCATAATTATTTAGGACTTTGTCCTTTTCACAATGAAAAGACACCATCATTTAGTGTGTCTCAGGAAAAACAAATATATAAGTGTTTCGGATGTGGAGAGTCCGGAAATGTAATAACATTTGTTATGAAAACAAAAAATCTTCCTTTTGTTGAAGCAGTTAAACTTTTGGGTGACAAAGTTAATATTTCAGTTGATACTGATGATGGCAAGCGTAATGAAAGCATAAATCAAAACAATAAGTTATATAAGATTAATGTTGAGGCTGCCAGATACTTTTTTTTCTAATTTAAAATATGATAAAACGGCTAAAGATTACTTTAGAGCGAGAGGTATCACGGAAAATATAATTAGAAGTTTTGGACTAGGTTATGCAAAGAATAATTGGAATGGGCTTTTGTACTATATGAAAAAAAAGGATATTCAGAGTTAGATTTGATAACAGCAGGGCTTATAATACAAAAGAACAATTCTTTTTATGATAGATTTAGAAATAGGGTTATTTTTCCTGTTTTTGATTATAGAGGCAGAGTTATAGGGTTTGGAGGCAGGGTTTTAGATAATTCAAAACCAAAATATTTAAATTCCCCGGAAACTGCATTATTCAAAAAGGGAATAAATCTCTATGGATTAAATTTTGCAATTAAAAATAACATTAATAGAACTTTTATAATTGTGGAAGGGTATATGGATTGTATATCTTTACATCAATATGGTATAAAAAATGCAGTAGCATCGCTTGGAACTGCTCTTACTAAAAGTCAGGCAAAACTTTTAAAAAGGTATGCCAATAAGGTTATTATATCTTATGATGCTGATGCAGCAGGACAAATGGCAACTCTAAGAGGTCTCAAAATATTGAGGGAGGTTGGACTTGAAGTAAGTATAATAAAAGTACCTGAAGGAAAAGATCCGGATGAATTTGTAAGAAATAATGGCAGGGAAGCTTTTATGAAACTTATAGACAATGCACTTCCAATAGTAGATTATAGATTAAAAGAAGCTTTTGAGAGAGTTAACCTTAAGGATAATGAGAGTGTTATAAAATATATTAGGGAAGTTTCTACTATGATTGAGGACTTAGATCCTGTAGAAAAAGATGTATATATAAAAATGGTATCAGAGAAAACGGGAATAAGTGAGCAGGCTATATATGATTTGTTAAGTGAAAAGTCTCAAAAAGATGGCTATAAAATGCATAAAATGGATAATTATGGACAAAATTTATATGTAGAATCAGCATATATTAAATCTGAAAGATCACTTTTAAAAATAATGATACAAAATAGACATATGCTAAATTATATTGTCTCTAAAATTAGCGCCGAAGATTTAATAATGAATAGCCATAAAGAGATATATACAAACATAATAAATGTGGTTAAGGAAAATAATAAACTTAATGAAGAAAGCACACTTAAAATGATTGAGGCTAAATGTAATGATCAAGAAAGTTATTCTGAATGGATTAAAATCGTTAGTGAGAATATAATACTTTCTGAAGGAAATGAAAGAAAACTGATAGATGATTTCATTATAAATATTAAAAAATATAGATTAGAGGAGTCGAAAAAGGAAATTATGAATAAAATAAAGATACTTGAAGAAAAAGGATTGTTTCAAGAAACGCTTGAACTTATAAAAAAGAGAGAAGAAGTACAAAGCAAGTTAAACAATCTGTAATCAACGGAAGGAGGTACAATTAATGAAAAATAAGAATGCTGCTGGTAATAGCGAAAAAAAAGATAATATGAGTCAAAAAAGTGAAAAAATGAAGATAGTTAAGACCTTAATTGACAAAGGAAAGAAAAAAGGAAGCCTTACTTATAAAGAAATAATAGATGAACTTGAAGAAGTTGATTTAAGTCCTGAACAAATTGAAAAAATATACGAAGTGCTTGAATCTGTTGGAATAGAAGTAATTGGCGATATGAATGAAGTTGAGGTTGAAGAGGAAGACCTTGACCTCACAATACCTGAAGGCATTGCCATTGATGATCCAGTTAGAATGTATCTTAAAGAAATAGGTAAAGTACCTCTTTTAGCTCCAGATGAAGAAATAAACTTGGCTCAAAGAATAGAAAAAGGCGATCAATATGCAAAGAAGAAACTTGCAGAAGCAAATTTGAGATTGGTTGTAAGCATAGCTAAAAGGTATGTTGGAAGAGGAATGCTTTTTCTTGATTTAATACAAGAAGGTAATCTAGGACTTATAAAGGCAGTTGAAAAGTTTGATTATAGAAAAGGATATAAGTTTAGTACCTACGCAACATGGTGGATTAGGCAGGCTATAACAAGGGCTATTGCTGATCAAGCAAGAACAATAAGGATTCCTGTGCATATGGTTGAAACTATAAATAAGCTTATAAGAGTATCAAGAAGTCTTCTTCAAGAGCTTGGAAGAGAACCACAGCCAGAAGAAATTGCTAAAATGATGGATATGTCTGTGGATAAAGTTAGAGAAATAATGAAGATAGCACAAGAACCAGTATCCCTTGAAACGCCTATAGGTGAAGAAGAAGATAGCCATTTAGGAGACTTTATACCTGATGATGAAGCACCAGCACCAGCAGAGGCAGCAGCGTTTAGAATGCTTAAAGAGCAGCTTATAAATGTTCTTGATACATTAACTCCACGTGAGGAAAAAGTTTTGAGGTTAAGATTTGGTTTGGATGATGGAAGAGCTAGGACACTCGAAGAAGTCGGAAAAGAATTTAATGTTACAAGAGAAAGAATAAGGCAAATAGAGGCAAAGGCCTTAAGAAAGTTAAGACATCCTAGTAGAAGTAAAAAGCTAAAAGATTATCTTGATTAAAAATTTATTAAGATAGTTTTTATAAGAGTATATTCAAAATAGAAAGGATTCGATATCCTTTCTATTTTCATTGTGTAACGAAGGAAACCACTTGCTAAGCAAGTGGAAGAAAAAAGGCTTATGCCGTTGAGCAGAAAAAAACTCCTATGTTAAAATAGATGCAGGTCTATGAGAGAAACGAAAGGTAAATCCACCTTCACTGTACTCTGTACTTTGTACTCTGTGCTCTGAATCAACTTCCAGTTTATCAGGATAAATTTGGAGATTGTAATTTTAAAGTTTCAAGTTGTCTATCTATAGTAAAAACCTTCAAAAATTAAAAATTCTGAAGGTTTTTCCTCGAATGTTTACATGCACACCGTTAAAAATCTAGCCACTATACTATACTAACTTCAATATTTGATGGAAGTAATTGAAGTTGCTCCTCTGTAACATTTATGTCAGTTATTAAATTATTAATTTGATCAAAAGTAGCAAATCTATATAAACCATCCATACTAAATTTTGAGCTATCAGTTACTAAAACAACTTCTTTAGAATTTTCAAAAATTCTTTGTTTAACTTCTAATTCTCTATATGACCTAGTGCAAGGACCATCTACATGAAATCCATCACAACCAATAAATGCTATATCGGCGTGTATACTTTTAATAGCTTTAGTTGCCAAATAACCAACAAAAGACATACTTTTTTTCCGTAATTCTCCACCAGTTACAATGAGCTGGTTTTTAGTGTTTTCTAAAGCTTGTGCTACAATTAATGAATTTGTAACAATAACTAGATTACTTTTAAGGTTTAATAACTTAGCAATTTGTAGGACAGTAGTTCCAGAATCTAAAATAACAACACCTTTTTCTGGTATCATTTTAACAGCTTTTTCAGCAATTTTAAATTTTTTGTCTATATTTTCTAATAATTTATCATCAAAATGCCTTTCTAAATAATTAGATGATATGGAGGCACAATGGATTTTATTTATGATATTATCTTTTTCTATATTTAAAGGTTTTAACAATATAATCACCACATTCCACAATCAAATTTATAATTGTTTTAAGGAAAGCCCGATTCCCATGCGCTTGCTTGGTAAGTGGTTCACACAAAATCATAGATTTTGGCTCTCTACCTATAAAATAAACTTTTCTATTTCTAAAGCTACTCCATCATTTTGTACTGTATCTGTAACCTTTTTAGCATAACCCTTTACATAATCATTAGCATTTCCCATTGCTATTCCACAGCCTACTGTAGATAGCATTTCTATGTCATTTTTCCCGTCACCAAAAGCATAACTATTTTCTAAAGGAATATCTAAAAAGTCTAGTACTTTTAAAACTCCTGATGCTTTTGAATTTGTTTTTAAATATAATTCAAAGGAACCTGCATCTACATTATGAATATAATCGAAGTTACGATTTTCTAAGGATAAGCAATAATCCACACCCTTTTTATCATTACATAACAATTCGATTTTATATATATCTACTTTTTCAAGATTGTAATTACCTTCTAAATATTTTTTAGGTATACTATAGGAATCATAAAATGAATGCAGCCTTTTATATTCATCTTTAATATATGAATATATTTCTCCCTGCAATATATATTCAATATTAAGTTCTTCCAAATTATATACTAATTCTTTTACAAGTTCTTTCTTAATAGATTCTTTATATATACATTTATCTTTAACTTTTACATATGCTCCATTGGTAAGTACAAAACCATCAAATCCAAAATTACGTAAAGCTTCATTTAGAAAAGCATATGGTCTGCCTGTCGCAATAAAAACATAATTTCCTTTTACTTGCAATTCACGTATAGCCTTTTTTACCCTAGGAGTAATATCTGTCATTCCATTTAAACAGTCTATTAAAGTTCCATCAATATCAAAAAATACTGCCTTATTCATAAATTTCCCTTCTCCCCGCATATGGCTTATTCTTATTCGGTGTAATTTGTTCCTATTTAATATCATTTTATTCCATTTATTCTCATTTGTCAATTAATTTAATTGCATTTTAATATTATGATTGCTAAAATAGAAGTAAATAAGAATAAATTGGAGGAACTATGTTTATTGAAGAAAGACACAAACATATCTTGGATATATTGGAGAGGGATGGGAAAGTATTAGTAAAAGATTTAAGCACACAATTTGAAGTAAGTGAAAGTATGATTCGAAAGGATCTTCAAATTTTTGGAAAAAAATAACTTGCTACAACGAACTTATGGTGGTGCTATTAACATAAAACGTACTATAGTAAATGGTGAAAGTTTATTTAAAAGAGTTGAAAAGAATACAAATTTAAAAGAAATCATTGCAAAAAAGGCATATGAACTAATAAAAAAAGATGATATTATTTTTTAGATGCATCAAGTATTTCCTATCTTCTTGCAAAACTAATTACACAAAATAATACAAACATCACTTTAATTACAAATATGGTTGAAATCTCATCAATGATTAATTTAAATTCGAATATACATGTTATTTTTATAGGCGGAGATTACAATCCTCTCGTAGGCGGAAATATAGGGTCTCGTTCTATCGAACAAATAAAACTTTATCGCTGCACTAAAGCATTTATAGGATGTGGCGGAATAGATCTTCGAGATGGAAGTATTAGTACTTGTGAATCTGAGGATGCTGGCACTAAAAAAGCTATTATGAAAATATCTAAAGAATTATTTCTACTAGCACCAAATGAAAGGTTCAATCTAGATGGAATTTTTAATTTTTCAAATATAACAGATTTCCATAGTATTATTACAGAAACTACACCCAATAATACTATAATGGCTTTACTCGAACAATACGATGTAAATTTAATTTAGAGTTGTGCCATAACTTTACCATACATGTCATACTCAGCTCTAATAACTTCTGGATCACTTGTCTCATGTATTGTCATCGATTTATATCCTATTGGTCTTAAAAGTGTAGCTGGCATTGTCGCAAGATAAGCGCGGATATTCTCTCGCCCCTAAACTAACCTCATTGATTTTTTTGTATGAAATGTTAATTCAAGCAAACCATCAGTTGCAAATAAGTCAGAAAAACTGCTCAAGTCTTTGCTTAAAACCATAGATTGTGCAAGTTCGAAGATTTCTCTTGGGCTTTTGATATCTTTATTTTTTTCATTCACAGTAAGCACCGCCATTTCCCCAGCAAAGAAGCATTATTTGAGGCAGTCAATATTAGTTATAAGCAGCAGCTTACAAAAGAAGCTAAGTCTCTTGTCAATAATACTGATCCAGGTAAAGCATTTTTGATTTTTTTATACACATCATAAAAGATGGTTTTATCAACAAAGCTTTAAAAGATGCTTTAAATGCCGGAATGTCAAACTCTGATGTACTACAAGATTTTCAGTCGCATTCGCCAATCTTCTTACTACAGTCCAACAAGCCAAGGCTGTACGGGAAGATATAGATATAAAAATACCATTAATAAGTGAACTCTAAATGTATATTATAAACAAAATAAAAGAAGAAGAACCCCTGTCATTAGAGATTCCCCTTCTTTTTCATTTATAAAATATTTTTGTACTTTTTCGACAGAATCTTTCAAACCCTATTAATTCCCTTACTGCAAATTTGTCTAACATTTGTTTAATATTCTTTACTGCATTAATATTTACAGTTGGATTACCTTTTATCAGAATAATGTCTGCCATTTTTAGAACTTTAAAATCCTAAATTTCTATTGAACAGTGTATTATTTATAATCCTGGAATTCTAGCTTTTATTGATCAATTGTGATTCTTTTATATATGGAATCAGTGTTTCTTCGTTTTTAATCATTATTTCCGCAAAATCTTATCCATCGCTTTTCCCTTTGCTAACTCATCGATTAGCTTATCCAAATAGCGAATTTCCCGCATAGTTGGTTCTTCAATATCCTCCACTCGGACACCGCAGACCACACCTTTAATCAAAGTACGCAAAGGATTAAGCTTAGGAGCTTCCTCAAAGAAAGTCTCAAAATCTATCTGTTTTTTCAGTTGTGCTTCTAACTCTTCCTTGCTATATCCTGTCAACCAATGGATGATTTCATCGACTTCTGTTTTCGTACGTCCTTTTTTCTCCGCCTTCATAACATAAAGGGGGTAGATACTTGCTACACTCATTGTATAGATATTATGTTTGTTCATGATACACCCTCCCTTAAATGATTTTCTTTATTGCATCACGAAAAATAGTGGGGTTCAAACAAAAATTGCCTTTATTTTTTATTATCCATAATCAACTTATTCTTTTTCAAATTAACATAATCTCACCGAAAAACTGAAATTTAACTCAATGCACAATTCACAGTTCACAATGCACAATGAAGGTAGATTTACCTTTCGTTACTCTCAGGTAAATCTTAGAACTTAATAGTGTCAGCTGCGCTGTATGGAAAAATTCAATCTCAACATAGCTCAAATCAAATCTATTGCTTATGGTAAAAATTACTATTACTAATTTTTACTTTTCAACTTGTTTATCTATATAGCGAAACTATCTCCAAGTTTTAAATTAATAAATATACTTTTGCCAGCATTTGACTTTTGTAAGGTCAGGGTACAATTCACAGTGTACTGTGAACTAAATAAATATTATTGTATAATCTTGGTACTTGCATTTTTTAGTTTGGAGGTAGCTTCATCTTTTTTATTCTTCCAAAAGAAGGCGAATAATAAAGTACATATTAATATAACGGCACTTGATAAATAAAATAACGAATTTAAACCAAACAAATCTGAAGCGACACTTAAAAATACACTTGCAAGGACCATTCCAACGCTATTAGCTGTTCCAAGGAAACCCATCGTGCTTCCCATTCCTACAGTTCGTCCAAGTATAGTAGATAATGCCGATGAAGCTGAAACGAAAGCAGCTGAAACTACAGCGAGAAGAAGCATTAACAAGATCATTAGTGATAAATTGTTTATGTATGGAAATAAAATTAAAAGTAAAGATACTATAATGCCTGAAAATAAAACTAAATTGCATTTATTAAATTTATCGCTGAATTTTCCCATTGGAATTTGTGCAAACCCACCAACAACATTGTAGATAGAAATAAGAAATCCTGTAAATACAAGACTTATACTTTTTTGTGGAGTGAACAATATAAAGAAAAAGCTAATTAGTGTAATTATAAAAGCTGAAGCAATATTGATACTGCTTAATGCTAACAATCTGTGATTTGTAAGTAATTTGCTTGAGGAAATCTTTGTATTTGAATTACTATTTTTGTTCTCAGAATTTAGTGTTTTGCTTTTGTGAAGTGCAATTACAATTAAAAAAGAAATTACTGATAGAGCAAGAGAAACTACAAAACAAGATTTTTTGCTGTAGGCAGAAGCAAGTATAGTTGCAGTTTGAGGTCCTATTCCACTTGCAATTAGATTTGCAGTATTGTAGATTCCCATGTAAAAGCCTTCTTTACCAAGAGGACTAATTTGACCTATATAAGCCATAACCATTGGAAGCATCATTGCAGAAGCTAGTCCATGTGTAAAACGTGCAAAGATTAGAACTGGTATAGTAACCGCAAAACAATAAATAAGTGCTGTAAAAGGGTACATAATAATACTGTATTTAAGAACTGATAAAATCCCTTTTTTGTCTGACAGTTTCCCAATTGGCGTTCCTACAAATAATCTCACAATATAAAGAGCAGCAGAGATTAATCCAATGGATATTCCCGATGCGCCAAGAGATTTTGCATAAGGTGTAAGTATTGCACCTGTTATATAGGTTCCAAAAATAAGTAGAAAAACAGCTATTAGAAGTAAAATATTATCTTTTTTCATTGGTACATCTCCTAAGTAAAAAAAAAAAATTATAAATATTATATCATTTAAGATTAAATACTGCAATAATGGTAAGATATAAGCACATATATTGCTAAAAAAAGTATTCCGATGAGTGGACTTTGATTTTTAGAAAGTATTGACTTAGTCCTTTATGCAGGGTTTATATTTAATCTGAGGTGATTTAAATGAATAACTAAGGAAGTATGTGAAAGGTTAGATATATCTTCTAAAACTTTAAGAATAATAGAAAATTTTAAATCATATACTGAATTTTTAGGATGTACTTTTTATTATGAGCAGTTAAAAAATTTTACCTGGCTTATTGAAATAAAAATGCTAAGGAACAATGCTTCGTCGCGTTAAAAAAATCCTATAAATCTAAGTGGTGAATTTAATCGAGTACCTGCTCAGGGTATAGAAGGATAACGATCATACACGAGGTTTGGGATATAATGCCATTATCCTTCTTTAACTTGTATTACGCATATATATATATTAGCCCATGCCCCGTGCATGTTTACTCGCTGAAAAAATGCTCAGACAATTGAAATATCTAAGCATTTTAAAATTTTTCAACCAAGATTTATTAGGATTTTTTTAAATCGTTCCTTCAGCATTGTTCCTTAGCTCCCACGGTGTATAAGCAAAAAATTCCTCCGTGCCTACGGAATTTTGGCGTGAATCTTTATAGAAGCAGTAAAATTTATAATGGATTATCTAAAAAATATTATTAGTTTATCCTTATAGATTCTAATTTATATATTTTAAATATTTTACTGCAGAGTATCCTTCTACCCCATTTATGCTTATCTTGTACCAATATCCATCAGCTGATATTCCAGTTACTTTTGCATATTGCCCTTCGGTTAACACTCCAAGGATTGAAGTAGTTGAGGAAGGATTTGATCTGATGTTTAATTGATAAACATTATTTACGGTTACATACGTATTATAGGGAACAGATGCTATTAAACTACTATATATCCAACCTGTCTGTCCATTGTAAGTTATATTATACCAGCCAGAGTTTGAAGCTAAAAGTTTTAAAATTGTGTTTTTAGGTATTGTTCCTATAATTGCAGCACTAGTAGAAGGATTTACCCTAAAGTTAGCAGCATAAACTACATTGGAAACTATACCATATGAATCAGAAGTTGGCATAGGATCTGGGGTAGAGCTATCTTCAATTATGTTTACATATCTTCCAGGAATATATCCTAAATTAATTTCATTCATAGTTATAAAGTATTTTTTTGTACCTTGTATTCCACCATAAGTTTGATCTGGTGTAGCTTCATAAGTAAAGGCACCTTGCACTCCATTTTGTGTTCCCCATTTGTCAAATATAACAACATGATCACCTGGCTTGTCTAAAATATCCATGTGTTTTAGATTGCTTAAACTAATTTTAGTAAAATAACTGTTAAATAGTGTAGAAGTTGAAAGCTTATAATCCTTAATGTTAAAAACAGCTTGTACAAAACCCGAACAATCGATTCCAGCAGTTCCTTGAATATAACCATAAGGAGCAGAAGTGTTAACATTCCCAGCAAAAGCGCCATTATCTATTGCATTTAAAAAATTTGTCCATGGAGCTCCAGATGAAGAGGAATCCAAACTATCCAAGCCGCCCCAATTATATGGAATACCTGTCATTGTTGCAGTAGTTACATTTTTAAATTGAGTAGGCTGTGTTACACTGTCTCCGTTAGTAGATGGTAGAATAGAGTTTTTGTTGATTGAGTATGTCCAATTAAGATTTATTATACTCAATGCTCTTTGCTCAGCAGCAGATCTAGTGAGTGAAGTCTGAGTTGCTGCAAACGTTTTTTGTAGAGGTGCAAAAAACAAAAACGGAGGAGATTATAGTTGCAATAATTGTATTTAGTTTTTTCATATATAATGTTCTCCTTTGATTTTTAAAATATTGAGATGATAAATAAAATTATACTAGGAGAAAAAGGATAGTCGCAATATATGGTTAAAGGATAGTATGTAAAATTAAGGATTTATATGAAATAAAATGTACCCATACATTTTACATAATTTGATTTATTTTCAGCAACTCCAATATGGGCACCTTTTACGTTTCTTATAAAGGCCGGTATGGCATACGTTGTAGGATTAGTGGCATATAGAGGTGAATATAATGGAGATAGTATTCTAAACAATATATTTGCATTTGCGCTTGGAGGCATTTTTAATATAGTGGGATATTATTTGGCTGATGTGCTGTTTTATGGAAGCCTTATTATTGCATTTCAACATGTTCCAAGTTCATTAATTACAACCATTATAGGAATAGTTGCAGCGGTTCCAGTAGGAAAAATTTTAAAGACAGCAATTGGCAGTAGAATTTAATTAGGTGGTAGCAGTATTTTTACACATAAATAAATATTGCAAAGTAATAACTAACTTTTTTCGTCTAAAAAGAAGGCGAAAAAAGCTAAGGGTGAAGGGTTTTAACTTGCTCTGCTCGCTAAAAGGTGAACTTTTTTACCTTCAGTAAAAAAGTTAATGATGATTTTGACAGTTAGTCAAAAGGTTTATTAAAGTTAACCTTTTTTAATCTCATAAAAATAATAATTATTTTTTATTTCTTATTGACATTTCTTAGCTGGACTTTATTTCTGTCTACTACCAAATTTAATTAATCTATCGATAGAATAATTACAAAAAGCTTGCATTAACGAGCACAAATAGTTAAATAACATACTTAGCATTGCTAGCTTTTAAAGCTAGTTTAACACCAAAATGAAAACGCTTCAACTTACTAAATCACACAAAATTTAAGATATTTCACACAAAACCGATAGGCCCAAATAAATACTTACACATGTAAAAATAGAACACTATGAATGACACTGTGTTAATAAAAAATTTATTATTTACTTAATTTTAATAGAGCAATTGTTTTATTTTTGTATTCTAATTTATTTAAAACAATGAAAAAAGAGATGTAAAAAGTTATTTAATAACCATTTTTATATCTCTTTATGCATTCCTATACTTGAAATATTAAAATTATATGAATGCCCCAATCTTTCGTAGAGCAACTGAGAAAAATTTTTCCTTAACTTATATCGGTTATGTGAAATAATATCTTCAAATGCAAATTTAAATAAAATTTAATAAATCTTATTTGAAATTCTCAAAAAGCTTAGAAGTTTAAATTCGGCTGATCATTAGCGTATAGGTGATGGTTTAATGTGTTTTGGTATTGGACATTTGTATCTTTCTGTGCCAAGTCTTTCCCTAAATTCACTCTTTGCTTTTTTCTATAAGCTCATGATTTTCAAACAATTCTATACCTGAAAGTGCTAGTACTTTGCTAGCTTCAAGCATTCCCTTATGAAAAAGTTTTTCCTTTCCTTGTGCTACTAACTGCCAGGAATGTCCCGGGGTATCCTTTGCATAACAAACTGTAGTTATTTGAGCAGTTGGAGTATTCCAGCTTACATCTCCAACATCCGTGGAACCAGGCATAACTTCATTGGTTTTTCTATATGGATATACTATATCTATTACTTCCTTATCCCTTATTTTTTCAGCCATCCTTTCAGCTTCACTTCCATAGTAATTGGAAAGTTTTTCTTCATTTACTCTTTTTTCTCTACTACTTAACGTTTCTCTTATCTCTTTTGCAAATTCTATATCATCCTTGTCTACTGCAACAGGTCCAACTTTTTCAAAATTCTTATAAAGCAGCTTATCTAAGGTATCATTAAGAATAAGATTTGAGCTTCCTCTATCAAAAACAATTTCAAGCTCTGTATCTGTCATAAGTGCAGCACCTTTAGCTATATTTACAACTCTATCGTATATTGCCTTTGCATCCTGCATTTTGGGCGCACGGATTTGGTAGAGAACTGCTGCATTAGCTTGCACTACATTTGGAGAAAGTCCACCTCCATCAGTTATAGCATAGTGAATTCTTGCTTCTTGTATAACGTGCTCACGAAGAAAATTTGCACCTACATTCATGAGTTCAACAGCATCCAAAGAACTTCTTCCCAGGTGTGGACAAGCCGCTGCATGGGCGCTTTTTCCATGAAATTTAAAATAAACTTGAAGTGTAGCTAAAAAATTCATAGACCATACAGCATTTTCACTTCCAGGATGCCAGGTTAAAGCAGCATCAACATCATCAAAATATCCCTCTCTAGCTATATAAGCTTTTCCAGATCCACTTTCCTCTCCAGGACATCCATAAAATCTTACCGTTCCTTGTATATTATTTTTCTTCATATAGTCCTTAACTGCAATAGCAGCTGCCATAGCACCAGTACCAAGAGCGTGATGGCCGCAACCATGACCTTTTCCGCCCTTTACAATTGGTTCCTTAACAGGCACGTCTGATTTTTGACTCATTCCATACAACGCATCGAATTCTCCTAGAAATGCAATTATAGGCTTTCCACTTCCATAACATGCGACAAATGCAGTTTTCATATCAGCTATGCCCTCTGTTAATCTAAAGCCTTCTTCTTTTAAGATTCTGCGTAACAGTTCGGAGGATTTATACTCTTCAAATCTTGTTTCTGCAAATCCCCAAATTCTATCACAGACTTTTATATATATATCTTGTTTTTCCTCAATTGATTTTACTATTTCATCAATGCTTTTCATAAGTTCCCTCCACGTATATAGGCTACTACCTCAAATGCTTAAATTACAAACAGTTTAGTTTTACAAGCATTTTGAAAACTCTCTACTCTCTACTCTATTTTGGGTTTTGCCCCATCTGGAATAGGTGAAATATATTCTTCACCGTCAAGTCTTTCTTTAAGTTCTGTTTTTGCTTCGTCTATAAGGCTTTTATTTTCAAAAGCTTCAATTGCAGATAATGCTATTACCTTTCCTGCAAGAAGCAATCCTTTATGACACAATGCTGATTTTCCCTGTGCAACTGCCTGCCATGAATGTCCTGGTGTTCCAAGCATCCAGGTTGAAGTATTACATTGAGCTGTTGGTACAACCCAGCTTACATCTGCAACATCAGTAGTACCAGGCATAGTTTCATTACTTGATTCAAATGGCTTTACAAAATTAGCAACTGGGCTTTGCTTAGCCTTTTCTCTTAATTCTTTACTTAAATCTTTAAGATCAGAAACCTTTTCTTCCTCTGATAATGTACTTCTTAACTCTTCAGCAAATTTAATATCATTTTCATCTACTTTAACCGGTCCAAGCTTTTCTAAGTATTTATACATTACTTTTCCAAGTGTATCATTAGGAATTAAGTTAGAATCTGCACAATCAAATATTATTTCAAACTTTGTATCTGTCATTAGTGCAGCTCCTTTAGCTATATTAACTACACGATCGTATATTTCCTTAACCTGGGAAAACTTAGGAGCACGAAGTAAATAAAGAACTTCTGCATTTGCTTGAACAACATTTGGTGAAAGTCCCCCTCCATTAGTCATAGCATAATGCATTCTTGCTTCTGGAATAACGTGCTCCCTTAAATAGTTAACCCCTATATTCATAAGCTCTATAGCATCTAAAGCACTTCTTCCCAAATGTGGGCAAGCTGCTGCATGTGCACTTTTCCCATAAAACTTAAAATATACCTCGATATCAGCCAAAGAACTTGTACTTGTTATAGCATTTAAGCTATCTGGATGCCAAGTTAAGGCTAAATCAACATCGTTGAAAAATCCCTCTTTTACCATAAAAGTTTTACCTGATCCACCTTCTTCTGCAGGACATCCATAGTAACATATAGTACCTTCAATATTATTTTTCTTCATATAATCTTTTACGCCAACCACTGCTGCAAGTGCTCCTGCACCTAATGCATTATGTCCACAGCCATGTCCATTTTTACCAGCACATACTATTTTCTTTTTAGCTATTCCAGCTTCTTGATTCATATTAAATAATGCATCATATTCTCCTAAAATAGCTATCTTAGGTTTTCCGCTGCCATAAGAAGCTATAAATGCTGTTTCCATGCCACCTACAGATTTTTTTACATCAAAATCTTCTTTGCCAAGTATGTCACAGAGTAAATCAGCAGATTTCTTTTCTTTAAATCTAATTTCTGCAAAGTCCCATATTTTATCGTTAGCTTCAATAAATAAATTCCTTTTTTCTTCTATAATAGAAGATATCTTTTCTATTTTGTTCATAAAATTACCACCAATCCCTTAACATTATGTATAGATAAACAAGCTGAAATATTTAAATTACCAATACCAAATTTATCCACACAAATTGGAATTTGTCGAGCTGAGTGAAGGGTTTTGATTCGCCCTGCTCATTAAAAAACTAACTTTTTCACTTATGTGAAAAAGTGAAGGGTTTGACATAGCTTTGCTTGTCAAAAGGTGAAAGGTTTTTGCCACGGCAAAAAGGTTAAGGAATATTTTTCTCCGTTTCTCTACGAAAAATAAATAATTTAAATACGTTAAAGATTTTCCGTAGGGAAACGGAGGAAAAATCAACCTGGACCTAAAACAGCCGAAGGCAATATATGAGGCTTTCAAATTTTACAACTTTAACTATGATTAGTTCAGCTTATCAAAAAACCTAAGAAATCAAAAGACTATATTGAAATATCTTTTATATTATGGATGAAGTTAGTAAATACCCTCTCCGGCTAAAAAATAGAGTATATCTTCAATCAATTTTATCAAGATTACTTATATGAGGAATATGACAATGATAGTATTGACAACAGAATAAGCGATGTACAAAAATTTATTGAAATGGCAGAGGAATATATAACAATAGATAGTTTCATAGAAGATTTGATCTTAGACAATCAGAAAGATGATGATAAATCGGATGCAGTAACTATTTCTACTGTTCATAGGGCAAAAGGACTTGAATGGGAAAATGTATTTTTACCGTATTTAAACGATGAAATATTTCCATCTAAAATGAGTACAACCTTGGCAGAGCTTCAGGAAGAGCAAAGGCTTTTCTATGTTGCGATAACCAGGGCTAAAAAGAATTTGTTTATTTCTTATGTAGATGCGTTTACTGATGATCCTAAGCAAAACATTCAGAATTCTTCTAGATTTATTAAACAGTTAGATGAAAAATTATTTCAGGCAATGTAATTATGTATAAAAGCAATAAAAACTGGTTAAGCTTAAAAATTAGGCTTAATCAGTTTTTTATTTTTTGCTTAAATTTGTTTAAAAAGGTACATCTTCTTGGACAGCATATTTATATAAATATTAGCGTTTAAAAAAGTGGTGAAATTTATTTATGTACGTTTAAAAATGGTTGATACTTTTATTCTTATATTTGATATAATAAAGTAAAATTTTGAAATGGAGGTATAAAAAAGTATGGGTGGAGGATTAAATACACGTATAAATAACGATATAAGAAAAATAAACAATATTATCGATGAAAATAAATTAAATCTTATAAAACCAGTAAGGTTTTTAAATGATGAAGAGGATAATATTGATGTATTGAATGAAACATATAATGAAGTAATTTATAAAATTTGTGAAGTAATTGGAAGCCTAAAGATGTTCATTACTCCAGCTACTCCTAGAGCAGATGATAAAATAGCAAAATATAAAAAACAGATTGAGGAACTAGAAAATACCAAAATTGAATTGGAACATCTACAAAAAGAGAATTGTAAGTAATTCCTAGTGAGTGTTTATTTTAGGCAAGACTTTCTGAAGGTGTTGCTAAAATTAATATTTTTAAAGTGCCACATAACATAAATTATGTGGCACTTGTGCTGTCCATATGATATAATCACCTTGTTGAGTGCAACATAATTATTATGAAATTAACAAAATGTGAGTGCAACATAATTTTGAAATGTAAAGGTATGGTGATAATATGCAGCAGCTTGTGAATGAATTTAAAAATTATATGGCTAATGAGGGAAAAAGTGAAAATACTATAAAAAGTTATATTTTACATATAAAAGAATATATTAAGTGGTTCCAGGATACGTATGGTTTTGACTTCAATAAATTATATAGAGAAAATGTATTAGAGTATAAAAGTTATTTGATGCATATAAAAAAACATAAAGGTAAAAGCCTTAATGGAAAAACAATAAATGCTAAACTTAGTTCTTTAGGATTGTTAAATAAGTTTTTGATAGAAAATCAGATACAAGAGAATGTTGTAATTAGAGATGATGATATGTTAAAAATACAAACAAACTATGCCAATCCGACAGATGTAAGTAAAGTTGATGTTGAGAACTTTAGACAGAAGATTCTGGAGGCAGGAGACAAAAGATTATATGCAATTGTTACGCTGTTGGCTTATACCGGAATAAGAATTTCAGAAGCTCTTAATGTTAAATTAGAAGATATGAGTTTAGAAGCAAAAGAATTGATTGTGAGAAATGGAAAGGGAGAAAAGCAGCGGACTGTATATTTGAATACAAAAGTCATTAATGCATTAAAAGAATACATTAAAATAAGAAATTCAGTAAGCAACTATATTTTTGTTTCCAGGCAATCGGATAGGGTGGATAGAAGTGTTATAAATAAAGAGTTTAAAAGGTATAGTAATAAAATAACACCTCATAAACTTAGACATTTCTTTTGCACCAATGCATTAGAAAGTGGATTTGCTGTGCACGAAGTTGCTAATTTGGCAGGACATAGTAGTATACAAACAACACTGTTATACACTAATCCTAGCCGAGAGACAATGAAAAATAAGACAGAGTTGTTATAAAAACAAAGAAGGAATGTATATATACATTCCTTCTTTGTTAAAATTTCAATTATATATTATTGGGGTGCAGTAACGTCGGAAAATATTACTAAATTTAAAGCAGAGTTTACAAATACAAATATATGGTATATTATACATGTAATTACATATATTGAGAGAGAAGTGATAATATGAAAAAATTAAACATCAATAAGAAAATAAAAATAGTAATAAGTACATTTTTGATTGCGTTAATAATTATTCCAGTAAATGCATTTGCTGCCACGAACAAAGATGGACAAGTAGTAATAAGAGGAAATGTTATAACTGATCCAACAACGTTATCAATGATTAAAAATTTCCCGAAGTAAAAGAAGATTTAGAAGAAAATACTACTGGTAAATTAGTATCTAGTACAGAAACATATTTTAAATATACACCTAAATCAAATGTTAAAACTAAAAAGTTTTATGCTAGTGCAGCTGAAGCTCAAAAGGATTATATAGTTACAAAATATACTAAACAGCAATATGAAGATGAAATGAAATTAGGAGCAATGGATTATATTGGTGGTCAAGTTGACGGAAATTGTTCATGGATGAGAATGTCGTTAGAAGTATATACTGGTGCGCATGAGGGTACATCTGCTGACTATATGGCATACAATTATTGTTCATGGTTAACTAAACCAATTTTTGCTGGTACTGATGCTATTGGAATATCAACTTCAGATGGATTAATAATATCAAATAGCGGAAAAAGAATGGCCAGATACGAGTATGCATATGACACAGCAGGTATTGATTATGGCTCAGAATCAGGGTATGTTGAGCCTTCTGTACAAATTGATAACGAAGGAAATGGAGTTATGGCAACCTTTAATGTTAAAACATATGGAGCTTCTTATTTAACAGGAGATGTTAATGATTGCATGATTTCAACAGGTGTATCTTATAATAATTCAAATGTTAATAAAGGATGGATAACTGGAAATTATTTACACGAGCAAGTTTCTTTTGGAGGTATAAGTATGGATATACATGGAATACCAAGTGTATCATGGAACCTTTCAAAAGATGTAGATCAAGGTCACGTTTATGTTTCTCGATAAAACATATTAAAAATAGGAGGCAAATTTTTATGAAAATTTGCTCCTATTTTTAATTTACCTTAATAATTTATATCATTTTCAACTTTTAAAAGTTTATCCCAATTATCTTTGTTTTGAGGATCATTACTTATAAAATGTAAATATTTGAAAATAGCTTGTTCTTTTTCTCCAATAGTCTTTAATTTTTCAGTTGTTGTTTTATTAGGGTTTGTTGTTATTAAATACAATTTAGATATTGCATTCATAGAACTTTTTACTTTACCTGGAACATTAGCATAAGAAGTAAACTGTAATATATCTGAAGCTGTATGCAAATTTGAAGATAGCTTTGAAAAATAATAAGTTTTAGTACCTTCGTCTATCTTGTCATAGTCAACTCCAAAACAAGAATCAGCCGCATCTATGCAGGTTATAAATATATCATTTGCATTTCTTTTTTTTGGTTTTGAATAGCAATAGAGTATATATTAAATAATAAACTTAGCACTAATAAGATTATTAATAAGTATTTTTTTTTCACTAAATATCATCCAAAGGCAGAAAGAAGCTTTATGAACAGGAAGGAAAAATTAAGTGTACTATCAATATTAATTATTATAATGATAATTTTAATAACAAGGCAATCTTTATTGTTACACAGAGAAATTAGAAATATTAAGCCTCCCACGATGGAAAATAGGCAATTTGGAAATATGAGTATTTACAAGTGGATGACAGTAAAGAGGCTGGCAAAAAAGCATAATATAAAAGAAGAAAATATTTTTAAAGCTTTAGAAATTAAACCTGAAAAAGGTGATGAAGATATGCCAATTTGGAAGTTGTCGAAAAAATATAATAAAAATCCACAGCAAATTGAAGAAAATTTAATGAAGATAATTTCAAGACATAAGCCTACAGAAGGTAGAATATATGAGTAACTTTACGGAATTATTAATACAATATTTTAGAGATTATAATATATGGTTTTTGAGCATTTTAATGATACTTCAAGGGATTGGAGTTCCTATTGGAATGTCTATGTTAGTAATAGCTTGTGGAGCATTTGCATATGCTGGAGAATTTAATATAGTACTTATTGTATTAGAGGTATGGATTTTTGCGTGGCTTGGTGATTGTGCGGGGTATTTCTTATGGAAAATTATTGGATACAGGCTATTAATTAAGTTTCCTAGATTAAATAGTTATTTTGAACCCAAGATATTAAAAGCACGTAATTATTTGAATAAACATGGAAAATCAGCTGTTTTTTTAACGAGATTTTTAATTTCCCCTATGGGACCATTTGTGAATGCATCAGCTGGTATTGTAAATTATAGTATAGCTGTGTTTAGTTTATTTGCCTTGCTTGGTGAATTTTTTTGGACGGGTATATACATTGGTCTTGGATACTGGTTTGGCGATTCATGGGAGAGCATAGTACCGTTGGTATCTCAGTTTGGTGAAATCATTACATATGCAGCTATTTTATCGCTAATAGTGTATATGTTTATTAAAATCGTTAAAAGGTAAAAATAAGAAATAGATTATGACTTAAAAGAATTTTGTATTAAATAATTTTAATATATAGTACTTGAAAATCATTTTTATAAATGCTACTATACAGGTATGTAAAGGAGGAATTAACATGGAGAAAATTGCAAGTTTTACAGTCAATCATTTAAAATTAAAGCCTGGTGTTTATGTTTCAAGAAAAGACAAGTTTGGTGATGTTGTTATAACTACCTTTGATATAAGGATGACAAGTCCTAATGATGAGCCTGTTATGAATACAGCGGAAGTTCACACTATTGAACATTTAGGAGCAACATTTTTAAGAAATAGTAAGGAATATGCATCAAAAACTGTATATTTTGGACCAATGGGATGCAGAACAGGATTTTATTTGATTTTACATGGAGATTATAAATCCAGCGATATCGTGGATTTATTAAAAGAAATGTATAAGTTTATGGCAGATTTCGAAGGTGAAGTACCTGGGGCTGCTGCAAAAGACTGCGGAAATTATTTGGATATGAATTTATCAATGGCAAAATATTGGGGACATAAGTACTTAACTGAAGTTCTTGAAAATATATCAGAGGACAGACTTAACTACCCAGAATAAGAGATAATTATAGATAGATAAGCGTTAAGTTTTTAGATTTTTCGCAGCGTTAGTTATTTCAACTTTTTAGCTTATCTATCCATATCATGCTATGTTATTAATTGCTACATTTATTTCAAAAGGAAAATCGTAAACTTTCATTTCTATGCAGACTACTTTATCTGCATCTGTTGCAGCAGTAGAATCACCAACTATTCCAATATTTATTAGCACACTAGGGCTTTTTACGTATCTTTCTTTTATGGATAAATTTTCCTCTTTAAAATTAGTTATACCAAGTTGAATTAATGTACTTTTGCTAATACTAAGATAAGAACATATAGACAGGCTTTTCACTTCTAATTTGAAATATAAATTAGGAGCTGAGTTTTGTGAAATATGTTAAAGCAGATGCTGTTTTACCAGATACCTTAGTTAGGAAAATTCAAAAATATGTTCAAGGTGAATATATTTATATTCCTGCTGAATTAAAGAAAAGAAAAAAGTGGGGAGAAAACTCTGGAAACAGGCAATATATAAAGAATAGAAATGAAACCATAAAACGAAGATATAAAAATGGTGACAAAATTACTAAATTGGTAGAAGAGTTTTTTCTATCTGTTCACAGTATAAAAAAAATTATATATGACAAGAAGTAAGTAATTTTTGGATAGGTTAAATTTTTTTTTTTTTAAAATACCTATCCTTTTTTTGTTTTTTGGTATTTTATATATATGAGGTGACTTTTTCCATGGAAAATCAAATTACAATTAATAAGGAATTTATAGATAAACTTATAAATGAAAATTTAGAAAAAATCTTTGGCTTTGCAGTAAAGCGAACAGAAGACAGTGTAGAAGCAGAAGATTTAATGCAGGATATACTTTTAGAGGTCTATAAATCTTATGCAAAAATTAAACATTATGAAGGTAAGGAAGCTCTTTTGGGATGGCTTTGGACTGTAGCTAGGTATACATATTATAAGTGGCTTGCAAGAAAAAATAAAAATTCTGTTATATATATTGAAGGAATAGGGACAGAAAAATTAAAATCGCAAGTTAATATAGATGAAAAAATTATAAAAAATGAAGAATACAACTTCTTGCGAAGAGAAATAAGCCTACTTTCTAAAAGTTATAGGGAAGTAGTGGTAAGTTATTATGTTCATGATAAAAAATGTAGTGAAATAGCAGATGAAATGGACATACCAGTAACAACAGTAAAATGGAGGCTTCACGAAGCTAAAAAAATGTTAAAGGAGAAAATGAAAAAAATGAAGAATTATACAGAAAAAACCTATTCACCTGGAAGATTAACTGTTATCATACAAGGAACATTTATATCTCCATATTCAAATTTTTATTTAAAAGGTCAAATAAAAAAGTTTACTTAAACAAAATATTCTTCTTTATGCAGCAAATAAGGCTGTAAGTATTGAAGATATAAGTATAGAGCTTGGAGTTCCGAGAGTGTACTTAGAAGAAGATATTGAAGCACTTGTAAGTGAAGATATTTTGAAAAAAGTAAGTAAGGATAAGTATAGAGTGAATTTTCTTATACTGTCAAAGGAGAGCCAGAGAGTAATAAAACCATTGTTAAAAGAATGTGCTGAGACTACATCTAAAAATATAGTAGAAATATTAAAAAAATATAATTTGAAATACGTACGGTATGAAAAAGATTTTAAGCGGTTTATGTGGATTATTTTCCCCAAAATGTTATCTGACTTTTTTGAAGAACAAACTATTTACAGTGAAATGCCTATGAGACCCCATGGAAATAAGTGGCGTATGCTTGGTTTTGAAGAAGAAATATTTAAGGAAGGACAAAGAGAATTTACAGTAAGCAAGTATCCTGGAATTGGATTATTAGAAGTTATAAATTATGAGGAAAATGCAAATGAAAAAATGCTTTCAGAAAAGGAAGGTAAACTTTATATTAAAGTTGTAAAAAATGACGTTCATATAAATATACTTAATAAGGATGAAGAAGAAACCGCATATAGGCTTTTAAATAAAAAAATAATTAAAAAGCAAGGAGAAAATTTAAAATCCAATGTTATATAGAAGCTTGGTACAATAAAAGAAGGATACATGGAAGTATTGGATATATAACTCCTCAACAATGTGAGGAGCTATCAAGAAAAATTGCATAAAAAAGTTCGACTTTTTGTGTCTAAAATATTGACATCGATCCATAACTTGATAGTGTCAGCTGCGCTGAACACTATATTTTAAGCGCTTTGCGCGTATTAAGTTTTAAGATTTTTCGAAGCATAGCGGAGAAAAATCATCCTTCACTGTACTCTGTACTTTGTACTCTGTGCTCTGAGTTAAATTCCAGTTTATCAATATAAATTTGGCATTAGTAATTTAATTATTTCAGCTTGCTTATCTATACTTAATTAAGCTTTTTATATATTTCTTTTACATCTTCTAAGCCCTGTATTATCTCTTTTTTCGAAAAATTACATTTAGAAAGCCTATCTTCACTCCAATTATTTATCTCTTCATAAAAAGATACTGCTGTCTTAAAATTTTCCTCTGATTTATTTGCTTCTATTGCTTCAAATATCATATCTTCCGCTTCATTAATTTTACCGTCACTTATGTATTTATTAACCATAAACTGAAGTAAATCATCCTCAGAAACCTTCACCTTGTGATTTACTTCATCGATACAATTACCTATAGCGTTTTTCTTTGAAAAAAACAGCAACCATAAAATCTATAGTGGATTTTATTAATCTCAGTATATAATCATTTTCTTCATTCATGCAATTCACCGTTACCAAAACTATATAAAACTTTATAAGAAAATTATAAAACCTTACTATTTGTTTCTTTCCTACTTCATAATATCCCATTTTGCCAAGGCTACTTTGGTTTATATAACACTCCATAGGCTTTGCTACTTTCTCAGTAGTGGGGTATAACGAATCCCCAATTTAGAAAATCTTTAAAGTGATATTTCCAAACCATATTTTGCAAGATTATAGGCTGCATTTTTATCTTTATCAACTATAAAACCACAACTACATTTATATTTCATCTGATTTATAAATATGTTAAAACCTTGCTCTGCTATTGCCTTTGATAAATGCTTATTTTTCATCATACCAGTTACATTTAAATCCTCCATAACTACTCTAAAAGGTTTGGCTTTCACTATTTTAGAAGTAGCTTGATGTATATGATTTAATCTGATATGTGTTATTCTACTATGAAGTTTTTTAATCTTCTTTTCAAGTTTTGCAATGTTCTTAGTCTTTTGGTAACTCCCCCCTTTTTTATTTAATAAATATTTTGTGTTTGAACTTCAATGCCTACTGAAAGTACCCAAACTCTACCGTTAAAACTTACTCTAGGATTGTTAAACTTTTTTATAATAGTTAAATCTATATTATAATCTGCTTTGTATTTAACTTTTCCTATCTTTTCAAGATTAGCAAAATCATTTTTAAAATGCATTCTATCGTATACTCTATAAAAACTTAACCTTGATTTTTTCTTGCTTTTGAATTTAGGAAATCTACTTCCATTAAAGAAATTTTTATAAGCCTTCTCTAAATCTCTAATGCTTTCTTTAAGAGTTGCATTTGATACTTCATAAAGCCATTTAAAATCATCTGTATTCTTTAATACAGTTAATTCTTCACCTAACTCTGTGGTAGATAGCTTCTTTTTGGTATTTTTATAGTATTTGATTTGCTTATCTAAAGCCCAGTTATAAATAAATCGCATTGAACCAATGTGTTTATACATCAGAATTTCTTGTTCTTGAGTTGGATATAATCTAATGTTTAATGCTTTTATCATTGATATTCACCTCTCTTTCTAAAGATAAAACACCTTGAAACTTGAAATTTATTTGTACCAAAATACCAGTGTCTAAATTATTAGATAAAGCTATTGAGCATTTTCTAAAGTCTACTAGAAAATAGTAGGCTTTTATACTGTTTTATAAAGTCTTGTTAACTGCTGTTTTGCCTCCATAAATTATCCCATACAATGCAATAACATAAGTTGTCCATATAATTGCCTCAGAATAAGGTACTTTTATTGCATAACTCATGCCTATGAAGCTGTCAGAAATAATAAAAAACACCGCTCCAACTGCTGTTTTTAAATATTTTTTCTGATTTTTACATAAAGCTGCCGCCAATGAAGCCATGGTTGTTAGGCATATCCCATAAACAAAAATACCAATTTGTAAACCACCATTATTCTGCATATATCTAAGCTTTAATATCCATAGTACTATTAAAATGGCATAATAAAATACTGCACTTATAAAAAATTCTCTATTAAAAACAATACCATTTTGAGCTCTTATAGTTTTTATATAACCTATTATAAAAATTATATGTGCAATTGCAAACATGCTTCCACCAACCATAAAACCGCCATTAATGAAACCCGCAATTGTTATGTCTCCTAAAAAGCAAAATAGCATTCCCCAAAATATAAATTTACTGTACACACTTTTTTCTTTTAAAAAAAATATATAACGCTGTTATTAAAAAAGTTATACTTATTAATATAACTATATACTTATTCATGTGTTTCCCTTGGCCCAATATTATTCCAACTATAAGCACTAATATTTGAAATATGAATACTAAGCTAATCCTATGATTTTTTAATTTTAACGTCAAAAACATAAATATCACTATCCTAAAAAATTTAAATAAATTGTAACATATAATCCAGTAACATACAATTTAATTATAAATAAATATGTTGTTAAGGATATATCCTTATGCTAAACTATCCTTATATTATACTAAATAGTAAAAATGTAGTTCAACCAGACATCTCCGTTATATGTGATAAAAATAATTTAACTGATAAAGGCTGCACTGGCTCACCAGATATGATTGTTGAAGTCGTGTCACCCTTTAATCTTGCTAGTGATTATATAAGAAAATTAAACCTATATGACCAATATAAAATACGCGAATACTGGATAGTAAATCCAATGAAAGAAACTGTATTAGTTTATAGACTTGATAATGGTACAAATCAGTATGCAGCACCTGAAAGTTATACCTTTAAAGACAAGATAAAAGTTGGAATATACGATAATTTAGAAATTGATTTTAATGAATCAGCCTTAATATAAATGTACACTATGTAAATAATACGAACTAAAAATAGAGTACAGGTGACAGAGTACAAAGTACAATGAAGGATGCTATTTCAATATAGGATTTATATATAATGAACTGTACAAATTTTTTCCTTGCACTACCGTGAGAGCGAAGTAACAATGCTGAAGGAACGGTTTAAAAAAATCCTAATAAATCTTAGTGAAAAAATCATAAAATGCTTAGATATTTCAATCTGTTTGTAGAGTAAGTCGGTGGCGAATCGCCACCTTCTCCTCATCAAACCGTGCATGCGGTTTTCTCGCACACGGCTTTCCGATATTCTTCTTTGTAAGGCTTACAGAAAATCTTTAATTTATTTATTTTTTCGTAGCGAAGAGGAGGAAAAAATCACCTTAACTTTTGGTTTTAGACGAAAAGTTCATCTTTGACGTGCAAAGCATCGTCAAACCCTTCACTTTTCACATAAGTGAAAAAGTTAGTCTTTTAACTAGCAAAGGCAAGTTAAAACCCTTAACTCGAATTAGTTCGCAATATTTTTAAGTTATGAAAATTAAGCCTTACCTACAGGTAAATGATTCAATTCTTCTTAAATCAAGTCCAAAATAAACCCATCTTCTACGCATCCATCTATAGCCAGCGATTGATCTTCGACCTACATAAGTAATATATGCCCAGTAAGCTCTTCCATTAGTTTCCCAGATATAAGTATATTTATATCTGCATATTCTTATAGCTCCAGGATCAACTGCTTTTAAGCTAGGACCCGAAGGTGCTTGCATACTTTTATTAGGAGTATAGGTTGGAGGAGGTCCAGGTGGCATATTAGGCTGCCTAGTTTCATCATCATTTTCTTGCCTCATACCAGAATAAAAAGGGCAGTTAGCTAAAACAGGGCAAACAAAAGGAGCCTTTTCATTGCATTCACATTCATCATTTTCGAATCTCATAGGATCGAAGTTATCATTGTCATTGTAGTTATAATACATTATTTTCTCCTTGCAAATTATTTATGGATAAATTTCATCCCCACCATAATAAATTATGTAAAAAATCAATTAGATGTTACTAAATACATAGTGAAACAAAAAATTATGGTAAATTTATGTGTAGTTTTATCATAACCAAGTTTTCTGTTATAATTAATTTAAACATTGAATTTTGTGAGGTGATATTATGATATTTGATAGCCATGTCCACACTGAGTTTTCTACGGATTCACAACTTAAAATTGAAAGTGCATTAGAAGCTGCTAAAAAACTAAAACTAGGAATTATTTCTACAGATCATATTGATTTAAATTATCCTGAAAAAGGTAAGTTTATTTTGACATAGATAATTATTTTAATAAATATTATAAATATAGGGGTGATAATTATCTAATTGGAGTTGAAATTGGAATGACAGAGGAGTATAGTGATGAAAATAGGAAAATAAATGAAAACTATGATTTTGATTATGTTATAGGATCTATACACTTTGTTGATGGAATTGATATTTATGAAAAAATATATTATAAGGGTAAGGAAAAAAGCAGCACATATAGAAGATATTTTCAAGCTATGATAAATTGCATTAAAA
The DNA here is from genome assembly GCF_001270375.1 of Clostridium sp. DMHC 10. Classification (NCBI taxonomy): domain Bacteria; kingdom Bacillati; phylum Bacillota; class Clostridia; order Eubacteriales; family Clostridiaceae; genus Clostridium; species Clostridium sp. DMHC 10. The sequence goes on from NZ_LGVB01000016.1 coordinate 277,356, forward strand.
CACATGAATATGTAGATTCACTGGCACATATAGATTATATTTGTAGATACGCAACATATGAAGATAGTGAAATATATTATAATGAATATGCGGAGTTAATCGATGAGGTTTTGAAATTTATCATAGATAAAGGAATTGCTCTTGAGATAAATTCCAGAAGGCTTGATAAAGCTTATATAATTAAAAACTTAATACCAATTTATAAAAGATATAGAGAGATGGGTGGAAATTTTGTTACAATAGGCTCAGATGCTCATTATGATAAAAATATAGGAATGAATATTAAAGAGGCCTTTTCAATAGCAGAGGAATGTAACTTAAGGACAGTGTACTATAAAAATAGAAAACCTGAATATATGTAAGAAGTCTTGAGTTTATTATTTTAATAGTTACATTTTGATTAGCCAAGATGGTGGCGATATAAAATGAAAGTAAAAAAATATATAAGAAGAATAATTTTGATATTAATGCTTTTAGTATTTATTACGATTAGCTGTATAGGCATTTATATTGGGAGTATGGTTTATAACCAGGTATGTGAAATAAAATTTAATAAAAGCAATAGTGTTTCATATAATAATTTTAAATCTACTTTTGATTATGAAAGATTTAATTTACTTGATAAAAGTGATGTGACTATACAGTCTAATTTTGGTTATAAGCTTTCTGGAACTTATATAAGAAATTTTTGTAAGAACCAAAAACACTATTATAATTGTACATGGTATAACAGGAAGCAGATGGGAATCAATGAAGTATGCAGACATGTACATAGACTTAGGGTATAATGTGCTTATTTATGATTCCAGATATCATGGTACTAGTGGTGGAAATAATATTTCCCTTGGATATTTTGAAAAGTACGACTTGGATAATTGTGTAAGGTGGGTTAGAAAGCAAAATCCAAATGGAATAATAGGAATTCACGGAGAATCTATGGGAGCAGCTACAGCACTTCTGCATTCTAATATGAATATAAAAGAAAAATATGTATCTTTTTATATAGTGGATTGTCCTTTTTCTGATTTGCCAGAGTTGTTTAGTGATAAACTTACAGAGGAAATGAAAAATCATGGTAAAATAATAGCAAATGCCATAGTATTTTATTCTAGCGTTTATGCTTGGTATAAGCTGGATTTTCATTGTACTCAATATCGCCGAAGAAAGCATTAGATGGAGTTGAAGTGCCTATAATGTTTATTCATGGTGCAGATGATGATTTTATTCCACCATACATGTCTTTGGAGCTGTATATAGAGAAAAAGGGCCCAAAATATTTATATATTGCTCCTAATGCAGGGCATGCCCAATCTTATTTAAAGAATAAGGATGAGTATAAGGCAAAGGTAAGAGAATTTCTTATGAGAAATAAGATAATAGATGATAAAACTGATGAAAGTAAGCCAGTAGAAATGTATTAAAGAGGTTAAGAATGGATAGCGAGGAAAAAGTCTTTTTTAAAAGTTTGTGTAAATTATGTATTTCTAATTATCAGATACTAAATAGTGCTAACCTTGTAAGTGCGCTTATTAGTCAAATTTCAAGGGTAAGAGGTATTGATGTACCTGTTATAGAAGGAATTTTATATGTTGAAATTAAAAATCATAAAAGAAATTATGCACATTGTTTTAATATGTATAAGGGGCAAGTTATAGATGCAACTATATATAGTCATGCGCTTCTTAATAAAAATTTCGAGGGACTTTTTCCATTGTATGTTGTAGGCAATGAACCAGGGCATATAGAATATTCGGTAATATCAGAGGTTTATTTAGATTCACAATTTAAGTTTAAAGAAGATTTTCTTAATGATGTTATATGTAAAGTAAATAATTACAAAGATACTGAGATTAAAAGGTTTGATGAAGTTGAAGATAATAGAAAAAAGAATCTTTTCTATTATAAATAAAATGCGAAGTAACAGTATCTTGAGATGTTAAATGAAAACTATAAATAATCTCTTCAACACTGTTACTTCGCTCCAACAGTGGTGCAAGGAAAAAATTCCTCCGTTCCTACGGAATTTTAGATGTAAACTTGTGCAGCCTATTATATATAAGTTATTATAATGTATTTTATAAAATTAATACGGAATTGCATTAACAGGTGTCTGTGTATGGGATAATTACCATAGTGGATATAGTTCTTCAGAGGCCTTTGGAAGAAGTGCAATTGATGTAATAGGTTCAGGTACGTTAATTGGATTATCACTATTTACTCCAATAGGATTGGGTGGATTATTAGTAGCAACTGTTGTAGTTACTGTAGGCGGAGAGGTTCTAAAGAAAAAAATATATAATTATTAGCAAATCAAATATGAAGTTTATAGGGAGGTAGTATGAGAAGTACAGATAAAATAATTAAATTTATATTAGTATTTAGTATCGTCATGGTGATAAGATATATTGGAATAGAAAATATACCATATTGTGTTATATTATTTATAATATTATCGGGTATACTTTATTTTGTATGGAGTATATTTAGAATAAGAAAAAGTAAAAACAAAGATAAATATTATATAATTTTTGCTCTAAACTTAATTGCATTTTCTATATCAATATTTTTTTAGAGATAATGCCGGTTAAATATAAATTTCTTACTAATTATCTTCTAATACCGACTTCTGTGATCTTTTTAATAATTATGTTAATTTCTGTTATTGCATGGTCTATTGCAAGTAATAAAAAATAATCCAATATATGTTTTGAAATTAAATTATTTGTATAAAAGGATATAAACTTATTATAAATTTTAGCACATATTGTTATAGGTAAATTGGAGTTGTATAAACAATGATAATTATATAAAAACTTGATATGATTTGCATTAAAATAATAAAAAAGCATCAATATGTACTAAAATTACTTATTGATGCTTTTTATAAAATCAACTATTATGAAGAGTAAATATAATTTTATTTTATGTTTAGATATATTTTATAAAGTATAACGTAATTCAATATTATTTATATAGACAAGTAGCCTTATTTTAAATGGTGTTGAATATGAAATTAAACATCAGAATGGTTAATCCAGTAGAAACAATTGTAGAATTTATATAGCGGTTGATTAAAGATAATAATAAGAATTCATCAGGCAGAATAGTTTCTAGTGGAAGTCAAGCAAAAGGTGTTACAAAAAGTGCAGTTGTTACAGGAATTGAAGGTGGAATTAGCTCAGCATTAAGCGATATTCCTAAGGCTGTACCACTAGCGATTAATAGGGCTTTAAGACGTGCTGGACTAGAGTTTATGGTACCAGTTAAAGGAGCAAATGTACTTAGAGGGATAGGTAGTGTAGAGAGAGTAGGAGCAGTAGGTGTCGTATTCACTGGTGCTGCTGTGTGGGATGATTTTCACAGTGGTTATAGCAGTAGTGAAGCATGGGGAAGGACAGGTATTGATGTTGGAGTGTCTGCAACTGTAATATTATTTGGATTGTCTAATCCAGTTGGGTGGACAGTTTTATTTGCAGTTGGAGTAGGTATGACAGCAGAAGTTGCAGAAAATCAAATATGGAAAAAAGATTAATATAAGAATGAAGATATTTAATAAGTTTATTGATACAAATTTATAGGAGATGATTTGCTTGGAAAACAAAAATGTAATAGCAATTATAGTAGCTTTTGTATTAATTGCTATTATTAAAATTATAGGTATAGAAAACATACCTTTTCCAGTCATTATTATTATACTAGTATTGTGTTCGTTAGGAATGTTTTTAAGTGTCATGAAATATAAGGGTAGTAAAAAAGAGAGAGTATATCTATTGATTATGACAATATTATCAGTATTACTATTTAGTGTATTAATAATATGGGTTAGTGTCGACAATAATTACCCTCAAATTTCAAAATATTATAGAAACCTATTTATAGTGTTAATTGCAATTATATTTTTTAGCCTTTTAATAATAGGGGGAGCTAATGCAATTTACAAATATAATAAGGGTTATAAATCAAAAAAACAAAAATAAAATAACACAAAATTATACTAATCATGTCGCTTAAATATATGCTTGAGTATAATATTTTTAGAAATTTAAATATTGAATAGTTAGAAAACAATTTAACTTACTGTATAATTAGAATTCTGCAGTAAGTAGCATCTAAAACCTAGTTGAAATCAAAAATAATCAAGAATCACTACTATGTTAAAAATGCGAGGTGATGCTAGAATATAAATAGTACAAGTTTAATTGAGAAAGTTCCAAATAAAGAATAAAATAGAACTAAGATGGAATGGGGGACTTTATCATGAATAAACAACACAGTAAGCAATTTAAAGAAGATGCAATACATTATTATGAAAGCCATAAGGAACTTGGCCAAAATGGATGTGCAAAGAATCTTGGAATTGGGGAAAGTACTTTAACTAAATGGCTTAGACAATCTCGTGAAAATGGAGGAATCACTGTACGTGGCTTTGGAAATTACTCAAGTGATGATCAAAAGGAAATTTCACGACTTAAGTGTGAACTTAGAGATACGCAGGATGCACTTGATGTGCTAAAAAAAGCTATAAGCATTCTAGGAAGATAACAGAAACTATTTACCTTAAAGTCACTAAAAAGCGTGATGATTTAAACAAGGAAAAACGCCGAGTTTCTGTTAGCGGAATGCTTAATAATTAGGCGTTTCACGTTCGGGATATAACTCTTGGTTACACAGATGCTTATGAAAATTATAAATACAGAAAATAATGATAAAATGTTAGAATTATAATGTTAGGATATTTAGAGGAAAGTGAAATGAATTATGAAAAAAATAATATAATGGCAATTATATTTGTATTTATATCGATGAGCATTATTAAGGTTGTAGGTATAGAAAATATACCTTTTCCTATAATAGTGTTAGCATTAAGTTCTTGCATGGTAGTGGCATTTATAATTGCCTTAAAATATAATTGTAGTAAAATTGAGCGTACATTTCTATTAGTTATGACTACACTAGTAACATTAATTGCTATTATACTAATAACCGGAATTTTCATAGAAAACAAATATCCTCAAATATCAGAAAAGTATAAACCGATAATTGTAACAGTAATTCCAATTATATTTGTTATCTTTTTAATGGTAGTAGTTGCTAATGCAGTATATAAGTTTGGCAATAATAAATCAAAGAAAAAATAGCGCACTTATTATAAAAAAGACTAGGTACGAAGGATAAGGTATACAATTAAAAGTTTATTAAAGCTAACAATAAAATGTCAACAGGTACTAAGGCTACTTGTTGACGTTTTTTTAACTGAAAAAATAATATCACATAATATAATGACTTAGCATAAGAACCCCAAAAACAGTAAATGGAGTCACTACAAATTACACCTTAAATGGTGATGAAGTAACTTCTGAAAGTGATGGAACAAACACTATATATTATCAGTATGGTACAATTTTCAAAGTTCAATGTGCTGCACGAGACAGCTTATATATAATATCATGTTTAATTTGCTCTGTCAACACTTTTTAAAATGTTTTTTCAGAACTCATTAATCACTGTCATCTCGCGACGACGTTTAATATAATAACATGTCTACAATATTAATTTACATATATAAACGTGATTTAATAAATCTATCATGATAAATCAGCATATTTCTTACTTTTTCTCTCTTTTTCCCATAATGATACTCCAGGCATAGGTTATTTCTATTTAATTCAACTTAATTTAACTTTCATAGTAAGTAAGTATGCGAGTAAGCAAAAGAAAACCATTCTAAACTTGCCACATATCACTTATAATTAAATTCGGCATTATTTTGAAATTTAAGAAGACTGAGTATTTATTTTATAAAAAGTTATGTGATCTCTCCATTCACCATTTATATACAGATACTTCTTATTTAATCCTAACTTCTCAAAGCCACATCCAATCAAAACACTTTGAGATTTTATATTATCTACTAAAGTTGATGCTTCTATTCTATGTAATTCCATTTCGTCAAATGCATAATTTAAAACTAGAGAAAGTGCTTGTTTCATCCATCCTTTTCCTTGATAATTTTTATCCATAGAATATCCTACAATTGCATTTTTAAAAACGCCATATGTAATATTTGAGATTTGAACTTTACCAACAAGATCGTTTTCCATATAGATTCCAAAGTTTATTCCTTCGCCATTTAAAAATTGCTTATAATTTTCCATAAGTATTTGCTTTTGCATTTCAAATGTATAAAAGCTTTCTTCCCTACTTGGTTCAAATGGTTTTAAATGTTGTCTATTCCTTACATAATACTCAAACATAGAACTTGCATCATCAGGAGTTAAAATTTTTACATTTATATCTTTACCAGAAAGCCTTAAAATATTTATTCTTTGATTATCATTATAAACTTTATAGTCTATTCCAAATATCAGTTCATTCTTATATATATTTTTTCTACTATGCTTTTATCTACTATCCCTCAAGTTCAAATCCTATATCAGTAAATGGCTTAGTTGCTATTTCTTCATCTACTACGACACTGACTTTATTAAAGTCTTTACTATTAAATAAGAAATCCAAAAAAGTTTTTAAAATCTCTTTAATGCTTTTAAAAACATTTTCTCCTTGCTTATATATTTTTATACGTATACAACAAAACTTGCTGATATTATTTATATCAATTATAAATATTCTTCCTATCGTAATTCCAAATTTATCTGATATTATGTATTCTCCTTTTATTCCGCTTGCTTTTTCAATGATTATATTTTTGCCTTTCAACATATATTAACCCCTGTTTCGTTCATAATAAAGATACATTTTAAATTATATCACATAGTCTCATAATATGATAAAATATATTTAATATAGTCCAAGTTATTTAAACAAGAACCTATAAATTTTGAAAGAAGTGAGGTAATAACATTCATGAAGTTTAATATACGAAAGAGAACAATGTTAACAGTTGTATTGCTTATCGTTTTGTTGTCTTTTTTCTCATATAAAATAGTAAAAATTTTTTAAGGGCCATGCAAAACCATGGATAGTAGCTGATGCAAATGATGCATCGAAAAAATTTATCACAAAAGATACCGTTATAAAGAAAATTCAGCAAAAGCAGAAGCTCATAACAACAGAAGTTGAAATAAATGAAAAAGTTACTATAGATAATAGTTGGGGAAATATAGGAATTTTTAAAAAAATGCAAAACATCTCTTTCACTGGAAAAGGAGTCTACGTAGTTGATTTATCCTTATTAAAATCTTCTAATGTTTCTATAGATTCTAACAACAATATACTAACTGTAAAAATTTTAAAACCAAAAGTAGAATTAGTTACTATCGATGAGAGTAAAACTGTTTATGAAACACCCGAAAAGGGGTTGCTAAGATTTGGAGATGTTAAACTAACACCTGAAGAACATGAAATCATGATAGAAAATGTAAAAAAAGCTATGCGTGAAAAGATGAATGAAAATGAATATTCTAACAAAGCGCTTACTAATTCACAAAAATCAATGGAAAATATCATTAAATCCATTCTAAATAATGATTCTAAATATATCGTTAAGGTTAATTTTTTATAGAAATATACTTATTTTCACTTTGTTCAGTAATTCTTGCTATTTTAAACACATCAAATATAATAAAAACTGCCTTATCAGCAGTTTTTATTATATTTGACTATTCCCTTGATTAAAAACCCTAAGTTTAAAAATAAATAAAACAATAAGTTTGATAGCTGCACCTATTCCCTAGAAAACGTTTACCGCAGACGCAGCTAAAGTAATTGAACTTATTACCACTAACAAGACCCCCACCTTATTACCGGTAATTTAGCCTTCACGACCACACTTGATTGAACCTATATTATTCATTCACCACCCACAAATGAAAGAATAATTTATAAATACTTCAACTCTCAAAGTTTAACCTTAAAAACCCTTAACCTTTTAAGTACTAAATTTATAATCAGTATTTCTGATTACGTTTACATTATATCATATAACTTTTATTTTCTCAATACCTGTTTTCAATTATTTTTTATTTTTCATAATCATAATGACTATTAGTATAGATAGACAGCCTAAAAAGCCAAAATTGCTAATATTAAATTCATCCCGATAAACTAGAATTTAGCGAGGTGATATTGATTTGGAATATTAAATAAAGCTAATAAATCTAAGACGATAAATCCTAAAAATCTAAGATTTATAAAGCTTTATTTAAACCATCCCAAGTCAACATCATCTCACTTAGATCGAAAAAGCAAGGAATATTTTTCTCCGATTCTCTACGAAAAATACAACTGTTAGCAAGATTTAACAATGAAAATGATTATAAATTGCTTAAATAACGTATTACAAAGATTCATGCCTAAAATTCCGTAGGTACGGAGGAATTTTTTCCTTGCACTACCGTGGGAGCGAAGTAACAATGCTGAAGGAACGATTTAAAAAAATTCTAATAAATCTTGGTTCAAAAATTGTAAAATACTTAGATATTTCAATCTGTCTGAGCAATAGCGAGTATAAACATACGTGGGGTTTGGGCTTTGCCCCATAGCCATCAACCTAATTATTCAGTAAACTGAATAATAAATATATTTAGCTTTTTATTATAATGGAAATGATGATTCATAATCATTTCATTATAATATGAAAATTATGACATTAAATTAAATTTAATGCGAACTAAATAAACGGCGACATATAATTTCCAAGTTGCGGTAGCCGAGGGCTTATAATAGTGATGGAACAAACACTATATATTATCAGTATGGTACTTCAAATAATGTTTTGAAAATGAACCTTAATGGTAACAATTACTATTATATAAGAAATGCAGAAGGAGATATAATAGGACTTATTGACGGTACGGGAACGCAGGTAGTAAGCTATACTTATGATACTTGGGGTAAACTTATATCAATAGGTGGAAGCTTAAAGGATACAGTAGGAGTATTAAATCCATATAGGTATAGAGGATATAGGTATGATACCGAGACTGGGCTATATTACTTAAAGAGTAGGTACTATAATCCTGATTGGGGGAGATTTGTTAATGAGGATACAATAGCAGCGGTAACAGGAGATGTATTGTCTACAAATATGTATACGTATTGTGCAAATAATCCTATAAATATGTCAGATGAAGATGGAGATAGACCAATATTTTCAGATTCAATAGCTGATGAAACTGATGAAATGAGGGCAGCTTCACTTGCTTGTATGTCTAGTGTAAATATGAATAGATATGAAGAAAATCAAAACATTCTTTTCTATAAAGAACATACAAACAATGCAAGACCAAGTACAGAAGAAAAACATCAGAAAGGTCAAACACGTAAGCAGAGAGATAGTGGAGGCGAAAAAGGAGATGCAAGGAGACGACCTAACCCTAATAAACATAGAAATCAAAATATTGAAATGACACCTACGTCATTGAAATTAAGTATTAGTGAAAGGGTATTAATGATAGGTGGAGGTGCATTATTAATTGGTGGTACTTTAATTGAGGATGTCGGAACTGGAGGCGCTGGTATAGCTGACGACCCATTTACTTTATCATCAGGTGGAGGTTTAATAATAAGAGCTTTTGATAATTAACCATTAATACTAGTTTTGGAGCAACCAGTGATAAAAATCGCTTGGACATGCTATTCTTAAATTAAACATTAATGCAAATGTAATGATGGCCTGAAAAAACATTAAGTTTGTATTATTATATTAATTGACATAGCAACAAAGAGTTTTTGAAAGTAATGTGAATTAATCAATATTCTTAATAATATTAAAGATATATATTTTATTAAGAATATTGATTTTCTGAAAATTAGAGCTTAATTAATAGAAAAATTATATTTCAGGAGGTAATTATGATGATTAAAAAATTAGATGAATTGAAAAAAAGTAAAAAAATAGCTTCATTTTATACAAACGAGAATAACACAGCTAAATTTTCAGTAGGATATATTGTGGACTATAATGAAAATAACTTTGTAATAGCTATGATTTCGCCTGAGGGTAAATATGATGGATTTGCATTAATGGAAACCAGAAGTATTATTAGAATTAATACAGATAGTAAATATGAAAATAAAATATTAAAATTAATCAAATATCATAAAACAGTACATGAAAATTTAAATTTTAAGGAGGATAATTTTATATTAGAATTCCTTAAATTTGCACAAACACAAGATTATATAGTTTCAATAGAATTATTAAATAGCGGTTTCTATGATATTCAAGGATACATTCAAACAATTAAAAAAGATAGTTGCATTATAAAGCAAATAACTGAGTATGGTGAATATGATGGGATAGGTTTCGTTGAATTTTCAGATATTACAAAAATATGTTTGTAATTCATCTGATGAAATAATTCTAAAGATTTTAAATTTAAATAGTTAAAAAATAATAGATGAAAATATACTATTTTTATTAGTATAAAGTTTATTTAAATTTTTTTAAGTAAGTAGCTGCAAAATAAATATTAAACTTAATTCATTAAACTAAAATAGAATATTGTAGTCTGTAATATAATCAAATACAGCAAGTTTATAACTAGTTTTATGATGCATAATTAGAATAATGCAGTAAGTCCAAAATTGCAACAATAGGATATGCCCTAGAACATCTAAACACACACCTAAAAGGAGTAACAAGAATGCAATCCTAGGGAAGCGTAAGTCAGATAATGAAAACTCTGTACAAAGCCTAATTTAATCTAATAACGAGACACCAACAGGTAGTAAACTACTTGTTGGTGTTTTTTCAGTAACAAAACGTGAAAATCCCGTTCTAAATCCCGTAATAATTCTCGTACAGAAATTGGATAAACATAGGTAACTGCTAAGTTTTCTAATAAAATTCCCGTTTTCCCGTAAAAAAATATTGAAATAAATAATACGCCCCCTTTGTCCCTTAAATTGAATGGAGAGAAATAATAAAAGAGCCTAAAAAACAACGTAAAAACGGGAGATTCAATAAAAAAGCTAGAATTGACAAGGAGATGCGTATTCTCGTAGGTTAACAAGTCACGTGAAATTTCCCGTAATAATACGTGAAGCTAATACTATAGTCAAAAAAAGAGGACAAAGAGGGCGGAGGAGAAGGAAGAGAAAAAAATCCTATCAATTTTCAAAATTGGGGGCAAAGGGGGAATAGGGGATACAGTAAACTAAAAAAATTTCTGTAAAGAATTCAATGAAAAATAAATAAAAAATTTTCAAAATACTCCACCCTCTTTGCCACCTCCACCCCCAAATAAATCATGAGTAATTGATATTAATAGTATTAAAAACATGATATAATTTTCTTAAATAATAAGGTAAATTAAATAGGTAAAAAAGCATTAGATTATCATTAGAAAAAACAATAAAAAATATAGATAATAAGCCTCAAACCCTTGAAAATACTAAGAGAAATGAAAAACTAATGATGCTACAAGCTTATTTAATCATTGCCGCAAATAAGCTGTTTTTAGGTAAACCTTTGAAACATCCAGTGCTAAATTCATGATTTGAAACAATTATGTACTGTAGTCAGTTGAATAAATTCAGTAATATCAATAGTTTACAGGTTGGAATTAATAGTTAAAAATCCCTAAAAAGGTATGTCCGGTAAAGGTATGATACCGAGACTGGATTTTATTATTTGCAATCAAGGTACTATAACCCTGAGTGGGGAAGATTTATTAATACCGATTCAATAGTTGGACAAACTGGAGAACTATTGGGACATAATATGTTTTCGTATTGCAAAAATAATGCTGTAAATATGTCAGATGACGATGGAAATAGACCTGAATTTTCAGGTACTGGACATGATACAGGTGAGGATTTGGAAGTATCTCTAGCAATAATGAATAATAGATATGATTACAGTACTGGTACGATAAGAAGACCAGGATCAAAAAGCAAAAGCACATCATCGAATAGTTCTATAATTTCAACTGGAATATCAACTGCTAAAAGTATAGGTTTTTTTTTTTAAAAATTTTAAAAGTTTTAAAAACGAAACTACCTTAGACATGACTGCAACTTCTATTACGGAACACCCTTATAATTTAATAACTTTTGATGATGGCGAAAAGTACATTAAAACTGCTGCAATTTATGGAGCCAATAACAGCGGCAAAAGTTCTGTGATTGAAGCTTTTGAATTTATGAAAACATGGGTGATGGATTCTTTTAAAAACGCATCTAATGATGAAAACATACCACTTAAGCGATTTGCATTTGATAATAATAGTAAAAACAAACCTGCTGAATTTGAAGTTTTTTTTCGATTTAAAAAAGAAGAATATCAATATGGTTTCTCTCTTGATAATAAAAAAATATATGAAGAATGGCTGTATATAAAAAATAATAATGGAAAGTTTATTCCACTATTCGAAAGGGAAGGTTCAAATATTACCTGTGATTCTAAAAAACTTAAAGGTGCTAACAACTTTATTCCTATGGTTAAAGATAAAACCCTATTTCTTTCTATAATATCAAATGCCAATATTCCTTATGCTAAAGATGTTTTAAATTGGTTTGGTCTTACCATGGTCCTAGATTATGGTAACGTATCATCTGAAAAAGTTTTAAGTGAATTTACACCAGATATCGAAAATATAAATTATCAAAATAAATTATTATCATTCCTAAATGATATTGATATTGATATTAAAGGAATAATTGTAGAAAAAAACTTAATTAATGATAAACCCAAATACAAAATATATACAAAACATTTAATTGAAGGAACTAATAAATATTATAACCTTCCTCTTTCTCAAGAATCCAGTGGAACTCAAAAAATGTTTTCACTATTCTACTTTTTAGAAAGTGTACTGGATTTAGGTTTCACATTGTTCATTGACGAACTTGACTCAAAACTTCACCCACTACTTTTGAGGCGTATTTTAACTATGTTTCATAATGAAAACATCAACAAAGATAGTGGTCAACTTATATATGCAACTCATGATAACTACACCTTAACAAGAGATATATTTAGAAGAGATCAAATATGGTTTGTAGAAAAGGATAAACATGCAGTTTCAAGTTTTATTCTTTAGCTGAATATAAACTTGAAGATGATAAAAAGTTAGAAAAGATGCTTCTTATAATAAAGATTATCTTCTAGGGAAATATGGTGCTATTCCTATACTTAGAGGATATGATATGTGGGGCGATGAAAATGGCAAAGTTAAATAGAGCTGGTCGCAAGCATCCAAGAAAAGAAAATATAAAAACACCTGGCCCTGGAAATTATCTAATTGTAACTGAAGGTATAGAAACTGAACCTAATTATTTCAATGGCATAAAACAGAGAATTGAAAGTTTATTTAAGAGCAAAATTATAGTAGATAAAGTATCTCTCAAGGTAGAAGGGAGAGGACGCTCTACAACATCGCTCGTTAATGAAGCTTTAAAATTGCGCAGCTTAAGTACCTATAGCGAAGTCTGGGTTGTATTTGACAGAGATGAGAATCCTGATTTTGACGAAGCAATACAACTTGCTAAAAAAAATGACCTTAAGGTTGCTTGGTCAAATGAATGTTTTGAACTATGGTTGTCACTTCATTTTCAGAACTTAAATTCAGCAATTTCCGCAAAAGAATATTACCCTAAATTAAATGCTCACTTTAAAAGCAGAAATATCAACAATGGTATTTATAATAAAAATGCTAAAAATATATTTGATGTTACTTTTGATTTTGTTAATGATGCTATAAAAAGAAGCAATACTTTATTTGATAGTTATAAGAATTGTTCTTTGCCTACTAAAATGAACCCCTGCACAAAAGTTCAAGATTTAGTTGAAGATTTAGTAAAGTATATAAAATAGAAACATAAATTCATCTTATGTTTCTATTTTATCTTAACAAACAATTATAAATCTAGATATCATTATATTCTAATTACCCAAGCAAAACTTTTTTATAACTTCTGCCACTCCATCTTCATCATTACTTAAAGTTACAAAATCCGCACATTTCTTAACTTCATCTGGTGCATTTCCCATTGCAACCCCAAGCCCAGCATACTCTATCATATCCATATCATTGTAATTATCACCAGCTGCAAGTATTTCACTCTGTTTTATATTAAATTTTTTTCTAAGAATTTCTATTGCAGATGTCTTCGAAGCTCCTTTTGGCATAATCTCAAGATAAGTTGGCTTTGAAGGATATATATTTAAACTATCAATTTTAAGTTGTTTCTTTAATAGATTTATTTTGTCCGGATCAGCCATACACAAAAATTTTGTTTGATCCCGAATCTTCCTTTTCCCATACTTCAAACAAAAACTCAAAATTAATTACATTTGGAATAATACTCGTTATTTCATACTCTTGTCTTACCCACTCGTCCATTTTTTCTATACACCATTCATCATCTTTGTACAAGCTTACATGAACTCCAAGCTTTTTAGCAACCGTATACACTTCCTTAATGTCTAAAACCGACATATGCTTTTGGAATAGTGTCTCTCCATTTTTATCTAAAACTAACGCACCACTATAGCATATAATTGGTGCTTCTATCTCAAGTTCCTTTTGCAAAAATATTATTCCCTTTGGCATTCTAGCTGAAACCAAGATTACAGGAATTCCTTTTTCATTTACCGCAGCTTTAATTGCTTTCTTTGTCTCCTCCGTAATTTGGTGTTTCGAATTTAATAATGTACCATCAATGTCCAAACATATCATTTTAAAATTTTCCATTTTAATACCCCCATTTATTAGAGTCTACTCTTTACTCTGTATTATAGATAGCAAACGTAAAACTTGAAAATTTCAAATTCTAAATTTATCCTGACAAACTGGAATTTAACTCAGAGTACAAAGTACAGAGGACAGAGTACAGTGAAGGATGATTTTTCTCCGCTGTCGCTACAAAAAATCTTAAACTTAATGCACGCAAAGCGCTTAAAATATAGTGCTCAGCGTAGCTGACACTTTTTTATCTTCAATAAAAAGCTAAGGTTGATTTTCCTCCGTTTCCCTACGGAAAATCTTTAACGTATTTAAATTATTTATTTTTCGTAGAGAAACGGAGAAAAATATTCCTTAACCTTTTGCCGTGGCAAAAACCTTCACCTTTGACAAGCAAAGCTATGTCAAACACTTCACTTTTCACATAAGTGAAAAAAGTTAGTCTTTTAATGAGCAGGGCGAATTAAAAACCCTTCGCTCAGCTCGGCAAATTCCAGTTTGTCGGGATAAATTTTGTATTAGTTATTTAAATAGTTTAGCTTGCTTATCTACATACTGTTATAATACAGTGTCTACGTTTACAAAGAAATAATAGTTGGCTGAAATTACAAAATTAAAACTTTATATGCATAAAATAAGCCTTGATTGACAGGTAGAAATACAATAATATAGAAATGTAGGGGAGATGCAAATGATTTATATAAGATTATTACAAAATATGGCCGTCATAGCGCTTGCTGCATATCTATACAATCAACTTAATTTATTTAAGAACTTTGTAAAAAAGAAACAGAACCTTAAAGATAAAGTAATTATGATTGTATTTTTTAGCACACTTTCTATTCTTGGGACTTATATGGGAATAAATGTTGAAAGAGATGCATTGGCAAATACAAGGCCTATAGGAGCTATAACGGCGGGATATATAGGAGGACCTTTTGTAGGAGCCGCAGTTGGAGTTATAGCTGGAGTTCACAGATATTTCAATGGAGGAGCAACTGCTCTTGCATGTGGTATCTCTACTATCGCAGAAGGAATTATAGGAGGAATTTTTGGAAGGATTTCTAAAAGTGATGAAATTAAACCTAGAAATGCTTTTGTAGCTGGTGTTGCAGCTGAAATAGCTCAAATGATAATTATAATTTTTGTTACAAAACCATATTCGTATGCTATTAATTTGGAGAAGGTTATTGCTATACCAATGATACTTATAAATTCAATTGGAACTGCTATATTTGTGAATATAGTAAAAATGCTATGGATAATTACAACAAATTAGAAGCTATTCAGGCTCAAAAAGCTCTAAATATAGCTCAAAAGACTCTTGAATACACTAAAAAAGGTCTTGACAGTGAAACATCTATAAAGATATCAGAGATTTTATGCAAAATGGCAAATGTAAGTGGTGCTGTGATATCAAGTAAAAGCGGAGTTTTTTCTTATTATGGTGAGAAGATTGATGAAAGTGATTTAAAGCGCAAGATTGAAGAATTTTATTTAAAACCGGATATAAATACATATTTGATTGTAAATGCAGGAAAGAACTATGAATTCTTCTTTGCCCCCATAGTTATAAACAATGAAATTGATGGAGTTATTGGAATGGAACTTAAAAATTCAAAAAGTGCCAATGAATACTTTGTTGAGTTTTTAAGCGAGCTTAGCAGCCTTTTATCTATGCAAATAGAATTATTTAAGTTAAATGAAAAAGTTAGAATTTTAAATGCTTCTGAGCTTAAGGCTTTAAGAGCGCAAATTGAACCTCATTTTTTATTTAACACCTTGAATACTATATCTTCGTTTTGCAGAACGAACCCTTTAAAAGCAAGAGAACTTATAATTGATTTATCAAAATTATTTTAGGCAGTCACTTAATAAGGGAGAGTTTGTAGAATTGGATGAAGAAGTAAAAATGCTTAAATCATACATAGCTATAGAGAAAGCAAGATATGGTGACAGACTTAATGTCTTTTTCTACATAGAAAAGGATATAGAACATTTTAAAATTCCTTCTTTTATAATTCAGCCTATTATAGAAAATTCTATAAAACATGGTGTGCTAAAAAAGACTGATGGTGGAAATGTTATTTTAGTTGCTGAAAAGGAATTAGCTTCTATAAAATTTACTATAAGTGATAATGGTATTGGAATGAAAACTGAAAGGTACCATGAGGTTATAAATAATTGGCCGGGTACCGGACTTAGAAATGTAAATTCTAGATTAAAGCTGATGTATAACAGAAATAAAGGACTTGAAATATCAACTTCTGAGTACAATGGGACAAAGGTCGTATTTACAATACCTATTGAGGAGGCTCATAAGTGTGAATAAAATAAGATGTATAGTAGTTGAGGACGAGATTCCAGCTATGGATGAACTTGAATTTATACTTAATAAGTATGAGGATATTCAGATTATTAATAGATTTTATGATGGAAAAGCTGCTGCCTCTTTTATAAAGAAAGAGATTCCAGATGTGATTTTTCTTGATATTAATATTCCAGTATTAAATGGAATGAAACTGGCAAAAATGATTAAAGAATTTAATGAAAATATTGCTATAATTTTTGTTACTGCTTATGACAAATATGCAATATCCGCTTTTGAATTAATGGCACTTGATTATATTCTAAAGCCTTTCGATGAAAATAGAATTGAAAAAACCATTCAAAGGATAAGAAGGTATATGCAGCTTAGAGAAAATAATATAAACAATATAGAAAACGAAATAGAGCAGATTATAAAAAAGTATAATAAAAACAATATTTCAAATATCAATAAAATACCTTGTATTAATAATAGTAAGATTATACTTATAGATACAAATGATATATTTTTTTGTTATATTATAGATGAAAAAACATGTGTGAAGTTGGACAATAAGGTATATATAACAACAAATTCATTAAGTGAAATCGAAGAAAAAACCGGTTTTTTTAGGACTCATAGAAGCTATCTTGTAAATTTAAATAAAGTTATTGAAATATATTCATGGTTCAATGGAACCTACAAATTAATAATGAATGACAATAATAAATCCGAAGTTCCCGTAAGCCGAGCTCACGTAAAAGAATTCAAAAAAGTTATACACATCTAGAGTTTGCGCGGGAGCGCATATGACTTCAAAAAACCAAAATACATGAATGTGTTAAGCAAAATAAAAATACAATTACTTTTAATAATCTAGAGTCTTACCATGATCTACGTGTCCTATTGTTCCTATGTTTACATGTGGTTTGTTTCTTTCAAATTTTTCCTTTGCCATTTCTGGTTCCTCCTTAATAATAAATGATTCATCAATCTCATGACGAAATCCACAGTTTTAATCATGTAAACTGTTCCTGGTGTATTGTATGTATTTAACCTTTGGAGCCCACGGCCAGATTTGAACTGGTGACCTCCACCTTACCAAGGTGACGCTCTACCTACTGAGCTACATGGGCAATATCCATTTGGAGCGGGAAACGGGTATCGAACCCGCGACACCCAGCTTGGGAAGCTAGTGCTCTACCACTGAGCTACTCCCGCATATTTACGTGAACAAACTACTGAATACTTAATCACGTAACAATTATTTATTTTACTATCAACAATTTTCTTTGTCAATACAAAGCTTATCTTTTTTCGAGGCACTTTTCCAATTTTCTTTTTACCCGCTGAAGAGCATTATCTATCGACTTTGCTCCTCTATCCAAATCGCAGGCTATTTCCTGATACGATTTACCTTCTAAATAATACATAAGTACTTCCATTTCTAAATCAGATAATACTTCACCTATACCATTCTTTATCTTTTTTACTTCTTCTTTACTTATCATAAGTTCTTCTGGATCTGCAACTTTTAGACCAGATATAACATCAAATAAAGTTCTATCAGACTCTTCATCATATATTGGCTTATTTAGGGAAATATAAGTATTTAAAGGAATATGCTTTTGCCTTGTAGCTGTCTTAATTGCAGTTATTATTTGTCTTGTTATGCAAAGTTCCGCAAAGGCTTTAAACGATGATAATTTATTTGGTTTAAAATCTCTTATAGCTTTATATAGTCCTATCATTCCTTCTTGACATATATCTTCTTTATCTGCCCCTATAAGAAAATAAGATTTAGCTTTAGCCTTTACAAAGTTTTGATACTTATTTATAAGATATTCTTGTGATTTTATATCACCTGACTTCGCCAACATAACTATCTCTTCATCTATTTTATCTTCATACACAGCATCAGCATTATTTATAATCGCATCATTATCCAACTATATCCCCCCAAGTATAATTACCTCAATATTGTAATTATATATTAGCATTATTTTATAAGTCAACTATTTTTATCATCTTTTCTAATTTTATCCAAAATCTTAAAAGTATTGTCATCAAGACGATCTTCTATTCTGTTATATCTTTTTTCACTAGCTATTTTTTTTGCTTTTAAGCTTATTTTCCCCTTAACATTTATGACTTCATTGTAAAACTCTATAGATGACATTCTTGTAGAGCCTCTTTGAAAAACAACCTGCTGCTCTAAATTATCGGATGTAACAACGCAAACTTCATACTTTCGTCCAATACTATTTACATATTTCTCTATAAAACTATCTGCCGTTTCCGACTCTTTTGTATATACCACAATTAAATTTTTTGTAACCTTAATTTTCTCTCCAGAATTGCCTTGTATAAGATGAGCATCAAAAACCAAAAAAATTTTGTATCCTTTAAATTCGGAATAATCTATTAAAATTTCAATAAGTTTTTCTCTTGCACTTTCTAAATTTATATTGTTTTTTATACTATTTAGTTCCGCCCAACTGTTTATTACGTTATATCCATCAACAAATATTGTTTTCAAGGTTTTACCCTCTTTTTATTCTCTGTTTAAGAATTTCATACATAATGATTCCTCCTGCAACAGAAGCATTTAGAGATGAAATCCTACCTATCATAGGTATTTTTACAAGAACATCACACTTTTGTTTTGTAAGCTTAGACATACCTTGTCCTTCACTTCCTATAACTAGTGCTGCCGGTCCAGTTAAATCCGTATCAAAACAATATTCCTTACCTTCCATTTCAGCACCATAAATCCATATATTATTCTCTTTAAGCTTATCTATTGCTGAGTTTATATTATTCACCTTAGCAATTCTCATATGCTGAGCTGCTCCTGCTGATGTTTTATAGACAACAGATGTTACCCCTACATTCCTTCTTTTGGAAATTATAATTCCATGAACACCACAAACTTCTGCTGTTCTCATTATAGAGCCAAAGTTATGTGGATCCTCAATTTCATCCAAAATTACTATGAATGGAGCTTCGTTCTTTTTCTTAGCATATTCTAAAATATCCTCAACTTCATAATACTTATATGGAGTTGTTTCCGCTATAACTCCTTGATGTGAATGTGTTTGTGACATTTGATCTAGCTTTCTTCTATCTACAAGCTTAACTGCTATTCCTTTTTCCTTTGCCTTTGCTAAAACAACATTTATTGAGCCTTCCTTTGTACCTTTAGCTACAAACAATTGTTCAATGGTTCTATCACCTTTTAACGCTTCTATTACGGCATTTCTTCCTTCTATTAGATTTTCATTTTCCATTTTTTTCTCCTTTCTAACTCTCTATATAAAGATTGGCACTTTGGAACTTGAAACAATTCACTGTGCACTGTTTCAAATTTAAGTTTATCGGTATAAATCTTATATTCGTAATTTTAGGTTTTCAAGTATTTTATCTATATAGATAAACAAGCTGAAATATTTAAATTACCAATACCAAATTTATCCTTACAAACTGGAATTTAGCGAGGTGATATTGATTTGGGATATTAAATAAAGCTAATAAATCTAAGACGATAAATCCTAAAAATCTAAGAGAATTTAATAACTCGCATACGCTCAAACAGATTAAATTCTCTAAGACTTTTACGATTTATCATCTAAGATTTATAAAGCTTTATTTAAACCATCCCAAATATGTATATTATATAAATATATTACAATTAAGGGGGTTTATAAATAAATATAAAAAAATAACATCAATTTTTTCAATTGCATTAATAAGTTTATGTCTTATTAATGGTAATTCAATTGCACATGCACAAAGTAATGCAATAAATGCAAATAATAATAATATTCAAAAAATGAAAAATATGGTTCACGAGGGAAAAAGTGTACAAGCAATTAGTACAAGCAACTCATATGTTAGAATTACAGACTTAGGTAATGGAAAAAGCCAAATTGATAAATTTAATAAAGGCGGTTACATTAAAGAAAGAACTAAAGAAAAAAATGCTCAGTTATTTGCTAATCAATTAGTTACTGGTCCCCAATCTAATCCTAAGAAAACAACTTGGTTACAAATGTTTACAGAACTTGATACAAATTATAGTGGAAACTATACTGTATATGGATTTTATTCATGGTTAACTGATGCCAATAATAAAAAAACTGATGTTATAGGACTTTCACATGATAGTAACGTTACGTTTGATGATAATGCTATAACTCATAATTATTATTACTGGGATAATACCGAAAATTATCTTAGCGATACATACATGACTGCTAGTTCAAATGGTGCACATTCTGCATCAACTGGATCATATTTTGAATTCCCATTTAACTATTGGGATACCGATGTAAACCATCTACCTTATGGTTTTATTCAAGTATCTGCACATAAAGCTAATTCAAATGCATTAAGAAGTGATATTTGTTTTACTTATGCTCACCAGCAAACCGTGTTTTCAGTTACTCCTACTGTATCTTTTAGCGGATTTAATATAGTTGTAACTCCAACAGATAAATTTGAATCGCCAAATGATACTCTTGATGCTTACTTATATTAGCTATACAACGTTAAAAGTCAAATTTTGTGTTAAGAATAAGATATCGTAATAAATTTTATAAATTAATTATTATATGATCAATAAAAGCAGTAAAGGCTTTATTTTATGAAACTTTTACTACTTTTTATATTTTAGTTTGATGTATTCTCTTGATGTCTGTATATTGACTTCTTAATGCGTGTGTGACGAAATTATTTAATCACAAATAGCATGCTTAATAACCTTTTTAAGCTCTTCCAACTCTTCCTTACTCAAATCTTCTTTATATTTTATAAATCCAGCATCGATTAGAGTTTGTATATTTATTTCCAAACATTTATCAATATCTTTATCTGAAGCTTTCATAAGTATCTCACAAAACATTTTTTCTTAATTATAACAATATTTCAAGAAGAATAATAATGTCCGTATGAACTTAAGCTAAGATGAGAAAGCTTCATTCTATAGACTAGAGGGACGGCAATTTTTGTGTGTAGTTGTCTTGCAGCAAATCAGGGGAAACTTCCCCGATGTGAGTTCTTAAAATTAATATTTAACGATGGACTTCTTAAAATCATAATTTTGCGAAATAATACTGAGACATGTATTTTCAGTATTCATAAGGTATTATCTCAAAATGACGTCAGCAATAAGTTTCAAGGTGGTTTATCTTTAGGAGGTTGTGAAAAAAGGTATTCTATAAGTTTTACTATACCGTGCATAAAGCATTATGAGCGGCTCGTAAAAAAGAATACCTATATTTTTCACATCCTCCTTTATAATAACAAAAATATAATTACTTAAAAATATTGATTTATTACTTAAAAATACTTATAATAAAATTATGAGGTGATTATATGTATCAAGAAGAGAGGCTTCTTAAGATATTAGAGTATCTAAACAAGAATAACAGTATGTCTGTACACACTATTTGTGAAATGTTTGAGGTATCTAGAGATACAGCAAGACGTGATATTGTACAGCTCATAAAGCAGGGGGCAGCCGTCCGAAGTCGAGGGGGTATAAGTCTTCCAGTTTTAAAAAACACAATTAAAAATTACAGGGAAAGACTTGAAGCATATTCTGATGAGAAAAGGAATATTGCCAAAAGAGCATTGGAGTTTGTTTCTGAAGGGGAACATTATTTCTTTGATGTTTCAACTACAGTAAGCTTTCTTTCACAATATGTTGATAAAAATATTACAGTATTTACTCATTCTCTTGATAACATTGAAATACTATCTGAGAAAAAAGATGTATGTGTGTATTCTATGGGAGGATGTCTTAATAAGGAAAATAGATTTTTTTATAATCCGGATTGTATGACTTATATCAATGGAGTTAAGTTTGATGTGGCATTTCTGGGAGCAGCGTCCATAACAAAGGACGGCATTTTTTATGCTGATGAAGAAGATGCTATATTAAAAAGGAGGTTTGCAAAAATTCTTCTAAGGTTATAGTTTTGGCTGACTATGAAAAATTTGATAAGTTAAGCTACTTTAAGGGAATTGATTGGGAGCAAATAGATATGCTAGTTACTGATGGCATGCCACCGGATGAATTTGTTCGCATTATGGAAGCTCAAGACATAAAGATTGTTACTGTGTAATTAAAGATAAACAACCTTGAAACTTAAAATTTATGTGTACCAAAATGCCGTCTTCTGGGCATTTTGGTACACATGAATTCTAATAGTTGAAGCAGTTTATCTATATAGATAGACAACTTGAAAGGTTAAAATGACTAATGCCAAATTCATCCTGTTAAACTGGAAGTTGATTCAGAGCACAGAGTACAAAGTACAGAGTACAGTGAAGGTGGATTTACCTTTCGTTTCTCTCAGGTAAATCTTAGAACTTAATAGTGTCAGCTACGCTGAGTTTTGTATATTTAAATCTTCAGAAGAAAATTCCTCTTTATGACCTTTTATATTTGTAAATGTTGCTCTTCTATTTGGCATTGGTTTCCTCCTTAAAATTTATTATATAAATAGGTTTTACTAATTTTCAATATTCATTCATATATTTTTATTTTGTATATTTAAATCTTCAGAAGAAAATTCCTCTTTATGACCTTTTATATTTGTAAATGTTGCTCTTCTATTTGGCATTGGTTTCCTCCTTAAAATTATTATATAAATAGGTTTTACTAATTTTCAATATTCATTCATATATTTTATTTTAAAGAATAAATTTTATATTGGAGGAGAGCAGTGCATGTAATATTAACAACTAAAAAAGATATAAAGATAATATTGGTTTCAATTTTGGCGGTGATAGGAAGTTTTGTGATTTTTTTATGTATTTATAAAAGTAGTATAGGCGTATTTTTAGGAAGTAATAAAAAATTACCTATATATAATGTAGATACCAGTGATAAAAAAGTAGCTATAACTTTTGATTCAAGCTGGGGAAATGATAATACTTTAAAAATACTTGATGTCCTTGACAAATATAAGGCAAAAGCCACATTTTTTTTAATTGGAAGGTGGTGTGATGAATATCCAAATGAAACTAAAGAAATAGCAAAACGTGGAAATGAAATAGGTAATCATTCTAATAAGCATCCTGACATGACAAATATATCTAAAGCACAAATTGGAGAAGATATTAAAAAAGCTGATGAAAAAATAGCTGCGATTACAGGGAAAAACCTAAAATTTTTAGGTGCCCATCTGGTTCTTATAATAATTCTGTTATCGAGGTAGTAGAGAAAACAAATCATAAATGCATACAGTGGGATGTTGATAGCATAGATTGGAAGGAGCAAGGTAGAGACCTTGAATACAAGCGCGTTATAGGCAAAGTAAAGCCAGGTTCAATAATATTATTCCATAACAATGCTAAATATACACCTGAAAATTTAGATAGAATATTAAAAGAGCTCAAAGGAGATGGTTATAGTTTTGTAACAGTTTCAGATTTGATATATAAAAGTGACTATCATATTGACTATAATGGAAAACAAATCAAAAATAACTAAATCAAAAATAACTATTGAAATTTGACGCAAAATTGTATTATAATGGAAAAGAAGTTCATATTTAATTTTTATTTAGGGGATAGATTTAAATACTAAGGGAAAGAAGGGTTATAATGGACAACTTAATGTTAAATAACAAATTATATCTTGAAGGTGTAGTGGCTTCGAAACTTGAATTTAGCCATGAAATGTACGGGGAAGGTTTTTATAATTTTTATCTTGATGTTCAAAGACTAAGTGATGCAAAGGACAGGTTATTTGTAACTGTCTCAGAAAGACTTATTACAGGTATGAATTTAGATGTTGGAAAGGAAATAATAGTAGAAGGACAATTAAGATCCTATAATAAATTTGTAGATGGAGCCAATAGACTTATACTTACAGTATTTGCGAGAAATATTCAACCTTGCACAGAAAGAAGCAAAAATCCAAATCAGATATTCCTAGATGGATTTATATGTAAAAAACCTGTTTATAGAACTACACCATTTGGAAGGGAAATATCTGATATGCTTTTGGCGGTAAATAGGGCTTATAACAAGTCAGACTACATACCTACAATAGCTTGGGGTAGAAATTCTAGATTTTGTGAGAGTCTGACTGTAGGAGATAATATAAGAATATGGGGAAGACTTCAGAGTAGGGAATATGAAAAGAAAGTATCAGATTCAGCTGCTATAAAGAAAATAGCTTATGAAGTGTCTATATCAAAAATGGAAAAAGTTCAAAAGGAAAATGATGAATTTCAAGAAAATCAAGCAGAAGCTGAAGATGCAATAAATAAAAATGTTATTTAAAGAAATATCTATGGACTTTAAGTTTTGAACAGCTAGAAAATGGACTGTTGCACTAAAAAATGCGACAGTCCATTTTACATTACTTTCTAAGATCATTCATTATTTTAGTTTTATCTTTAGTTTTGTCATCAACTGTTTTTATTATTTTTGCGGGGCTTCCAGCAACAACAACACCAGATGGAACGTCCTCAACAACTACAGAACCAGCAGCTACAACTGATTTGTCACCTATTTTTACACCTTCAAGTATAACAGAATTAGCACCTATTAAAACGTCATCGCCTATTTCGCAAGGGGATTTGCTTGGAGGTTCTAAAACACCAGCAACTACGGCACCAGCACCTACATGTGTTCTTTTTCCAATTTTACCTCTTGCGCCAATTACGGCATTCATATCAACCATTGCATCATCGCCTATTTCAGCACCTATATTTATTACGGCACCCATCATTACAACGGCATTTTTACCTATTGAAACTTTATCTCTTATAATTGCGCCAGGTTCTATTCTAGCATCAATTTTTGTTAAGTCAATTAAAGGTATGGCTGAATTTCTTCTATCTTGTTCTATTCTAAATTTTTTGATTTTATCTTTGTTACTTTGAAGGAAATCTGATACTTTATCACTTTCCCCAAAGATCACATAAAAATCATTTCCACCAAAGCAATCAACAGAATTTGCTTTGCAAGCATCTAAATTTCCATTTACATAAACCTTTAATGGAGTTGTTTTTTTGCATCTTTTATGTACTTAGCAATTTCATATGGGTTTGTTAAATCATAGTTCATTATATGTAGCCTCCTAATAATGTTTCCCTACGGAAAATCTTTAACGTATTTAAATTATTTATTTTTCGTAGAGAAACGGAGAAAAATATTCCTTAACCTTTTTGCCGTGGCAAAAACCTTCACCTTTTGACAAGCAAAGCTATGTCAAACCCTTCACTTTTTCACATAAGTGAAAAAGTTAGTTTTTTAATGAGCAGGGCGAATTAAAACCCTTCACTCAGCTTGACAAATTGTGGTTTGTAAGGATAAATTTGCCATTGGTAATTTAAACATTTCAGCTTGTTTATCTATAAAGATAAACCACTTTGAAACATAGAAATTATAAGTACCAAATGTATCCTGTTAAATTAAAATTTGTAACAGAGTAGAGAGTAGAATTTTATTAGAATTAATTCATAATTCAGCCTTATTTAGCTTTGCTTATATAATCCAAATCCAGTTATAATCAATTTATCCCAATCAGTTTCTTCATCGGGAATCCAATTATGCTCAATATTAAGTTCTTTTAACCAAGCATTAAGACCACTGCTTTTTTTGCTTACATTTGGTGCTTTCCTACCAAAAACTTTCTCTTATCATTTCAAGCAATTCTACTTGTTCTTCTTTTTCTAACTCTTTATTTAGGATTTTTTCTATAGCTTCATGGCATTCTGAATAACATTTATGATCTTCAAGATATATTTCATTAGCTAATAATTGTCTTTTGTTATTTAAAGTATCTCTTACTTTATTTATTTCTTCTATATTTGATAAGTAGTTTCTAGCAATGTTTAGTGCGGCAATATCAGTATCAAGTTTAGTTATGGAGTGTTCTAATTTTTCATTTCGCATTTTAATATCCTCACCTTACGTTTTTTATTAGTCATTAATTAACGACAATAAATAATTATATCATTAATTATTATAAAATGAAACTTTGTAAATTTTATTGACAACGTTTAGACAAGATGGTATTTTAAAAGTGATAGAATTCAATCAATAATAAACAAAAACGAAAATTTAATGGAAGAAGGAATTAATTTGATGTATGGAGCTATTGAAGCTGGTGGAACAAAATTTGTTTGCGCTGTAAGTGATGAAAAATTAAATATTTTGGAAAGAGTAAGCATTAAAACAACAGTCCCAGCAGAAACTATGAATTTGGTGTTTGAATTTTTTGACAAATTTAAAGTGGAAGCGGTTGGCATAGGCTCTTTTGGTCCTATTGATGTAAATAAAAAGTCTAAAACATATGGTTATATAACCAACACTCCAAAAAAAAGGCTGGGCCAACTATGATTTTGTAGGGGCTATGAAGAAAAGATACAATGTACCAATAGGTTGGACTACAGATGTTAATGCAGCAGCTTTAGGAGAATTAAAAAAAGGTGCTGCTGTTGGACTAGACAGTTGTATTTATCTAACTGTTGGAACAGGAATAGGTGGGGGAGCAGTGGTTAATGGTAAGCTTCTTGAAGGATATGGTCATCCAGAAATGGGACATGTATTGGTTAGAAAACATGAAGCTGATAAATATGCTGGAAATTGTCCATTTCATGAGACTTGTTTAGAAGGGGTTGCAGCTGGTCCAGCCATAGAAGCAAGATGGGGCAAAAAAGCATATGATTTAACAGATAAAGATGAAGTATGGGAAATTGAAGCATATTATCTTGCACAAGCTCTTATGACATATACGCTAATATTGAGCCCAGAACGTATTATCTTAGGTGGTGGTGTAATGAAGCAGCTTCAATTATTTCCACTTGTAAGAAAAGAATTGGAAAAGCTTATGGCCAATTATGTTTCTATGCCTAATTTAGATGAATATATTGTACCTCCAGCACTTGGTGATAATGCAGGTATTACAGGGTGTCTATTATTAGCTAAGGACAGTATCTAAAAAAATTAAGCTATGTTTTAAAAGAATGTTCATAAAAATTCATGTCATTAATGAAGTACAATAACTTAAAGTAAAAAATTGCAGGTAAAATAATTTACCTGCAATTTTTTTGAAGTAAATATTTTGGGAAAATTTGTAAAAATGTTATTTTTGCACTATATTAATAATTATAAAGCAATTTAGATAATAAATTGTTAAGAAATAAGCAATAATTTTATCAATAATGTTGACATTTTATTTCATGAATGATAATATAATTATAAAATAAAGTTTCAAAATTATCTAAAAGGGTTTGAGGTGTAGAAATGAATTCATATTTAGAGAGTCTTATCACAGAGCAAGTAAACAGCAGCACTAAAAATATTGATACTATGAGTACAATTGAAATACTTAATTCCATAAATAATGAAGATATTAAAGTTGCCTATGCTGTTAAGAAGGAAATCCCAAGTATTGTTAAGGCTGTTGATATTGTCAGTGAAAAATTAAAAAATAATGGAAGGCTTTTTTATATTGGGGCAGGAACTAGTGGAAGGCTTGGAATCTTGGATGCTTCGGAATGTCCCGCGACGTATAGTACTGATCCAGAAATAGTACAAGGAATTATAGCTGGTGGAAGTAATGCTGTTTTTACATCAATTGAAGGAGCTGAAGATGATGAGGATAAAGGAAAAAGTATTATAAAAGAAAGAGGCATAAATTCAAAAGATGTTGTAATAGGAATAACAGCAAGTGGACGAACTCCTTTTGTAATTGGAGCTATGAAAGCGAAGTACCATACTGATAATATATAGTGTTTGTTCCATCACTTTCAGAAGTTACTTCATCACCATTTAAGGTGTAATTTGTAGTGACTCCATTTACTGTTTCTGGGGTTCTTATGCTAAGTCATTGTATTTATTGGATATTGTTTTTCATTTAAAAAACGTCAACAAGTAGCCTTAGTACCTGTTGACATTTTATTGTTAGCTTTAATAAACTTTTAATTGTATATCTTATCTTTCGTACTTAGTCTTTTTTATAATAAGTTCGCTATTTTTTCTTTGATTTATTATTGCCAAACTTATATGCTGCATTTGCAAATATAACTATTAATAATATTACAAATAATATTAACATTACGCTAATAAATATTGGTTTAAGACTATCTGATAGCTGCGTATAATTATTTTGTATAACAATCGCTATTACAAATATCGTAGAAAGCAATGTCATTAATATTGTCATAATTAGTAAATATCTTCGTTCTTTTTTATCTTCTTTGTATTTTAAAGTAATTACAAATGCTATACCCATGCATAAAAACAATACAATCGCGATTATTGGGAAAGGTATTTTTTCTATACCAATGATTCTAATAATGAATATAAATACAAATACTATTACTATTGCTATAACATTTTTTCTATTCATAATTTTTCACCGCCTACATTTCATATATTACTGCTTTTTCCAAATATAATTTTTCACGCCTTCTGCAATTATCCCAGCGCCAAATCCAATTACAACTGTCCATCCAACTGGAAATAACTAATCCAATTCCAATTACTGCTGCAGACACTCCAACATCAATACCTGTCCTTCCCCATGCTTCACTACTGCTATAACCACTGTGAAAATTATCCCACACAGCAGCACCAGTGAATACGACACCTACTGCTCCTACTCTCTCTACACTACCTATCCCTCTAAGTGCATTTGCTCCTTTAACTGGTACCATAAACTCTAGTCCAGCACGTCTTAAAGCCCTATTAGTCGCTAGTGGTACAGCCTTAGGAATATCGCTTAATGCTGAGCTAATTCCACCCTCAATCCCAGTAATAATCGCACTTTTTCTAGAAGCATCTTAGATTATATTTTATCCATTATAGCTGGTCAGCTTATCCCTCCAGTTCACATCATCACAACCGTAATTTATAGTTTCTTCAATTTAAAAGAAACGTCAACAAATACTACTAGCACCAGTTGACGTTTTATCATTAACTCTAACTATATCTTATACTTACCTACATTTAATTAATTCTTAAACCATTCTTCAATCTTCTTGTAAATTTTAATCTTTATTGATTGATAACTTTTTAATAAATAATTTTTCAAATTTAATTAATAATGTTGCTCCTGATGCAAACAATATCTCATGTGATAATGTCTTATCATCAACTTCCAAAAATTCATCATAAGATAAATCATCAAAACCAACATAAAATTCTTTATTTCTAGAAAGAATATCACCAATTTTATTATAATTTAATGATATTTTTTTTATTTTTGTATAGTCCATTTGCCATGTATTTATTTCATTATTAATGATTAAAGAAATTTTAACTGGATCTTTAAACCCATATTTATCGTGATTAATCTTTATTTCTTTCAATTTATAATCATGAAAATTAGCTTCTTTTTCATATATTTTAAGAAATTTTTTACTAAACCGATATCTAATATTATTGAATACTGCTCTATATTCTTCAGCATTTTTATCCCATTTTTTTTCTGCAATTTCTCTTCTTTCCTTAACACCACAATTAATTTCTTCCCATAATTCATCCGTAAAATATCTCATTTTTATTAAACCTCCATATTACTATGGTACTGGTATTAAATTCCTTGGTGGAATTACTCTTGATCCCTCAGAAATTATCAAATATATAATTAAAGCTTTACCTGACAGCCCAATTATATTATCTTGATTTTGTTGCCATTTTTCATTATTTGCATCCCAATCCCAGCCTTTTCCTAAATCATTCATACGAGCATATCTCAGAGATGAACCTGACTTACTTATCGTACCAGTACTGTAATCATATCTATGATTCATTATTGCTAAAGATACTGCTAAATCATCGCCTGTATCACGTCCAGTCCCTGAAAATTCTGGTCTATCTCCATCCGCATCTGACATATTTACAGGATTATTCTTACAATAAGCATACATATTTGCTGATAGCAATTCACCTGGTGTCGCAGCTATCCCATCCGCATTAATAAACCTTCCCCACTCAGGATTATAATATCTACTCTGCAAGTAATAAAGCCCAGTCTCGGTATCATACCTATATCCTCTATACCTATACGGATTTAATACTCCTACTGTATCCTTTAAGCTTCCACTTATTGATATAAGTTTACCCCAAGTATCATAAGTATAGCTTACTACCTGCGTTCCTGTACTGTCAATAAGTCCTATTATATCTCCTTGTGCATTTCTTATATAATAGTAATTGTTACCATTAAGGTTCATTTTCAAAACATTATTTGAAGTACCATACTGATAATATATAGTGTTTGTTCCATCACTGCTTGGACATGAATACTTCTGGTATAGTGGTTTATGGTAAAAATTTTGAGTCACTTAAATTTAAATGAAATGATAAGGGACAAAAAAATAGAAAAATATTATTTGTCTCTCGTAAAGGGTAAAATAAAAGATGGAATTTATGAAGGATATATACATAAAAATGAGGATTCAAACATATCTGTAGTATTTGATGAAGAAAGAGAAGGCACTAAAAAAATTTCCATGAAGATAAAAAACATAGAAAGCTGTGGATCATTTTCTTTTATTGAAATTGAACTTTTAACAGGAAGAAGTCACCAGCTTAGGGCACATCTTAGTCATTTAGGTAATCCAATTCTTGGTGATGCTAAGTACGGTGAAAAGCAAATAAATGCTTATTTTAATAATAAGTTTGGGTTTGATTTTCAATTTTTGTATGCGTATAAATTAGTTTTTAGGGATTGCCCTGAGAAATTAAGCTACATGGAAAATAAAACAATAGCAGAATCTCTTCCACCTATATTTAAAAAAGTAAAAAAAGATGTGTTTAAATTTTAAGGAGTAAGTTTTATGAAAGAACAGTCTACAGCAAAAGGTTTTGCGATATTATCCATGGCAACGATTCTTGGGAAAATATTATCACTTTTATATTTACCATTTCTAGTAAAAATACTCGGTGGTAATGGAACTTATGGAATATACTATGCGGCATATCAAATTTATGTATTTATTTACGTACTTACAAATGCTGGAATTCCAGTTGCAATATCTAAATTAGTATCAGAATTTATAGTAGTAAAAAACTATAGAGATGCTGTGAAAAGTTTTAGAATGTCTAGATTTGTACTTGTAATAATAGGCTTTTCTATGTCGTTTATATTATTTTTTGCAGCTAGATTATTTTCTAATTTAATGAAAGTTCCACAAGCATATCTTGCAGTAATAGCATTAAGTCCAGCTATATTGTGTACGTCTGTATCATCAGCCTACAGGGGGTATTTTCAGGGAAGAGGCAATATGACGCCGACAGCTATTTCTCAGCTTATGGAACAGCTTTTAAATACAATATTATCCTTAATATTTGCTGCAATGCTTCTCAAATATGGAGAAGCGGCTGCTTGTGCTGGAGCTACGGTTGGTACTACAGTTGGAGCGTTTGTTTCAGCAATTTATCTTATAGTAGCTTATGAAAGAAACAAACATTTCAGAATTCCAAAGGAATATTATGAAAAGCAAACCATAAAGCATACGAACAAGCAAATACTTACTAAAATAGCTAATTATGGCGTACCGATAACTGTATGCGTTGGAATGCAAAATGCAGGAAACTTAGTTGATACATCAATTACTATGTCTAGACTTCTAGCTGGAGGCATAAAATATGATATGGCTAAAGCTCTTTTGGGCACCATTGGAAATTATCAAACGCTTATAAATGTTCCAATTGCAATAATAAGCAGTCTTGCTGTTACTATTTTACCATCAATTTCAGCTTCTGCAGCTATAAGAGATAAAAAAGTTCTTATACAAAAAATAAATTATGCCTTTAGAATATGTTTTTTAATTTCAGTTCCATCTGCTGTTGGACTCTCAATTTTGAGTCTTCCAGTTTATAAACTTATATATCCTATTGAAGGATTTAGACTTATGTTTTATGGTTCAGTTGTTCTTATATTTATGTCTTTAGTTCAAATACAAACAAGCATACTTCAAGGGATTGGGAAAATATATAATGTAACTATTTATTCTATAATAGGTATAATAGTAAAGATATTTGCTGATTACATTTTAGTTGCAATGCCTCAAATAAATGTATATGGAACTGTTGTAGGAAGCGTTTTAGGTTTTAGTACAACTATATTTTTGAATTATAGACTTATAAAAAAATCTATGAAAATAAGAGTTAGAATGTTAAGACATGCAGTAAAACCACTTGTAGCATCAATTATAATGGGAGGGGCTGTATGTATAGTTTATTCTGTGATTAATTTTTTAATGGGTCTTATAATAAAAAAGCCTTATTTAGACAATCTTGTAGCAGTAACCTTTGCTATAGTGGCAGGAGTTTTTGTGTATTTTATTTTCCTTGCACTTATTAGGGGAATTAGAAAAAGTGATTTGAATTCCTTACCTAACAAGATGAAAAGACTTATACCTAAATCGATTATGTCTATAGTGCGATAGTTTATCATATCCTCCTATAAAGATAAACCACCTTGAAACTTGAAAATTATAAGTTGTGAAGTAATAATGCTTCGTCGCGTTAAAAAAATCCTATAAATCTAAGTGGTTATTTAAAAAAAGTGGTTGCTTTGGGTTCTAGAAGGATAATGGGCAAAGCCCCATAGCCATCAACCTAAGAAAAACAAAAATATGCATATATGATATAATTTTAGAAAAAAGTCTAACAAGGAAGGATGTTTAAAATGCCATTATGCATACAAAAATTCAATTATTAAATAAACACTTAAAAGATTTATTTTTAATTGAAACAATAAATAAATTAGCACGCAAAAGTGGTTTTACTCAGTCTTTTAACGAGCGAAGCTAGTTAAAACCCTTCACTCAAATTAGTTTGCAATATTTATAAATTATTATTGAATTAATTTTTAGTGCGACAGCCTCTTAAACTGTTTACTCTAACCCACATAAATTTTGTTTCTTATTTTCACCAGAACGTGCACGAAGTGTAGCTTCAATCTCTTCAAGTGAACGATTGCGTGTTTCAAATACTTTAGAGTGAACAAACCAAATTGCTGCAAAACAAATTAGTCCATAACCAATAAACAAACTACCAGTTCCAAAGTAATTTAATAATGTTGGGAATGTCAATGATACCAACATATTAGCTGCCCAATTGATAACACTACTAAACGAATTACCTAAACCACGAATATTTAGTGGGAATACTTCACCAACCATGATCCACATTACAGGTCCCCAGGTAGCTGAGAAGAAGGCAATATATATAGTTAATGCAATAACACAAATAATTGAAGCAGTAAATGAACCATGAGCGAACTTCATTGAGAAACTCATAACTAGTAATGAAATACCCATTCCAATAGCACCATAAGTTAGCATTTTCTTACGATCAATTTTATCCATAATCACAACAGCTATAGCAGTTATAATAACATTAAATATTCCAATTCCAATATGAGCAAGTAATGCTGCCTGAACTCCAAAGCCAACCTCAGTAAAAATAGTTGGCGCATAATAGAGAACTGTATTACATCCCATAATCTGTTGGAAAATGGCTAAGCCTATACCGATAACTAATGCTGGACGAACAAGTTTACCAAATAGCTCCTTAACTCCACCACTTTTAATTTCAGCTTGTCGCTTAATTTGTATAAGTTCATCTCTAACAGTATCTTCATTATGTTTGTTCATTTGTCCTAATACATCTTCAGCTTCACTAATTCGTCCATCTTTAACTAAAAATCGAGGACTTTCTGGTAATATAAGAGCACCCAAGAAAAGAATTGCAGCTGGAACTGCTGCAAAGCCAAGCATCAAACGCCAACCAATATAAAAACCAGAAAAACTATAGTTAGTTATATATGCTAATAGAATTCCGCTCATAACCATTAGTTGAAATAAACTTGACACAGAACCACGTTTTTTAGCTGGTGCTAATTCTGCCAAGTATGTTGGAATTAAGGCAGAAGAGGCGCCAACTGCAATACCAAGAATAATACGTGATATAATCAATGTCCAAAATTCTGGAGAAAATGCTGATCCAAGTGCTCCTACAAAAAAAATCATGGATGATAACAAAATCAACTTTTTACGACCATACTTATCAGACATAGGTCCAATAATTGCAGAACCAAGAACAGCTCCTAATAATACGGCACTAACAACCCATCCTTGCTGCCATGAACCAAGATGCATTTGATTTTGAATAAATAAAATAGCTCCTGAAATAACTCCAGTATCATACCCAAACAAAAGACCACTAAGTGCACCAAAAATATATACTAAAGAACTATTAATTTTCACTTTCATTAAAACCATCTCCTACTCTTTCATTCATTTAGTCATAAATCTACATATTATTCTTACATAATTAAAGCAATTAAAACGTTTGCATATTAATACCATCGTTATTTTGTTTTAACTAAAACATTGATTATAATTTTTTAATATCTTCAAAGTTCTAGTAAAACGTTATCATTGCATTTAATGTTGTTTATACAATCACCTCTTTTGACAATAATTCTTGCTGCTATTTTAATCAGACTAATTCTATCATTTTAATTCATTGATGAAGTTTACTTTTAGTATTTTTAGTATATCACTTTAAGTAAACTTTTTCAATATACTTTATAAAGTAATTTAATTATCTTAAAAGTATTTTCTATTTACTAACTATAGAACACAGCTAAACTGCTAAAAGCAATCATAATAAGCTTGTAGATATGAGAATTATCAACGTATTCCAATTGCTGTTCTTTATAAAAGTTGTGTGGTCTGAAAGCACCTTATATTTGCAAGCTACTAAAAGTCTACATTGCAAAACACAGTATTGGTTTGCCAGCATAAAAAAATAGCTTATACAGTTAACTCTTTTACAAGTTACTATATAAGCTATTTTTAAAACATTATTATATAATTGGAGGCGCCACCCAGATTTGAACTGGGGGTAAAGGTTTTGCAGACCTCTGCCTTACCACTTGGCTATAGCGCCATAAATAAAATTACCCGGCAACGTCCTACTCTCACACAGGGCCTCCCCTGCACTACCATCGGCGTATTAGTTCTTAACCTTCGTATTCGGAATGGGAACGGGTGTTACAACTAAGCATAGTCACCGGATCAAACTTATTTAGTTTTTCATACTTCTCAGGTGAACCTAAATCCCTCTTAGTTGTAACGCGGGGCAATCCTTATTGCAAATTACAATTTGCTAGATTTCCCGTAAAATGTCATTTAGACATTTTACCAGCTAAGCCATAGTCACCGGATCATATATGTAATTGAAAATACATTGTACTTTCAAAATTGCATAGTAAATTAAGTTTCTAGATTTTTCGAAGCATAGCTGAGAAAAAATCATCATTCATTGTGAACTGTGCATTGTGAATTGTGAACTGAGTCAACTTCCAGTTTGTAGGGATAAATTTGGTATTGGTAATTTAAATATTTCAGCTTGTTTATCTATATATGCATCTTAAGTATGGTATAATCATTTTTAGTATTAAAGATATGCTAGTTAAAGCATGCAGATTAAGATTAAGGAGATAATTTTTAATGGATTTTGAAATTTTTAAAAATAAGTTTTCTAAAGAAAGAGCTAAACAGCTAAATCCATTGGTACTGGCTTTTATTGGTGATGCTGTCTAT
The DNA here is from genome assembly GCF_001270375.1 of Clostridium sp. DMHC 10. NCBI lineage: Bacteria > Bacillati > Bacillota > Clostridia > Eubacteriales > Clostridiaceae > Clostridium > Clostridium sp. DMHC 10. The sequence goes on from NZ_LGVB01000016.1 coordinate 313,910, forward strand.
GAGAACTTTATTAGGATATATTTAGTGGATAAAAATGTAAATATGAACGTACATAAGCTTCATGTAAAGGCTATAGGGTTTGTAAAAGCACATGCTCAAAGTGAATTTATGAAAAAACTTTTAGAAGAGCTTGACGAAGAAGAAGCGCACATATATAAGAGGGGAAGAAATGCTAAATCTGGAACGTCACCTAAGAATGCAGACATACGTGAATATAGAACTGCCACTGGCTTTGAAGCTTTTATTGGATATTTGTACATAACAGAGCAAATGGAAAGATTAAACTACTTTTTGGAGAAGATAATTAATATGGAGTAAAAAGTTACTCATCTATACAAATGTTTTTTAGGGGTGAATTTAATTTGAAGATAACGAATTTTGAAGAAGTAGGTTTAGATAAATTAGAAGAGTGGATAAAAAAAGAAAGAAAAGACAATATAAATAAAGATGATTTAAAAGAACTTTTAAAATATGCAAATGTGTCTTTTGTGTTTGAAGGAATAGATAGAGTTCAAAGTACCCTTCTTTGTGAACTAAAAGCTTCATATGTTCAGCAAAGCCAAAGATATGTTACTATGAAAGAAGATTCCTATATAGTTCCTGAACTTACAGAAGAAGATAATATAAAAGCAAGAGAACTTATAAGCAAAGCTTTTTTATTATACGATAAAATGTCTACTCTTAAGAATGATGAAGCTAAAGGTAGACCAAAGGTTCAAGACTATTTATATGGAATACCTATTGAAGATGCAAGATATATTCTTCCATTAGCGGCTAAAACTAATATTAGTGTAGCTATGAGCGGCGATAAGGTTCTAGATTTATTTTATTTGTTTAATGATTCAAGATATGAAAATATTTTTACAGATATCAAGCGTAAATTTATAAAACTGCTTCCCGATAACCTTGCTTTATTATTAAAAGGATTACGTAAAAAAATAATTATGAAGTTGAAAAAAGCTTTTATAAAGATGAGCTTGAAAAAATAGATAGTAAAAACAATATGATACTTTTAGGTTCATTCAAAAATCTTGATTTAAATGTTGGAGTTGGAGCAATAACAAGTACTCATGCCAAGACACCTTCTGAGGTTATGGAGGTATGGGGGGACGATGCGCTAAAAAAGTCACAGGGGGTAACTGACAGAGTGCTAGGTTATGGACACGATAGTATAGCTGAGCAGGCTAGAACTACCTTTGGAATGATGTGCAGCATGGTTACTTACCATCAGCAAATAAGGCATAGGTTATCTGAGAATTATCGTGAAGAATTGATTGATATTATTAAAGATGTTAATAGGGAAGTGGTTGTCCCAGAAACCGTAAAAAAATCAGCTTTTTATGAAGAGTTTGTGGAGATTGTAAGTGAATTTAAGAATTTTAGATTGCAGGTAGAACAAAAGTATAGTAGCGATATAGCTTTAAGTTTTTTACTGAATTGTGACCAAATCAAACTAGTAATATCTACAAATGCAAGAATAGATGTTAAAATGTTATCAGAGCGAATTTGTTTAAATGCACAATGGGAAATAAGAGAATTATCTACTAAGAAACTTAATGAACTTAGAAAACTTTCAAAAGTACTTTATATAAAAGCACTGCCACCTTGTGTGTACGGAAAGTGCAAAGAGGGAAAATTGACATGTGGTAAACAAATGCTTATGAAGGAAAAGTTTGCGGAATAGTTAACTAGGAGGAGGCGAAAAAAGGTATTCTATAGGTTTTACTACACCACGCATAAAGCATTATGAGCGGCCAGTAAAAAATAATACCTACATTTTTCACATCTTCCTATAGATAGACAACTTGAAACTTTAAAATTGCAATCTCCAAATTTATCCTGATAAACTGGAAGTTGTGAAGTAATAATGCTTCGTCGCGTTAAAAAAATCCTATAAATCTAAGGCTTAAAAATTGTAAAATACTAAGAAATTCAATAACTCGCATACGCTCAAACAGATTGAAATATCTAAGCATTCTACAATTTTTAAACCAAGATTTATTAGAATTTTTTTAAACCGTTCCTTCAGCATTGTTACTTCACCCCCACGGTAATGCAAGGAAAAAATTCCTCCGTACCTACGGAATTTTGACGTGAATCTTTATAATCCTTTATTTAAACAATTTAGCATTTATTTTATTGTAAAATCTCGTATGTAAGCGTCAAAATTTTAGTACCTTTAATATGTTGCAAAACAGTATTAAAATATCCTAGTAGGCAATTTAAAACCTACTAGGATTAATTATTTCTTCTCTTTAATTTTCATATCTTCGGGAATTTTATCAGACCAAGGCATAAGATTCTCTAGAGCTTCACCATCTTTTATATCTATATTTAGTAGATTATCAAAGAGATAAATTAAATACCTTTCCACAACTAAGTTATTAGCCTTGGCAGTCTCAACTATACTATATATGTTAGCACTTGAAGTTGCTCCTTTAGTAGTGTTTGAAAAAAGGAAGTTTTTTCTCCCTATAACAAAAGGTTTAATTGCTCTTTCCGCAGCATTATTATCAACTTCTAGTGATCCATCTAGCAGTACATTTTTTAATCCTGGAAGGTGCTTTTTAGCATACTCAAGAGCTTTACCTAATGGACTTCTTGGAAGAGCATTTAGTATTTCTCTTTCAACGTAGTTAGTGAAATTATCTATAATCGGAGCTAATTTTTCAGCTCTTACTTTAAATCTAATATCATAATAATTTTTCTCACTTGAATAGGTCTCTTTAAGCTCTTTTTCAAGTTTATAAATTTGCTCACAATAATTAAACCCTATTATTCCACGAGAAGTTTTTAGGGCTTCTTCATCTAAGTCTACAATTATATTATGGAAGTATCTTCTTATGTGAGCTAAGCAATATACCCTTGTGGCATTACTAACGGAGTTATACCCGGTATATCCATCAGTTTGCAGAAATCCCTTAAAATCTCCTAGGAAATTCTTAGGACAAGAGCTTGACCTTGTACTCTGATAATCATACAAAATCACTGGTTTTGAATCAGTACCACTCATATATAACCACATATATTTTTTAGAATTAGAATCTTTACCATTATCATTAATAACTTTTAGAGTTGTCTCATCAGCATTAATGTAATTACGGCTAAGCAATTCTTTTTTTATATGGTTATATATTGGCTCTAAAGCCTGTGCGGCAGTCATTGACCAGTTACATAGAGTTTGCCTTGAAAGGGTAGCACCCATCATGTCAAAATAAGTTTCCTGCCTGTAAAGGGGCATAGCGTGCTGATATTTAAGTATAAGAACGTGAGCAATTAGCTCATTAGAAGCCATGCTGTTATAAAAAATAGTTTGCGGAGCAGGTGCTGAAATTATATTACTTTCACCTGTTTCTTTTTCACAAGATTTGCAGGCATAACTATAAGTAACATGTTCCTCAACTATAAGCCTAGCTGGAACATATTTAATAACTTCTTTTCTTGATTTAATTCCGATAGGAATAAGCTCTTCACCACACTCTTTGCAGTTAAGCTCATCACCTTCTAATTTATGTTCAATAACAACTCTTTCTAAATTGGCTAGATTATCTTTTTTTCCTGTATAATTACTTTTCTTAGCTCTTTTATATGTAATTTCTTCTAAAGTAGGCTCTTCAATCTTTGAATCACTATGTTTTTCAGCCTCGTTAAAAAAAGATAGCTGATTAGCATCAACTTGTTCGCTAGATGCTCCAAATATCTTTCTATTTTTATTTGATATAACTCCTTTTAAGAATTCTAACTCATTTTTAAGATTTCTTATTTCTTCATCTTTTGAGCTTAATTCTTTTTCCATTTCCTCAACTTTTTCAATTAATGCTTTTGCTTTTTCATCAAGTTCATTAGTTAAAATTTCGTGATTCATAAGTACCTCTTTAGCTTTATTTGATACATTTATTATACCACAAAACCCCTTGAAAATAAAGGTTTTCAAGAGGTTTTGCTATAAGAATATCAATAATAATTTCCTTGTTTTACAGGTTCAAATTTAGATTTCATCCTGACTTCATAACCTCTTAAAAGCCAGCGTAACTCTTCAACATTTACCTTTAGAGCTTCTTCTGTAGTAGTTGGCCATTTAAAGCGATTAGCTTCTAAGCGATGATAATATAACCAAAATCCTTCATCAAAATGAAGAATTTTTAATTTATCCATTTGTTTATTACAGAAAACAAATAATGCTTTGTCAAAAGGATCTAGCTTAAATTGGTTCTTAACTATCATAACTAACCCATCAATACTTTTCCTTAAATCTGTATAGCCGCAGGCAAGGTAGACTTTTTCTACCTTATCTATATTTAACATCTTAGAGCTAGTTCCTTAATTATTGATGTGATTAAAGCAGCTTCGCTAGTTGGAATAATTATATTAGCATTACCTAATGTAATTTTCACTTCTGCAGAAACATGGGCTTTATCTTCTATATTATCTTGTTTAATATTCAGAGAAACAGCATGAAAAGTAGTTTCTTTAGAATCACCACTGGCTAATCGCCTTTTATGATAATAGAACTGGCTTTTCGAAAGCTTATTTTCCAAACAAAAATCCTTTAAAGTTATCTGGTTTTTACAATCCTCAAATTTATTAATATATTCTTCCCAGGTTACATTATCTAATTTTTTTGAGTTTTATGGGTGGACTTCCAGGAAGAGCTATGAGTATTGTTAGTAGTATAGGAAGGTCAATTATAGGTGGTTTTAACAGTGCAATAAGTTTTATAACATCTCTTCCTAGTAGAGCATTACAATGGGGTCGAGATTTTATAAGCGGTCTAATTAATGGTATAGAAAGTAAAGTAGGGTCTATAGTTAATGCAGTTAGTGGAATAGCTGATACAATAACAAGTTATTTGCATTTTAGTGTTCCAGATGTTGGACCATTAAAAAAATATGAAAGTTGGATGCCAGATTTTATGTACGGCTTAGCGAGTGGAATAAATGCAAATAAAGATATTGTAACTAATGCTATAAATGGTTTAAGCACAGATATGAGCATTGGAGTAAAGACAGCTTCCATACAACAACCCACTTTATCTATGGTTGGGAGTAATAGCACGTCAAAACCAAATGCGAATAGTTCAATTGAAGAATTTAAGAAAGCTATTATTGAGGCTATTATTGAAGCATTAAAAGAGCTTAAACAAAATGATAATGGTAAGTCTAGTAATAATAACGGAAATAGCAATGGGGACTTAATATTTAAGATTAGCGATACTGAGTTTGGAAGAATAGCAATAGCAGCTATAAACAAAGTACAAAGACAAGCTGGAGTAACATTGTTAAAAGTATAGGAGTGAGTAGTAATGGCATTAATTATAAATGGAGTGGCTGTTGCTGCTCCAAAAACATTTCAAGTTGATCTAGTTGATTTAGATAGTGACAGTACGACAAGAAATGCTGCAGGCGTGATTATGCGTGACAGGATAAGACAAATGAGAAAACTAGAATGTGAATGGGGACCACTTACACAAGCTGAAATAAGCACAATTCTTCAAGCAGTAAATCCAACTGGAGTAAGTGTAACTTATCCGGATCCGTATGATGGTGCAGACCAGACAAGAACATTTTATGCTGGTGACAGAACAATTCCTGCATATAACTTTGATAAACAAATATGGCAGGGTTTAAAAATGGATTTAATAGAAGTATAGAGCTTAGAAATAGGCTCTTTTTTGATTTTTTAAAAAGGAATGGTGATAAATATGGATATTAGTACATCAACAAACTTCAACGCAAATATAACTTTAAAAGACGCGAATGGTAATGATACGGTTGTAGCTTATTTGGCTTCTATGTTAGATAGTAATAGTCAGAATTTCAACATAAATGTTAATGTAAGTAATAAAACATTATTTACAACAGCAGGAGCTATAAACACGGTAGGAGAAACAGCACAACAGCAATACACAGAATTTGAAAGTGCAGTAAAAGCAAGAGCTAAAGAGCTTGGATTTACAATATTTGAATAAGAAAGGAGATTGGTATAAATGAATAAAGTTGAAAATCAAGAAGTCAAATTAAACAATGAAGAATTAGATGTCATGATAACAAATCTTATAAATAATATTGATAGATTAAACAAGAGAGTAACCCAATTAGAATTGCAAATTACTAATAAAAATTCTCAGTAAAAATTGAAAGGATTTAACCTCTTTATGTAGAAACATATTGCAAAGGAGGTTAAAAAATGATTGATAAAAATTCAAAGTTTAGTCCAAGTGAAAAGGAGACTTACAGGATAGCAAAAAATTATTGGGATGGGCTTACAAAGAGCAGGGAAAAAATTCTTGAGCATTTAAGCGAAGTAATAAAAAGTAATGCTTCATCTGGCGCATATAGCATTACACAAATGATACCTAAAAAAGATGAAAAATATATAAAGGAAAAGCTTGAAGACGTTGGCTATGAAGTTTTATTCCGAGAAAATCCAAATGATGCAAATATGGATTTTATAATAGTATCATTTAATAAAGAATAATTAACAATAAAAAAGAGCCTAAAGTAAAGGCTCTTTTTTATTGTCTTAAAAGTTAGGAAGGATTGGTATAAATGAGTAAAGTAAAATTAAGTAATAGAAGAATATTAGAGGATAGAGATATATTAGCGGAAATATCAAGAAAGCAGTTGCCTATAAAAGTCAGTTATGCTGTGGCTAAAAATCTTTCCAAGATTAATCACGAGTTGAAAATTTATGATCAAGAGAGAAAAAAGCTTATTGATAAATATGCGGAAAAAGATGAAAAGGGCAAGGTACTTGCAGATGAAAAAGGTCAAGTCCAATTTAGAGATAAAGCTGGATGGGATAAAGATATAAATGAGCTTATGGATATAGAAAACGAAGTAGAGATACACACATTCTCAATGGACCTATTAAATAATTTTAATATCTCTCCAGGTGAACTTATGGCAATGGACTACATGATAGAGGAATAAAGCCTCTGAAAGGAGGTAAACTATATGTACAATGTTACACAAGATTTTTTAAACACAATAAAGCAGAATGGTAGACAATTTAAAGGCAGTGTAACAGTTAGAGATACCAGTTTTGATGATAGCAGTATTGTAGAAATAGATCTAGAGGAAAATGTAAAACCTATACTTTTAGCAGTTGATATTCCAGTTGAAATTATAGAACTATTCGATGATGTGCTTTTGCTTTTTGATCCTGGTCTTCTTATCGTACCAGTACTATAATCATATCTATTATTCATTATTGCTAGAGATACTTCCAAATCCTCACCTGTATCATGTCCAGTACCTGAAAATTCTGGCCTATTTCCATTTGCATCTGACATATTTACAGCATTATTTTTGCAATATGAAAACATATTATGTCCCAATAGTTCTCCGGTTTGTCCAACTATTGAATCGGTATTAATAAACCTTCCCCACTCAGGGTTATAGTACCTTGATTGCAAATAATAAAGCCCAGTTTCAGTATCATACCTATACCCTCTATACCTATATGGATTTAGTACTCCTACTGTATCCTTTAAGCTTCCACCTATTGATATAAGTTTACCCCAAAGTATCATAAGTATAGCTTACTACCTGCGTTCCTGTACTGTCAATAAGTCCTATGATGTACTTGATAGTTCTAACCTAAAAACATAGCTGCAAACACTATATACAATATTAAAAAGATGATTTCTGTTTAATTCAGAAATCATCTTTTTAATATTACATATACTTTTTTAATTTTCTTCTGTAACTTTTAAATATAATTTTTCCAAATGCCATCTTCAGCTGCATATTCTTCATATTGCTGATCTAATTTTATCGCTACTTTAAGATAATCAATTGATATTTTAAAATCATTTAGCTTTACACACACTAATGCTAAATTATAATAAGCATCGGCATACTCTGGATTAATAGAAATTGCTTTTAAAAACATTTTTTTCGCTTCATCAAATTCTCTTATAGCACATAAAAATTGACCTTTCATATTGTATGCTACATCATAATTTAAATCTAACCTTAAAGCTTTATCACAGCATTCTATAGCTTCCTTAAATTTTTTGATTCTTCCTTGTGAATCAGCCTTAAATACATAAACTTCTTTACTTGGCATAATTCTAAGTGAGCTATTAAAACTCTCTATCGCTTCTTTATGTCTTCCAAGCGACTGCAGCGCGAAACCTTTATTCATATATATTGTGCTATTTTTATTATTAACCTCTAAAGCATTATCATAATATATTAAGGATTCAGTATAATTTCCCATGCAATCATAACAATACCCAATGGAATTATATACATTTCCGTAATCATAACAACCAGTTTCTATTACTTTATTATAAATTAAAATTGCCTTATTAAAATCTTTATTTTTACATTTTTTATCAGCCAGTTCTAATAACTTTTTTACTTTATTTGTTACCCTTAAATCATATCCTCTCTCTTCTATAAATGCTTTCACTAACTTTTTTGATTTACCTTCAGCAGTTTTCTCACAAAAATCTGCTTTTTCAATCCACTGAAAATAATGAATTATCTCATGAGCTATAGACCCTAATATAGATTTTCTAAAATCATTAATATCAGCCAAATCAGCTTTATGATTTTTAATTTCTACTCTAATGTAAGGATTATACTCATGATTATCAGGTGCAAAAAATGATGCCCAAAAATCTTGTTTATCCTTTGCCTTGCTTTTAAATTCGTTTCTTACATATACAGTAACACCTATTTCGAATGTATATTTTTTTCTAATCCACCTTGCAAACTCAATAATTATATCCCTTAACTGTAAATCTATATGACTTTCACACCTAATATTCAATCCAGCATAAGCCATTCAATAATGTCTCCTCTCAATTAATAATATTTAGTATGACCTTTTCTTGATGGTGTATGTTTTTTCATTGGTCTATTTGGATTTTTATTGCTTCTAGATTTAAATTTTTTGTTGTTTACTCGCTTTTTTTCATTTACTTCTCGTCCTTGTTTTTTTCTATTGATCCTTCCTACAGGCACATTGTGATTACTTTTACTATTAGTATACATAATTCTCCGACTAGCCCAAGATACAACTTTGTAAGTTCCATATGCCGCAAATCCTATTGCAGTTATACTTAATGCAACTTCTCCAATTCCTGGAACAAAATACAATGCGTATGCAAAACGTCCATCATTATCAGCTTTATTTACTGAATTATTGTTACAATATGCGAACATATTATAATCTAACAAATCTTCATTTGTATCATCTAGCTGGTCAGTATCATCCGCATTAATAAACCTTCCCCACTCCGGATTATAGTATCTACTCTGCAAGTAATAAAGCCCAGTTTCAGTATCATACCTATATCCTCTATACCTATACGGATTTAATACTCCTACTGTATCCTTTAAGCTTCCACCTATTGATATAAGTTTACCCCATGTATCATAAGTATAGCTTACTACCTGCGTTCCTGTACTGCGTCAAACCCTTCACTTTTCACATAAGTGAAAAAGTTAGTCTTTTAACGAGCAAAGCGAGTTAAAACCCTTAACTCCAATTAATTCGCAATATTTATTAATCATGATTTAACAATTTTTAGTGCGACAGCCCCATTTGCATATATTTCCAACCTTGCTCTTTGATTTTTACTTCGCAATATTTTTAGAAGCGTTATTTTTTGGATTATAGTAGTCTCTAACCCATATTTTTATGCTTTCTGTAAGTATTACAACAATCATTATAATAAGAATTATGGATAGGACTGTTAAAGTTATTTTTCCCTGTGGAATATAATTTATAATATTTTCAATAGCAGCGCAAACTGTGGTTGTTCCAACAAAAGCCATTGGAATTATTGTAATAGGCACGTACTTGCCTTTTCCCATTTTGAAAAGTACAGATGTTCCAATAGCAAAAGCTATAGTTGCGAGCATTTGATTTGCTGTACCAAATAGCGGCCATATAGTTGAGATATTTCCAGTATAAAGCAGATATCCCCATGTAACAGACATAAGGCCACTAAAGAATATTACATTGAACCATGAATTTTTATTGCTAAATGGCTTGTATACTTTTCCTAGTAAATCTTGAAGTAAGTACCTTCCTATTCTAGTACCAGAATCTATTGTAGTTAATATAAATAATGCTTCGAACATTATGCAGAAATGATACCAATAAGACATAAGTCCTTTTAAACCAGGAATTTTATAAAATACATATGACATACCTACTGCAAGTGATACAGATCCACCAGGTCTTCCAGCAAGATTTTCACCTACTAAGTGAGATAACATTGGAAGTTCTTTAGGTATCATATTCAATTTTGCAAATAATGCAGGTGCTGAATTAATTGCAAAGTAATCTGAAGTTGGTAAAACTGTTGCGGCAATTAATGCCATAAGAGCTATAAAGGATTCTATAAGCATTGAACCAAAACCTATTGGAAGAATGTCTTTTTCATTGTTTATAAGTTTTGGAGTAGTACCTGTGCTTATAAGTGCATGAAATCCAGATAAAGCACCACAGGCAATTGTTATAAATAGAAAAGGAAATACTTTACCAGGTATTATAGGTCCTCCACCATTTACGAATTTAGTTACGGCAGGCATTTGAATTTGTGGTCTTACGAATATTATACCCACAACAAGTGCGCCAATAACACCTAATTTCATATATGTGCTTAAATAATCTCTAGGTAAAAGTAGCAGCCATACTGGAAGTGCAGCAGCTAAGAAACCATATAGAGCAAGTATTAGAGATAATTGTTTTGCATTAAAAGTAAGTATGTTTCCAAGAAAAGTATCTTTGATTGATGGTCCGAGATAAACTCCTAAAAGTATTAAAAGCATGCCTATTACTGTGGCTTCTGCTATTTTACCAGGCCTTATGAATTTTAAATAAATACCTATAAATATTGCAACTGGTATTGTGAAACCTACAGTGAAAGTACCCCATGGACTATTATAAAGTGAATTTACTATAGGGAGTCCAAGACCTGCCATAGTTATGATAAGTATAAATATTACAGAGATTGATGTTATAAAGCCCATTTTTTCTCCTAAAGTATCTCGTGCAATTTCTGCTATGGATTGTCCATCGTGTCTTACTGATGCAAATAACAACACCATATCATGAACTGCTCCAGCGAGTACACCGCCTATAAGTATCCAAAGTGTACCTGGAAGATAACCAAATTGTGCGGCAAGCACAGGACCTATTAATGGTCCGGCACCTGCAATTGCTGCAAAGTGGTGACCAAGTAGTACCCATTTATTTGTTGGCACATAATCCCTTCCATCATTATGAACTTTTGATGGAACATTTTTTGTTTCATCAAGCACAAGAACTTTTGATGCTATAAAATAACCATAAAGCCTATAACCTATAATTAATACCAATGCACCTATGATTACGAGAACAATTGAATTCATAAAATCACTCCTTAAGTGTATTTTTAATATAGATAAACAGAATGAAAAGTTGAAATTGATAATATCAAGTTTATTCTGCTAAACTGAAATTTGTCGAGCACTATAGTGAAGGGTTTTACGGTGCTGTGCACGTAAAAAGGTGAACTTTTTTATCTTCAATAAAAAGCTAAGGTTGATTTTCCTCCGTTTCCCTACGGAAAATCTTTAACGTATTTAAATTATTTATTTTTCGTAGAGAAACGGAGAAAAAATATTCCTTAACCTTTTGCCGTGGCAAAAAACCTTCACCTTTGACAAGCAAAGCTATGTCAAACCCTTCACTTTTCACATAAGTGAAAAAATTGACAGTTAGTCAAAAGGTTTATTAAAGTTAACCTTTTTTAATCTCATAAAAATAATAATTATTTTTTATTTCTTATTGACATTTCTTAGCTGGACTTGTTTGTTTATATTGTTTAAGCAATTGATTGCAATCAATTATGCTTTGCTTACTTTCATAAATAATTTGTTTTAAAGATTCTTCAGAAATTTCATCGGTTTGTGTAGTGAGAGAAATAACTAAAGATAAATTCATTCCTGAAAGAATATGCAGTTTAGGATAATCCTCTAATAAGGAGATCATTGCTGTGTTAACACTTCCTCCAAAAATATCTGTTAATATGAAGATATTATTTTGATTATATTTTTCTTTAATTGTTTTTTCTACTTCACTTTTAATAGTTGTATGTTCATCTCTATAGGATGAGAAAGCCTCAATCATGGATACATCTCCGATAATCATACTTAGGGTATCTTTCATACCTTTTGCTAGACCACCATGGCTGGCTAAAATAATATATGTCATTACTTAAAACCTCCTTTGCTTTATATTATTAAATATAGCAAGAACCATGCCAAAAAACAGTGGATTAAGGAAAACACTGAAACATCAAGGAATGTAGTGTAAAACAACAGAAAGGCAACACTTTATGATAAAAAATATTAGGTGTTGAAAAAAGTGTTGGTAAATTTGTAGAAAATAATATTTATCATAAAAATTTATTGTTTGAGGTATAAATGGTTAGACTATAAATAAAATATTTGTTTTGTAAGGGGACTACATATGATTATTTTATTGAATATCATAATAGTGTTTCTACTGGTATTTATGAATGGATTTTTTGTAGCAACAGAATTCTCAATGGTTAAAGTGAGAAAATCAAGAATAGAGACACTAGTGTTTGAAGGAAATAAGAATGCAAAATATACTCTTAAAGTAATTAGTAGGCTAAATTCATATTTATCTGCATGCCAGCTTGGAATTACCCTGGCATCTTTGGGATTAGGTTGGATAGGAGAGCCAGCTGTTGCAAGCTTGCTTATGCCTATATTCCACTTGTTTAATATCCCAGATGCTTTAGTGCATTCAATTTCTTTTGTATTGGGCTTTATAGTTATAACAGGTTTTCATATTGTACTTGGTGAACTTGCACCTAAATCCTTGGCAATATTAGGTACAGAAAAAATAGCGATGTACACAGCACTGCCGCTTATTACCTTTTATAAAGTAACTTATCCTATAATGTGGCTTTTTAACCATAGTACAAATTTAGTTTTAAAGTTATTTGGGCTTACTCAAGTAGAGGAGCATGAGGAAGCTCATACAGACGAGGAAATAAAGCTGCTTGTTGAGGAAAGTTATAAGCATGGATTAATAGATCAAACCGAACTTACTTTTGTGGATAATATATTTGATTTTTCAGAGAAAACAGCAAAGGAAATAATGATACCGCGTACCGATATGGAATGTATATTTATTGAAGATTCCTTTGATGAAATAATAGAAACTACTTTAAAATCTCAACTTACAAGGTATCCAGTATGTAAAGAAAGCAAGGATAACATAATTGGTTTCATACATATTAAAGATTTATATAGGCAAAAAATTGAGGGGAATAATAAAGGTATTAAGGATATTATTCGTGAAATTAAATTTGTTCCAGAATCTATTTCAATAAGCGAACTTTTTAAGGATTTTCAAAAAGAAAAAATGCAAATGGCAATAATAATTGATGAGTATGGTGGAACCTCAGGCTTAGTTACAGCAGAGGATATATTAGAGGAGATTGTTGGAGAGATTCAAGATGAATTTGATGAAGAAGAAGGAGAAGAGATAAATAAAACAGAGGATGGTAATTATATTGTTGATGGAAAAGTTATTATTGAGGATATAAATGAGCTTCTTAAAATCAATATTGAAGAGGAAAATATTGATACTATAGGTGGATGGGTTTATTCAAAATTAGATTCGTATCCCCAAGTTAATGATAAGGTTAGCTATGAAGGACATGAATTTATAATACTTAAATGCAATAGAAAACGAATTAGTAAAATATTAATTAATAATACTTCAGAAGATTAAATGTAGATAGACCACTTGGAAGGTTGAAATTGTTAATACTAAGTTCATCTTGATAAATTGGAATTTGTCGAGCTGAGTGAAGGGTTTTAATTGGCCCTGCTCATTAAAAAACTAACTTTTCACTTATGTGAAAAGTGAAGGGTTTGACATAGCTTTGCTTGTCAAAGGTGAAGGTTTTTGCCACGGCAAAAGGTTAAGGAATATTTTTCTCCGTTTCTCTACGAAAAATATAGAAGTAGTGTTGTTAATCTAGAGTTTGCGCGAGAGCGCATTTGACTTCAAAAAACAAAATACATGACGATGTTAAGAAAACTAAAATAGAAGTAGTCTTGTTAATCTAGAGTTTGCGCGAGAGCGCATTTGACTTCAAAAAACAAAATACATGACGATGTTAAGAAAATTAAGATAGAAGTAGTCTTGTTAATCTAGAGTTTGCGCGAGAGCGCATTTGACTTACTTATTAAATGCATTTAAGTCAGATTATGGTGAACGATTCTTAATTAAATTGAAAATTATATGAAGTTTCGCTATAAAATATACTCATATGACAAAAAAGTTAATAATATGTTAAAAAAAACTTTTTTTTATATAAAAAGTATATTGTGGTATAATAATTGTAGTTATGTAAAATAATTTTGTAAAAAAAAGATAAAGATAAGCGGGGAGAAAATAATGATCGAATTTAAAAACGTAAGTAAGGTTTACGGTAATGACGTAACTGCTCTTTCGGATGTAAATGTCTCTATAGATAGAGGAGAATTTGTATTTGTTGTAGGAGCAAGCGGTGCAGGAAAGTCAACTTTTATAAAATTATTGATGAAAGAAATTGAACCGACAAAAGGAAATATAATAGTAAATGATACAGATATTACAACATTGAAAAGAAAGCAAATACCTTATTATAGAAGAAAAATTGGAATGGTATTTCAGGATTACAGGCTTATTCCAACATTAAGCGTATATGAAAATGTAGCTTTTGCAATGAGAATTGTTGAGGCAGGTTCTAGGGAAATAAAAAAAAGGGTTCCTCTTGTATTGTCACTTGTAGGTTTATCCGATAAACATAATGATTTTCCAAATCAACTTTCAGGTGGAGAACAGCAGAGAGTTGCATTGGCAAGGGCTATAGTTAATAATCCTTCATTTCTTATAGCTGACGAACCTACTGGAAACCTTGATCCAGAGACTGCAATGGAAATTGTGAATTTAATAAGCGATATTAATAAAGCTGGTACAACAGTAATTATGGCTACTCATGCAGAGCAAATAGTAAACCATATGAAAAAGCGTGTTATAGCTGTTGAAAATGGAACTATTGTAAGAGATGAACGAAAGGGAAGATATTATTATGAAGACTAGTACATTAAGATTATTTTTTATCGATGCATTAAAAAGTATAAAAAGAAATAAAACTTTGAGTACAGTATCATCAGCAACGGTAGCAGCTACACTTTTTATACTTGGAATTTTATTTTTAATATTGTTAAATGTTAGAAGTGGTATTGGTGATGTTGAATCACAAATACAGGTCCAAGTTTATTTAAAAAATGATATTACTATAGATCAACAGACAGCTATATTAAGCAAAATAACTAGTACAAGTGGTATAACAAACGTACAATTTGAAAGCAAGGATGAAGCTTTTCAAAAGTTTAAAAAGCAATTAGGTAATAAAAATAAGTCATTAGTGGACGGGCTTGATGCTTCAACTACTATGCCAAGTTCATACATAATTAGTTTAGCTAGTCCTACTTATTCATCAGTTGTTGTAAAGGCTTTGGAAAGTAATGGAACACCAATTCCTGGAATAGATAAAATAAATGATGGAAGAGAGCTTGTAAATAAGATTATTTCAATAACTAATACTATAAAATGGGTAGGTATTGTTATATTTTTAATTTTAATTGGAGTTTCACTATTTTTAATAGGAAATACTATAAAGTTAGCAGTATATTCAAGAAGAAGAGAAATAGGTATAATGAAATATATAGGTGCCACAGACTGGTTTATAAGGCTTCCTTTTGTAATAGAAGGAATGATACTTGGTTTTATAGGGTCTATAGTTTCGACTGTAATTGTATATTATGTTTACACAATATTTTATTCTAAAGTATCAAGCAGCTTTATGATGAGTTCACTTATATCATCATCATATGTATGGACATCAATGTCATGGGAATTTATACTTGCAGGAATGTTTATTGGAGCACTAGGAAGTATTCTTTCTATAAGAAAGTTTTTAGAGGTATAACTTAAAAATGTTTTATACTTTGTTTCAGGTAGATGAGTAAGAAGATCATCTGCCTGAAATTTGTTTTATATGGGTGTAAAAAAAAGGGTGCTTATTTAAATTAAAACCTAAATATAAAGTATTAAGTACCATACTGATAATATATAGTGTTTGTTCCATCACTTTCAGAAGTTACTTCATCACCATTTAAGGTGTAATTTGTAGTGACTCCATTTACTGTTTTTTGTGTCCTTATGCCATCCTCATTATATTTATAGTTTATTGTTTTCCCATTTCCAGACATTCCAGAAAGCTGTCTTCCCTGCTGCCAGGTATAAGTGTAGGTTCCATCGTTTAGTGGATTTCCTATGGCATCATAGGTTATATTTTTTCCATTATAACTTGTCAGCTTATCCTTCCAGTTTGTATCGCCATAACCGTAGGTTATAGTTTTTTCAATTAAAAAAAACGTCAACAAATACTATACTAATACCAGTTGACGTTTTGCCATTAACTCTAACTATATTTTATACTTACCTATAAAGATACTGTATTTTAATTAATTCTTAAGCAATTGTAATATTTGCTTCTTTACTTTTGGTTTTTTAACCTCCATTATTGTCCTGCCTTTTTTATCTTTTGTATTTTTATCAGCACCATATTTTAATAAAATTTTTACAATTTCTATATTTCCATTAAGTGCTGCATTAAAAAGCGGTGTCATTCCATCATCATCTTTGGCCTCTATATTAGCTTTGTTTTTTAATAAAATTTCGGCTACATTACTTTTATTCCATACACATGCAATATTTAAAGGCGTACAATTACCAATTTCTTTATTTGTTAAATCTATGTCAATATTTTTACTTATAAAATATTCCACAATTTCTGAATAACCCTCACTTGCCGCTAAATATAACGGTGTAATTCCCTCATCATCTCTTATATCTAACTTTGCGCCATTTTGTTCCAATAACTTTATAATTTCTAAATGGCCTTCTTGTGTTGCAAAGTGGACAGGCGTATAATTTCCAGCGCATCCTTTATTAACATCCACTCCATTTTTTATAAGAAATTTTACTACTTCATATTTTCCAGAGGCAGCCGCATAACCAAGTGAGGCAAAATCTTCTTTTACTACATTATATCCTTTATCAATTAGCATTTTTACAACATCTAAATTTCCTTCAGAACATGCAAGTTCAAAAGGTAAATAACTATTATAAGCTCTTTTGCGTATATCTGCTCCCATAGTTACAAGATATTTGGCTAGCTCATTGTGCCCCTCTTGAATAGCCCATAAAAGAGGCGTAAAACCTTCTTCATCACCTATATTTATATCAACTCCTTGTGTCAAATATCCCTTTACATTTTCAAGTTCTCCATATGCACAGGCTTTAAATATTCCTTTTAAATTGCTCATATATTACTCACCTCTTTAATAATAATAAAAATGATCATGTGAAGAATATCCTTTTGGTGTAGTTCTTTGAGCCTTTGGGACATTAGGATGATAATGCCAACCACCGCCGTGATTTTCTGGTCCACGTGGTTTCCTTCCCTTACCTGCTCTTGTAGCTCGCTGTTTTGCTTCCTTCCTTGATTTACATTTAACCCTTCTAGCTGGTGGACTCTTGCTTCTTATTTTGCTTGCAAAATTGTAGTTTCTTATTCTATTTCTGACGCGTGATAATATCTTATAAGTTCCATATGCTGCAAATCCTACTGCAGTTATACCTAGTAGAACTGCTCCAATTCCTGGAACAAAATACAATGCGTATGCAAAACGCCCATCATTATCAGCTTTATTTACTGAATTATTGTTACAATATGTGAACATATTATAATCTAACAAATCTTCATTTGTATCATCTAGCTGGTCAGTATCATCCGCATTAATAAACCTGCCCCACTCCGGATTATAATATCTACTCTGCAAGTAATAAAACCCAGTTTCAGTATCATACCTATATCCTCTATACCTATATGGATTTAATACTCCTACTGTATCCTTTAAGCTTCCACTTATTGATATAAGTTTACCCCAAGTATCATAAGTATAGCTTACTACCTGCGTTCCTGTACTGTCAATAAGTCCTATTATATCTCCTTGTGCATTTCTTATATAATAGTAATTGTTACCATTAAGGTTCATTTTCAAAACATTATTTGAAGTACCATACTGATAATATATAGTGTTTGTTCCATCACTTTCTACTACGCTTGGTGGTTTGTTACAAGACTTCTTGGCAATTACCTTGACTGGACTTTCACCAGTTAGTATAGTCCAGCTTAGCTGGACGCACGAGCATTAGCGAGTTATTGAAATTTCTTAGAATTTTTAGAATTTGCCCCTTAGATTTATGAATTTTATTTAATGTTATGAAATATCATTACTTCACATTATTTCATCTAGAGATTTTTGTTTTGTTTCAACTCCTAAAACGGCAATAACAAAAGCTACTAATATAAGTATAATTGCAAGTGTTATAAAAACAATCTTGGTATTATAATTTTTGAGTATCCATGCAACTCCATAAGGACTAAATATAGTTGCAAGTCTTCCCATGGCATTGCAAAATCCTGATCCCCTCATTCTTACATTGGTAGGAAATAATTCGGGAACATAGATGGCAAGACCAAGTGTAAGTAATACATATATAATTACAGTTAATAAAAATCCTATTACTAATATCATCCACATGATATTTTGTAAAGCATATGCATATCCAAGTGCACCAGCTGCAAGCATAAATATAGTTAGACACCATTTACGTCCAAATTTATCTACAATAAAACTGCCAATTAAAGCTCCAAGGGGTGCACCTACCATCATTATAGTTGTATATCCCAAAGACTTGGAAACATTTATGCCTTTTCTTAAGAAAAATGTAGGTGCCCAGCTTACAAAAGTATATATTAAAGTATTTATTGCAATTAGAACTATACACCCCACAATAGTTCTTGCAATCATATTTTTGCTGAATAAATCATAAAATTTTCCTTCATACTTATTTTTACCTTTTCTTATAACACGAGGTTGAGATATAGAATTACCTAATTCCTTTTCTGCTTCATTGTAAAATATATCGACCACAGCTTGTGCATCTTTTTCCATTCCCTTTGATTCGTACCATCTTGGAGATTCAGGCATACTTTTTCTAAGATACCATACAATCAAAGAAAATATCCCTACAAATACAAACATCCATCTCCATCCAAATCTAGGTATTATAATATATCCTAGAAACGCAGCTGCTGGAGTAGAACAGTTTGTTATAAGAGAAAGCATGGATACCCATTTTCCCCTTGTCTTTGACGGTACAAATTCTGCCAGCAGTGCATATCCTGTAACAATTTCAGCACCAAGTCCAATCCCCATTATTCCTCTACAAACTATTAAAAAAATCATACTAGGAGAAAATGCTGCCACAAGAGATGCTCCTCCAAATATTAAAAGATTTAATTGATAAGAGAATTTACGTCCTAAACTATCTCCCAAAAATCCAGTAAGCAGCGAACCTATTAAAAGTCCTAAAAAAGTTACAGAGATAAACATAGCATTTAAGCCAATATTTGACCATCCACTTTTTAATAACACTCCTAAAACTCCACCTGCTAAATATACATCGAAACCATCCAAAAATATTCCAAGCCCTATAAGCCATAGCATCTTATAATGTAATTTAGATACCGGAACGTAATCCATTTTTTCAGAAATATAATCAACCGCTTCCATTAGAATACCTCCATTTAATAAGCACAAAATTAATTTAATATATAATTTCACTGGCCAGTAAAAATTATTTTCTAAAATCAAGCATAAAAAATAGACCTTTCCATGGGCGAAAGGTCTATCGCGGTACCACCCAAATTTATCACTCAAATGATTTAACGGCTTTGCCGGCATGATCCTACTGATTTCAGATTGCAATTTAAGGGTGAGTTTCAATATAATATAAATGTGTTTTTTCATCATACGCACTCTCTTTAAAGTATATTTATATTTACTTGTCCCTATCATCATTTTTAAAATATTATTCTCTTCAAGTTTATTTTGTATTTTACTTTACGTCTTTACAAAAGTAAACCAAGTTTTCCTAAAAATAATGATTTTGTTTTTTATCACCGTTTTTTTATTAATTTATTATTTTAAGTATTTGTTTTTTACATCAATTCTAAAATTTAATTTCTTATCTTTGCTTAAATTATTATATAGTGAATGTGGCATATTTATAAATTGTGTAATATTTGCTATTACAAGATAATTATAAAATTAGACATAAAAACAGGGTGCTGGTAACACCCTGTAGTATACAACTCAGTTGTTAAAGACAACTGGCATAGCTTAAAATTTAATGTTTTAAAAAGTAGCCATTACCAATTGCGCAGGTGGGCTACTTTTTTATGTTCTTTATTAGCACGACAATTAAGTTTATCAATGCTATCAAAAAAGATAGAGCAGAAAAAACTACTATAAACATCTCGTACATATGCATCACCTCCCTTATAAAAGAGATAGCAATGCCAGTTGCCCACGCACAACTATATTGAATTGTATGTAAGTAGTTTAACATAATAAGGTATCCTGTATCAATATAATTTTATCAAGTATAAAGGCATATAGAACAAATATAATAAAAAATATTATAGCTATACTAATAAAAACAAAACACATTTATAAGGCTAATATGTGGCTTTAAATACATACCTGAATTGCTTGGAATTCAATGCTTTCAGCGTACAATAAAATAACACAACAATAACACAACCGAATGCGAAAACCGTATTTTTTAAATGAACTGTACATTGCCATATAAAGCATAAATACAGATAAATGGCCAGTTATAAAACTAAATAAATTATATAAAAACGTGCCTTTACGAATCTGGAGGTCGTTGGTTCAACTCCCTCTGGGCGCACCAAATAAACATATAAAATAAGGCATTGCGTAAGGCTGATAGTAGCTTATCAGCCTTTATTTTTTCTTTTCCTGCACTTTATTCCCGCATTAAGCAAATAAATCATTTTTTCATAGCTTGATCTTACTTTTAACTTATCCGTTTTTTAAATTTTTCCCGTTCTTATCTATATGAGATTACTTCCAAACTAAAAAATACAAATATCAAGGTTATACAAATAATACTTGTTCAGTTCACAATTAATAGCTAAAGATGTTTTTACATATTTACTATACTCTGAATCAAATTTAAATTTGGAATTTATAATTTTAAAGTTCCTAAAAAAGAGTAAAAGTATGAATAATAGAAAAAATAATATAAATGCACTTATGTATTCTCATATATTACATAAAATGTTATAATAGAGTAAAAAAGCTTGAGATAGATATATATGTATGGATAAGAATCGATTAAAATTATTCGGAATAAAAAGAATAATACTTATAAGACAAATAGATAATTGGTCAAAAGGAAAAAGATATATTGCCAGGACGTTATTTAGTAAATACCTAATATATGAAGAAGATACTAAGATAGTATCAATCTATAGACTTAAGGGATATAAAAGAGCAAAAGTAGTGTGAAACATACCCTAAATAGCATTGCCGCATTGCTATAAAAAATATGCCAATGCGGCAGTGTTTTTTAGGGATATATATATAATATTGCTAAGTATAAAAGCGTGATTGTTTTAAATCTTAGAAAAATAATAAACTGTTGCTCGAAACCCATACATGTATACTTGTCCTAGAGTGTCTATATGTGAAATAGACAGCATTTTAACTACATAATAAGTATAAATAAGATGCTTTAGTATAACGAAATATTTTTAAATAAACAATATAAAAAACATGTTATTATGTTAAACGTTGTTGCAAGATGACATTGATTAATGAGTTCTGAAAAAATATTTTAAAAAGTGTTGACAGAGCAAATTAAACATGATATTATATATAAGCTGTCTCGTGCAGCATATTGAACTTTGAAAATTAAACAGAGAAGAATTAAGTAAACCAGCAATTCTTTTGAATAGAAGAAATTCTATTTAATATATAAAGCGATGAGCTTAGGAATACAGCAGGTCATTATATATAAGTAATGATGAGAGAATTTTGGGAAAGACGAGGAAATAAAATAGGTTAATAACTATTTATTAGCGTGTTTTGTTGACGAAGTATTGCACAAAATTAACCATCATAATTTAAATAATACTTGATGTATAAGATTAAACTTTTTATATTTTAAGCGCTTTGCGTGCATTAAGTTTAAGATTTTTTGTAGCGACAGCGGAGAAAAATCATCCTTCACTGTACTCTGTCCTCTGTACTTTGTACTCTGAGTTAAATTCCAGTTTGTAGAGATAAATTTGTTATTAACAACTTAATTCTTTCACATTGACCTTCCGAATCTTTCGTCTAGCATAAAAGAAAATACCTACCTGTCCAATTCCGGCCAATGCCCAAGTAACCGGGTAACAAGCAAAAAGCACAACCTCTGTATGATGCCAAGTAAAAATTGTAGCTAGCCAAAGAATTCGCATAAGGCAGGCACCTACTAGTGTGGAAATCATAGGTGATATAGAATATCCCATGGAACGGGTCAACCCTGGATACACGTTCATCATACCGCAGGTGAAATATGCAACCATCATGATATTAATACGCAAAATGCCAAGCTTAATGACCTCTGGATCAGATGTAAAAATTCCAAGCAGTTGTTTTCCAAAAATCACTGTCGCACCACCTAAAAGAATCCATGTAGCAAAAATTAATACTGTACACACTTTTGCAATAGTATCAATTCGATTATATTTCTTTGCCCCCATGTTCTGTCCAGTAAAAGAAATTGCTGCATTATAATAGGCATTCATTGTTGTGCCGACATAGTTTTCAACATTGCTTGCAGCTGCACTAGAAGCTACCATAATAGATCCAAAGGAATTAACTGCTGATTGGATTAGTACATTTGAAATAGAAAACAATAATCCTTGCATTCCTGCTGGCAAACCAATTCTCACAATGTCCTTTAGCTTATGCTTATCAATACACATTTTACGTGGTATAAAACGTATAGCTCCCTCACATCTGCATAGACAAACCATAATAAGTATCACTGAAATATACTCTGAAATTACTGTGGCAGATGCCACGCCAGCTACCCCCATATTTAGTACAATCACAAAAAAAAGATTAAATATTACGTGTATTGTACCAGCAATGATAAGATAGTACATTGGACGACGGCTATCACCTACAGCACGTAAAATAGCTGCTGCAAAATTGTATACCATGTTAGCAGGCGTACTGATAAAGTATATTTTCATGTATATTGTAGACAGCCCGATAATATCCTCTGGAGTACCCATCATCTTAAGAAGTGGCTTACAAAATATAATGCCTATAACCATGACAGTAAAGCCACCAATAATACTTATGGCAATAGACGTATGAACAGATCTACTTATATCAGCTTTACGCCCTGCACCACAATCCCGAGCTACAACAACAGTGGTACCTACTGATAACCCCATAAATAAAGTTATGACAAGGTTAATAAGTGAACCTGTTGCTCCTACTGCTGCTAATGCCTTGCTGCCAGAAAAATGTCCTACCACCACCATATCAGCAGTATTGAACATCAACTGCAATATATACATTGCCATAATCGGCAAAGCAAAGATAAATATTTTCTTGAACAACGGGCCGTTGCACATATCTATGTTACGATTTTGAGAACTCATTATGACATCCACTTCCTTTACTTTTGTTGTTTTGAGCTAAATTTATTTATTAAATGGATATACTTAGTATATATAGACAGCTTGAAAGTTTAAAATTAGCTCTACCAAATTCGCTCTGATAAACTGGAAGTTGTGAAGTAATAATGCTTCGTCGCGTTAAAAAAATCCTATAAATCTAAGGCTCAAAAATTGTAAAATACTAAGAAGTTTCAATAACTCGCATACGCTCAAACAGATTGAAATATCTAAGCATTTTACAATTTTTGAACCAAGATTTATTAGAATTTTTTTAAACCGTTCCTTCAGCATTGTTACTTCACCCACACGGTAGTGCAAGGAAAAAATTCCTCCGTACCTACGGAATTTTGACGTGAATCTTTATAATCCTTTATTTAAACAATTTAGCATTTATTTTATTGTAAAATCTCGTTAACAGTGCATTTTTCGTAGAGAAAGTGGCGAATCGCCACCTTCTCCTCATCAAACCGTGCATGCGGTTTTCTCGCACACGGCTTTCCGATATTCTTCTTTGTAAGGCTTTCAGCCTTAATAATAAGCTAATTTTTCCAACTTGATATTAATAATACTTCTAACTTTACTACTACGTGTATGTTTCATTCTTATTTGATGTTTGTTATTATACCACGCAATCAACTTATCCATAATATGAAAATCAATTTTGACCAATTGTCTTGGTGCATACTTGAGTCTATAATAGTTTCTAAATCCAACTATTTTCCTGTTTAACTTTCTAATTATTTCATACATATTCATTTTAAGAGTAGCACGACTTTCAAACACCTTATTTACTTTTTCTCTCATGCTTTTCATTGCTTTCTTTGTTGGTATCTGTATCATCGTGTAGAATCTCTCGCCCTTTCTGTTTTCTTCTAGGCTTCGCCTATGATGAAAACCCAGAAAGTCAAAGCCTTCTGTACCTTTCCATGTATTAACGAACTTTGTTTTCTCTGGATGAAGCTGTAGTTCTAGTTTCTCAAATATTTTAGTTACTGCTTTATGTGCATGTTCTACTTCTCTCTTTGTTCTTGATATTATAACAAAATCATCAGCATATCTTACCAAAGTTCCCAGATGTTTAAATGTTTTATTCCAAATTCTATCCAGATAATTTAGATATATATTTGACAACAAAGGGCTAATGACTCCTCCTTGAGGTGTTCCCGTAACATTAATTTTAATGTTACCTTCTTCCATCACTCCAACTTTGAGCCACTTCCTTATAAGTTTCAATATCCTCTTATCAGATATTTTCATCTCTACTAACATCATCAACTTATCATGGTTGATATTATCAAAATAACCTACTATATCGGCATCAAGTACCCAATTTCCAAATTTATTGCAACTATTTCTTATGACCTCTAATGCCTGATGTGCCCTTCGTTTTGGTCTAAAACCATAAGAATGCTCTTTAAAGTCTGCCTCAAATATAGGTTCTATGACTATCTTTGTTGCCATTTGCACTACCCTATCTTTTATTATAGGAATCCCAAGTGGTCTTTTCTTTCCATCTTTCTTTGGAATATAAACTCTTTTAACAGCTTTAGGTTTATATTTATCTTCTATCAACTCATGCTGTATTTCTCTTATGAATTTCATTTCTCCATATTCAACAATATCATCAATATAAACACTATCTATTCCTGCTGACCCTTTGTTAGCTTTTACTTGTTTCCATGCTTTAAGCAGTATATCAATCCTATATACTTTGTCGTACAATGCATGAAATCTTCGCTTATCATTTACTTTGGCACTTACATATAGTTTTCTCTGAAGTTCTCGAACTTTATCTATGGTGTTGTTAGCTTTCGCATTCACTCATTCTTACCTCCTTTAAAAACTTGAATAAAGTAGAGTTCCTTTCCTAAATAAAGTTTTGTTGTCTTTATCATCTTTGGTACTATGAACTCCTCCGACTCCTTCTTTGCTAAATTACAATTTCACCTCTGGCTTATATGCATTATTTTACGGCTTTGCCGTGCAAAGGAAGGTCTCTCCAGTTCCGAACTATACTTTTAATACATGTCGTTTCCCATACGCCGAAGGATTCTTTGACAGTGCTGTCCAAGTTCTTCCTGTCTTCCATGGTCTTCGCTAAATGCTCCCTAACTCAACTTCCTTTTGTTCTCCTAAAAAAAAATTCAAGGAGTCCTCTCTAACGACGCGGCAGAATTCACTTAATGTTACGACCTGTATTATCACAAAGAAAAGCCAACTTTTCAGTTGACTTTACCCACGCTTCAAACCCAGTATTTCTACTACGCTTGGTGGTTTGTTACAAGACTTCTTGGCAATTACCTTGACTGGACTTTCACCAGTTAGTATAGTCCAGCTTAGCTGGACGCACAAAAAAGTGTATAGCAAACAAACCATTAAAGCAACCGAATAATGGAAAAAAATTCAAGACAGTTAAATTGGAAAAACATTATTAATAGTTTAATTTAGGAAGATAGCCTGTACACAATATCTAAGAAGCTTTTTCAATAGAATTAGCTAAAAACATTTTATTGTGGATTTTAGGTTCTCTAATTTCATAAGGTGTTTGATCTCTTAGTATTGAAAATATGTAATTTAATATTTTGTGCATAATTGCACAAATGGCTACTTTCTTTTTCTTACCGTTTAAGTTGATGTTTTTATAGTTATATAGAATACTATTTGTCGGAATACCTTTTTTAGTTTTTCTAACAGATGCAAGAGCTGCTGCATATAAGGCTCTTCTTCCAAAGCGTGTGCCACGCTTTGACATTTTATTTTTATTTCCTTTAAACTTTCCAGACTCGCTTACTGATGGATCTATACCAAAAAAAGCAACTAGTTGCTTAGACTTATTAAACCTTTGGAAATAACCAATTTCACTCATGATTGTAACAGAACTGATAAATCCTAAACCAGGAAGTGAAAGTAGTAAATCAATATCTTTTCTAAATTCTTTTGGAGTGTTATCGCTCTTTACAGTGTTTTCTATTTCATTTAATAATGCAGATATTTGCTCATTTAGAGTGTTTATAATTTTCAAACTGATAGTCACTGTTGTTCTTAATGTATCAGTACAAAAGTTTATTTGTGAAGCATCTTGAGCAACGGATAAAAGTTTTGTATAAGTATTTTCACACCAAGTAATTCCTCTATATGAAGTTTTTTTTAGTATTTTAATAATTTCATCTTTGGGTGCATCAATAATATCTTTAGGTGTTGTATACTTAGACAAAATAGTTAATGAACTTACTTGAGAAATATCAGAGAAAACAGTATTATAGCCTGGAAATAATATTCTTAAATCTGATGATAGTTTTTTCTTATATTTAGAGCAACTATCCACAAAGCCATAATAATCACGACAAAGTGATTTGATGGCAAAGATATTAACATCTAAATAATCAGACATTTTAATATTTTGATATTTTCCTATTGTTGCAATAGAAAGTGCATCTTTTTTATCATTTTTTACTTTTCTTATTCCAAAATTTTTGTTACTATTAGTAATGAGTGGATTCATAACAAATGCTTCAAATTTGTTATGTTTTAGAAAGTGGAAAAGAGTTAAGTGATAAACACCAGTGGATTCCATGAACAATACTGGTTTTAGGGAGAACTCTTCTTCCACTTTTCTCATTTCTTTAATTAAGTATGAGAATCCTTTAATGTTATTGGTAATCTTGAATGCCTTTCTATAAATGTCACCATTAGGTGCAAGTATTGCGACCATAGAAAAATCAGCAGAAACATCAATGCCTGCAACAGGCAAACTAAAAAATTTTGACATAATAAATATCTCCTTTTCAAATTTAATGAAGATAGAATAGAGTATCCATACAAATCAGCAAGAAAATATCCTCGTTTGTGACACGAGTAATTCTTCCATAGGAAGAAACTCAACCAGCTAAACATTTAATTCTCACTGATGGAATGATACGCTTTTTCACGGGTATAGGAACTCTAAATGAGTCCGCCCAAGTGAAGTACATCTAACCTCTATACAGGAGATATTATATAATGATTTAAACAATAATCAAGCAACTTCCTGATGGAATTTACTATAATTTGAAAATAGACTTACTAAGGATATTTAATTTCCAGATATGAATTAGGTAAATACGAATAATAGTAAAAATATTATTATAAACATCCGTTAGTAGATTTGGTCTAATCTTTATTGGTGGGTACAACTATATTATACGAGAAAGCAATCTGGTAATATGTCAAGATAATTTTTAAAAGGTTTTGATATGTTTTTCTTAAAAAAGGGTGCACAAAATAAACATCCGGATTCTTTTGCAAAAAATCGAATGTCTGTTCGCCTAGATATGGAATTCGGTGTCTAAATTTTCACCGGTGTACAATTGGTTTTTGACCAGCAAACCAAAAACGAGTCGTACGAATTTACGAGATGTCAACGCGAGTGCTCTTTTGTGCTGATGTTTCGGAACTTCGCTGTATTTTTTAGCGTAGTAGTCCCGATACTCAGGAATGTGTCTTCTGACACTGTTGGCGGCTTCACCAAGGTAATAACGCAGATAAGTATTTCCAGCTTTCTGCATATGGGTGTCTTCTCCATCAAATTCACCAGATTGATTTTTTGACCAAGTAAGGCCAGCGTACTTGGCTAAAGCATCGGATGAATGAAAAACATTTATATCGCCAATTTCAGCAATGATTCCAGCGGCAAACACAGGACCGATACCATCAATTGATTTGAGAATGGTAAGTGCATTGGGATGCATGCCTTTGATTGTTTTTTCAATGGCATCATCAATAGCCTTGATTTCTTTCTTAAAAGTATCGATACAGTTGAAAGAACTTGCCAGAGAGATGTTTAAAGGCTCATAAAGGCATTTGTCAAGACGATAGGAATCCCTTGCAGCTTTTTTCAAAAGCTCAGTAGTTTTTGAAATATCTGTAATCCTATTCCTGCTTTTTTCAGCGATGAATGTAAGCAACTCTTCTTCAGAAGCATCCATAATCTCCTGAGGAGATAAATATTCTGTAAGGATAGCAGATGAGGTAGCACCATAAATGTTGCTAAATGGCTGATTCTCACCGCTAAGAAGCTGTAATTCGCTGAATTTGAGATATAGGTTGGAGATCATATATGTTTTCTCCCTGGTAATGCATTCTGTCAGATGCAGGCGATGTCTTGTAAGGCGCTTTAAAGCCAGGAACTGGCTGCCACGCCAAGGCTGTGTTTCGATTAAACCAGCTCTTGCAAAATCAGCGATAATAAAGGCATCCAAAGGATCTGTTTTAACCATAGCAATAAAAGCTTTCCTATAGTTAGCTGTCATTTTAGGATTCAGACAGAAAACGTAAGGCTTAAATGGAAGCAGTATTTCGCAAGTAGAAAGATGGTTTGCTATGTGAATACTATAAACAGAAGTTGATTCCATAGCAATTACAATAGTATTCAGATCAGAGTGAGCAACCATACAATCTTTGATTAAAGCAGAGAGTTCATCTGCACCAGGCTGATTGTTGGAGAAAGAAGTTTGAATATATTTATTTTTATAAAAATCCATTGCATAAACAACATTGGATTTGGAACTGACATCAATACCGACAAACAAAGTAGACATAAAGTTAATCTTTAACATGATATCACCATCCTTTCCGATTAAGTATTTTTGAAATCTGAAGCAAAAGGTTTATCCTGGGCATAATGTAGTGACCGCAACCTCGCGTAATCAGCATGCACCCTGCCAGCTTTTTTGCTGGAGCTACGGCAGGGGATGAAACATCTGTGTTAGCGGAATGTGCCACATTAACCAGGCTGAAAGCTTTAAAAGCAGACACAACAAACGTTGGCTGAAAGGAGAAGAAGCAGTGCCTTCGGACATCAGACTCTGCTGATATCATACCACAGGATAATCTTTATTGAATATATAAATATTAATTGTATAGATGAGAATAGGATGAGGGAGAATCCCTCAAAGATGTCTCCTACCTCTATACTATAAAAAAGATAAGTTTATAACCAGTTTTATTTGGCTATAAACATATTATACGAGGAGACTCCTAGTATAATAATGATATAGCCACTAAGGGCTATTCTTTTCTTCATAAATTTCTAAACTGAGTAACGGAAGAAGGACTTCCTCCTTCATCAGATGTTACTTGTATAATTTAATACGTCTGACGGTTCCTTATAGACTCCAGACTTTTCATAAAGTATAATCTTCAACGATAGGACAAATAATGTTCGCCTCCTTGGGAAGTCAGTTACTACTGATCTATACCTGTGATTAAGTCAATTAGTCCATTCAATGAGGTTTTATGATTAGCTGGTTGGGAGCCTCAGGCTATACCCGTATCACATGCTAGGATGTGTACTCATTGCTTGGAAATGGATTCCTATCAGAAAGGAGCTATCGCTCATGTCAAACATTATTAAATATAATTTATTTATCTCCGTTGGGATTGATGTTGGTGCAGACTTCAGTTGGATGTCTATTGCCCTTCCCAACCAAACATTTGTAGGAAAACCTTTTAAAATCCTACATTCTGATTTAAATTCCCTTGCTATTGCTGTTTCTAAAATAAAAGAAGCAGAAGAGCTGTATTCTTTGGAAAGTCGCATTTTCCTAGAATCCACGGGAATTTATCATTACCCACTCTTCTGCTATCTTCGTGACAATGGATTTAACACCAACGTTATTAATCCTATCATCACTAAGAATAGCACAAACATTAACATCAGAAAAGTACATAATGACAAATTTGATTCAAAAAAAGCTGCCTTAATTGGTTTAAAGCCAGATTTAAAAGTTTCTCTTATGCCATCAGACCTCGCTCTTGATTTAAGAAATTTATCAAGAGAATATTATGACCTGATGGATAATCGCTCTGCTTATGTGAATAAATTGCAGAGTGAACTCCGAATGGTTTTTCCACAGTATTTGAAAATTTTTTCTAAAATAACTACAAACACAGCAATGACATTGCTTGAGAAATATACATCTCCAGATGCCTTTTTAGCAGCTCCAAAAGATGAAATAGTAAACTCCATACGTCTTACTGCACGCTTTGGACCTAATTATGCTTATACTAAATATCATTCTATTATCCAAGCTGCTAATGATGCTCTTACTTTTGGACATGCTGTAAGTAGTAATTTTAAGCGCATTCGTTTATACATAAGCTTCATTAGAAAGTATGATGAAGAGATTTCTTCAATACTCTTAGATATGCATACACTTATCGATGCAAACGAAGGTACTAATTTTGTTAAACAAATTCACTTAATTGAATCATACAAAGGTGCAGGTTTTCTTTCTGCTGTAAGTCTAATGGGAGAAATCGGAGATTTCTCTGCATTTAAGTCACCTAAGCAGCTTTTTGCTTACTTTGGTTTGGATCCAGCAGTAAAACAATCTGGTAAATTTAATGGTACACAAATCAGTATGTCAAAACGAGGTTCTCCAATTGCAAGAAGAGTTATCCACACTATGGCTTTAATCAGCATCAGCAAAAACAAAGATGGTTCTGCCAAAAATCCTGTACTTCGAGACTACTATATTTTGAAATGTAAGAGTAAACCTAAAATGGTAGCTCTAGGAGCTGTTATGCATAAAGTTTGTAACATTGTATTTGCCATTCTTCGTGATGAAAAAGAGTTCAAAATCATAACACCAGAAGACCACCAAAAGAATTACCGCAAAGCGAAATACGGCTTCGCTGCGTAGTATAATTCCATAACCAAATTTTATTTTTTGACAGTTAGTCAAAAGGTTTATTAAAGTTAACCTTTTTTAATCTCATAAAAATAATAATTATTTTTTATTTCTTATTGACATTTCTTAGCTGGACTTAAGATTATATATTTATAACTACAAATTTACACAATTTAATTATATAAT
The DNA here is from genome assembly GCF_001270375.1 of Clostridium sp. DMHC 10. Classification (NCBI taxonomy): domain Bacteria; kingdom Bacillati; phylum Bacillota; class Clostridia; order Eubacteriales; family Clostridiaceae; genus Clostridium; species Clostridium sp. DMHC 10. Next base: position 345,494 of record NZ_LGVB01000016.1, read on the forward strand.
AACTATACAAAGAAACTTTTGCCTTAAATTTAAAAAATTCTTTTATTTTATTATTAAAATTTAACTAGGAGTGATATTATGGATGAACAAACGAAAAATATTTCAAAATTTTGTAGACGCAAACCGTGAGGAAATGATTGACCTATGGAAAACCTTAGTTAACATAGAAAGCGGTTCGCATAACAAAAAAGGAATTGACACTATAGTAAATAAACTAAAGACTATTCTTGAAGATGAAAACTTTAAAACTGATATTCTTGATTTTAAAAATGCTGGTGCATCATTGATTGGGAAATCTACATATGAAAACAGTAAAAAACCTATTTGTCTCACGGGCCATATGGATACTGTATTTAAAGACAGCGCTATAGAAAAAAATCCTTTTAAAATTGAAAATGGCAAAGTCTATGGTCCTGGAGTTGTAGACATGAAAGGTGGAATCGTAGTTTTAATTTATGCAATTAAAGCCCTAAATTCTATCAATTACAAAAAAAGACCAATAAAAGTTATACTCATAGGCGATGAAGAAGTTGGACATGCCAATTCTAATTTAAGTGAAGTACTCCCAGAAGAATTTAAAGAATGCTACGCAACATTTAACTGCGAAACCGGTAGAACTGATAACGCTATAGTCATAGAAAGAAAAGGTTGTGCTTCTTTTATACTTGAAGTCAGGGGAATTGCTGCTCATGCTGGAAATCAGTATGAAGAAGGAAAAAATGCAGTTTTAGAAATTTCTCATAAAATTATAGATATTCAAAACTTAACAAATATAGCTGAAGGAACAACCTTAAATGTAGGCATTGTAAATGGAGGAACTGCTGGAAATGTGGTGCCTGAACATGCTGAAGCTATGATAGATGTAAGATTTTTAAAAGAAGATATGCTGCCTAAAATAGCCAAGGAACTAGAAAACATAACAAAAAAAACTTACGTTGAAGGCACAAAATCTCAATTAAAGCTTGAATCTGTTATGCATCCTATGGAAGTTATTAATGGTACGAAAGAATTATTTGAGGTTGTAAGGAAAACCTCATTAGAACTTGATTTAAAGGAACCTTATGGGAAAACAGTAGGCGGCGGTTCTGATTCATCTTTTTCAACAATGGTTGGAGTACCAGCTTTATGCGGTATGGGTGCTCAAGGTATGTATCAACATACAAATAATGAATTTGGATATTTAGAATCCTTATTTGAAAGAACTAAGCTCCTAGCTTCAAGTATTTTAAACCTCTAAACCTTATTTTTATCACATTTGACTCCTTTATTCATATGTATAAAGTTTAAGGGAGTTTTTCATGTCAAAATCACAATATGCATATAAAAATTATACTAATTCATATTCTTAGCACAAATATTGATAAGTTTAATTGTAAATATTAAAATATAATAGTACAAATACCTATATATCTTAATCTTCACCATAGTAATATAAAAAAATTAATATTTTTTTATATTATTTTTTGAATTTTTTCATTTATATTTTTACCTTTGATTATGCATAATTGATAAATTTATTACTTTTTGCTTTTCTATTAATTGAATATTTTATTCATTTAAGAAATATCCTTCATATTTCTTAATAGTTATTTTCTAATATTACCCCCAATATTTTTTTACATTTTCATTTTATATCCTTCTAAAGATATTTTTTTATTATATCGTTAATAATATCAAATAACTTTTTCTATTTATCATTCATAATATGTATATATTAATTCAATGCATTATGAATAAAAAAAATTATTAATAAAAATAGGTATCATAAAAAATCCATTGAAAAATACGAACAATGGAAAATAATTCCTAATTATTTTAGCTGTTAAGCTACTTGCTTTGACTTATTGTTTAGATACATTTTTAAATGTATCTTGGGTCACGTAGTTCATACTCTTTTTGACTTTTAAGAACAGAGAATATGTAATTAATTAGTTTATGCATTACTGCAACTAAACCTACTTTTTTACTTTTACCATTCATATTCTCATTATAGAAATTAAGCAGAACTTTATTTATAGGTTCACCGTTTCTATTCTTACGTATGGACGCTAACGCGACAGCTATAAGGCCCTACGGCCTATTCTGGTGCCTCGTTTAGACATGACATTTCTGTCACTGTTAAACTTACCAGATTGGCTAACAGAAGGATCTAAACCAAAATAAGCAACTAGGTGTTTAGGTTTAACAAAACCTTTAATATTGCCGATTTCACTCATTATTGTGATGGCAGTTAGTTTACCAACGCCTGGTATTGAGTAAAGTAATTGTACATTTTTCTTAAATTCATCAGAAATTCTATTGCTACTCATTAATAGATGAATTTCATTTAATAGATTTTGAATTTGTATCTCTAATGATTCTATTACAGCAATAGTATTAATTATTTTTACAAATAGACTTGGTGATTTAAGACCGATGTAGGCAGCTTCTTCAGCAGCATTATATAGCTTGCTATAAATTTTTTCACTATGTGCTAGTCCTTTTCTAGAGTTGATTGAAATGATATTAATAACTTCATCTCTATCAGTATTTAAAATAGCTTCAGGGCTAGAATACTTTTTTAGTATAGCTATTGACGTTTTACCAGCAATATCTGAAAAAACAGTGCTGTAACTAGGAAATATAACTCTTAAATCAGTAGAAAGTTTCTTTTTAAATGTAGATTTGCTATCAGTAAATTTATAGTAATCTCTGCAAAGAGATTTTAAAGTGTAAATTTCAACATCAAAATTAGAAGAATATTTAACATTTTGAAATTTACCTATATTAGCAATGGTTAATGCATCTTTTTTATCATTTTTCACTTTTCTTATGTCACCATTCTTGTTACAATTAGTAATGAGTGGATTAAGGATACATGTTTCAAATGTATCTTTTAGAAAAGTGGAAAAGAGTGAGATGGTATACACCAGTAGATTCCATGAAAATTGCTGTTTTCATGTTAAACTCTTCTTCCGCTTTTTTTATTTGATCTACTAGGTAATCAAAACCATTTCTACTATGCATAATCTTAAAAGGCTTTCTATAAATTTCACCGTCAGGTGCTAGTATAGCAACTACTGAAAAATCTGATGATACGTCAATTCCAACTGTTGGTCTATAAAAAAATTTACTCATATATATTATCTCCTTTGTTTGTGAGATAGAATAGATATTCCATTTCTATCAGTAATTTTGTAACCTTGTTTGTGACACAGGTAATTCCCGAAGGGAAACCTAACCAGCTAAACACAGAATCATCACTGATGGAACGATACGCTATTTTACGGGTAATAATGACTCTTAGAGTCATTTCCCAGGAGGATTACATCTATCTTCTATTCAGGAGATATTATACAATAATATTTATTGGTTTGGCTTCCCATTAGGAAAATAGAAAACTAAATTTAGATAAGAATATATAGCCTAGATTGGTTGTAACTATTCGAATATATTAAAAGATATGAGTTTTAATGTTCGTTAGGAATCATGATAGTTTTCTATCGAATGTTATGACTACATTATACAAGGAGGTAATGCAATTCATATATGTAGGTCTGGTATGTGGACTCCGCCATGGTTGATAATAAATTCTATGAATTTTGTTACGGAGTAATAGGAAACCATATAATTAAGTATTGTTCTAAGAGGAATTGGAACATAAAAAATATGACATTGTCAGAAAAACTAGATTATTTATATTGTTCTTAGCTATTAAAAAAGTCGTATAATAATCAAGTAAATATATTTGATTATATATATACCACTTCAATTAATAAAATTTATGTGCACCAAAATCTCAGAACACAGCATTTTTAGTACAAATAAATTTTAAGTTTTAAATGGTGTATATTAGTAAAGGGTGAATTTTATTGGAAAAAAATCAGAAAAAAAGTAAAGGTAGAGCAGCAGAAATAAGAGATTACGCAATATCTATAGGAATTGCAATTGCAATAGCATTTTTGTTTAGAAGTTATGTATTTGCTAGAGCAAATGTAGATGGACCTTCTATGATGTCTACTCTTAAAGATAAAGATGTAATATTCGTTGAAAAACTATCTCTGTATTCTAAAAGTATAAAAAGGGGTGAAATAGTAACTTTTGATTCAGGGAATCCTACTCATGATACTTATGTAAAGAGAGTAATAGGGATTGCTGGAGATGATCTAGAAATAAAAGATGGTAATGTTTATAGAAATGGAGAAAAGCTTAAGGAATCTTATTTGAATCCCGGCATGAAAACTTTAGGAGGAAGCTTTCTTGGTGTAAATAAAAAATATAAAGTTCCAGAAGGATACATATTTGTCATGGGAGACAATAGGACGGTAAGCTTGGATAGCAGATATTTAGGTCCAATTTCACTTAAGGCACTGAATGGTCATGTTATTTTAAGAGCATATCCTTTTAATACTATGAAGATATTCTAATAATAAAATTTTAAATATTATTGACATAAGTATTAAATAATGATATCATATATAAAAGTAAGAAAAAATTTAATACCTTTAATGATTGGTCCAGAGAGGCTAAGAAGGATTTGAAATTAGTTTAAAATTTTGCTTAAAGTGTATACTTTTGTACGTTAAGCCTTCTTTCTGGAGAAGGCTTTTTATTATACATTTTTATTGCAGAGATAGGAAATAATGGGTTACGTTCCAATATATTTTTGTGGAATGTTTAGTTGTTCAAACCTTCTTAGTTATATTAAGAAGGTTTTTATTTTATACATTGTTGCATAAATATGAGTAGAGAAATTAATAAGCAGTAATGCGTAACATGGCTTAAATATTGCAAAAAAGCATTGACAGTAATTTAAAATGTGAGATAATATATGTATAAATATAAGAATAAACGTATATTTTATTAAAGAAATTAATTGTAAGTTTAAATATAAAGAAGAGGTGTATTCAATGAAAGGTATATTATACTTAGAAGATGGAACTGCTTTCGAGGGAAATGGATTTGGAATGGTTGGAACAGAAATTGGAGAACTAGTTTTTAATACTTCTATGACAGGATATCAAGAGATATTAACAGACCCATCCTATGCAGGACAAATAGTAAATATGACTTATCCGCTTATAGGCAACTATGGAGTAAGCAGCTTTGAAAATCAATCCGAGAAAGTTTATGCAAAAGGATTTGTAGCAAAGACAATATGCAAGACGCCATCAAATTATAAGAGTGAGAAAAGTATAGATGAAATGTTAAAGGATATGGAGGTAGTTGGAGTTTATGGAGTAGATACAAGAAGTATTACTAAAAAAATTAGAAATACTGGAGTTATGAAATGCGTGATTTCTAATGAAGTATTGGATATATAACTCCTCAACAATGTGAGGAGCTATCAAGAAAAATTGCATAAAAAAGTTCGACTTTTTGTGTCTAAAATATTGACATCGATCCAAGGCGAAGCAATACTGCTGAAGAAACGATTTAAAAAAAATTCTAATAAATCTTGGTAAAAGAATCATAAAATACTTAGATATTTCAATCTGTCTGAGCTATAGCGAGTTATTGAAATATCTTAGTATTTTATGATTTTTTTACATTAGATTTATAGAATTTTTTTTAATGTTGCAAAGCAGTATTGCTTCGCAATATTTATAAATATATTTGGTCCCAATATCTCAGCATCTTTGTACCCCATTTTATATCTAAAGCTGGCAATGGCAGGCCATAAGCTAATTTCAAAGATACTTCAAGCATATTTATACCAGCACCGAGATTAGCTACCAGGGAACCGGATACTCTTGGGTTTATTTCTATAAGCTTAGGTTTGCCATTACTTGAATACTTAAACTGTAAATTTATGTTGTAGGAAAGGTTTAAAGTTTTAATTATTCCTTTCGATATATCGATAATCTCATCATTTTTTTCTATAATGGATTTGACTGCCACACCCATGGAAGTTTCCACTCTTTGACGGGGAATGCAGATAATTGTTCTGCCATCTTTGCATACACAGTCTACACTGTATTCAGTGCCAGGCAGGTATTCCATAATTATGATATCCGGTAATTTATTATATTGTTCTAATTGACTTTTTAGAATTTTCCAGGATATTTTTGCAGTGCTTGGCCTTTCACTTAATATATCTAATTTTTCATTGCTTACTATGCGAAAGCCTTTGCCGCCTTCTGATGATGCAGGTTTCATGCATATAGCTTTGGCAGGATATCCTAGTTCAAATATAGCACTTTCTATTTCTTTTAATGTAGCTGCATGTCTATATTGAGGAATAAAGCTATCTCCAGAAAAATAGTCATATAAATCAGCTTTATTATTGGCAATACCGAGTTTGTGAGTATCTGAAGTTATAATTGCTTTAACACCTAAATTATTGAACAGTGATATATTACTGGATAATGGAACTAGTTCATCTCCGTATTGAGGTATTAAAGTAGTGATTTTTTCCTTTTCGCATATAGCTTTAATGCTTTCTATATAATTTGGGTCATCACCACATGGTACAACATATCTTTTACCTGTTATGGCAAAGCCTAAGGAATCCTTGTTTTCTCTATCAGCTGTAACTATATCTATATTCATATGTTTAATATCTTTCAGCATTTTTAAATCTGATACAGTACCCATACTATCTGATATTGTCCATAATACTTTGATATTCATATAGATTCCCTCCTATATTATGCATTAAAAGCATATTTTTGTAATAATAATATTACCTTTTATGTATATTTTTATATGTTTTAACTAATAACTATTTACTTAAAATAAGTATCATGTAAAATTATAATTAATAATAAGTATATTACTAAATTTAGAATTATTCATCACGAAATTTATAAATATAGATAGACAACTTGAAACTTTAAAATTGCAATCTCCAAATTTATCCTGATAAACTGGAATTTGTCGAGCACTATAGTGAAGGGTTTTTAACTCACTTCGTTTGTTAAAAGACTAAGGTTTTCGCTATGCGAAAGGTGAAGGGTTTTTACGGTGCTGTGCACGTAAAAGGTGAACTTTTTTTTTTTTTTTTTTTATCTTCAATAAAAAGCTAAGGTTACCTAAATTCCACGTGCATTTTTTATTAGCTTAAAAGAACACTATTTCACGAAGAATTTAAACTGATACTCCCACATTGTAACATTATTTACCACCACCTTTCAATCTTTTTCAATAAATTATTGATTGCAACTTTGGAGTAAAGATACTTATTAAACCCTGCAAGTTATCCACAGAGCAACACTCGATTTTCAAGATGATATCTTTATTATACCAGACATTTTTCATACACTTCCTTGTACGGATAGTTTTCTGACAAATTCATAATTACAGTTCTTGCGGTTTTAATGATTTTGGCTGCAAGAAATACATACTTCAAACGAAAGGTCTTTATTTGCTGTCTGTATTCTGAAGGCTCTAAGGAATCAATCTTGAACAACAAAAACAGGTTATATGAAAGCATCATCATTTGAAACACCGCTTCATTTGCCCAAAATGATTTAAGTAAAAGATGACCCACCGCCATGTCGTATTTGGCTTCTTTAATATAGTTCTCAGCATTGCCACGTTTTTCATAGGATATAACTACTTTTTCAGAAAGCAATGTAGTGTTTGTCACAAAGAAAAAGTATTCGTACTCAGAGCCTTCTAAAAGTGATATTTGTGCTCTTTCTTTTTCTGGTTTCAGTACGCGAGACACAACAAACCTTCTGTCTTTCTCCCAGTTATCTAATTTTGTAAACAGTTCTGTAGTTTCTCTGCCTTCTTCACCTTTAACGAATACAACCGATGAATTCGTTGCTTGGGATGCAAGCGTAGAATAACTTTTGGCTTTAATTAAATATTTGCAACCAAGAGATTCTATCGTTTCAATAATTTTTTCATCAAAGTAGCCACTATCCATTCGAAATAAAATCTCTAAATCATCTGTTTTGATGTTGGCTACTATTTCTTTGATCATTTCAGATGCACCGTTAGCTGTGTAAGTATTGCCACTTCTTACAAATCCGGTGACGTAGGCTTTTAATTCGTCGCAAAATGCAAACTGGATATTGTAGCATCGGTTTCCTAGTTTCTTGGGATTATATCCTTTTGATGCACCTTCTTGATGACCTTCTACGTTGATTACACTACTATCAATATCAATCGTAATGGATGTCAATTTACTTTTAGTGAGCAGTTTTTTAAAGACTTTAAAATTAATGTCTCTAAACATTTGTGTTGTCTTAAAGGTGAAGTTTCCTAAAAATCGTGACACTGTTTCAGGTTCTTTTACGGAAATATCAAATTCATTAACGAGTGGATCATTTTGAAGGAGCTTTAGACGTTCTAGCTTGTCTATACCAATAAAGTGACCACAGATCATCGTCTTTATATGATTCATCTTGATTTTATTTGTGGAGTCATTATCAAATACGAGGTCATCTTCAACTAGATCAAAAATCTCATTACTTTTTGCGTTCTCAAGGAGAAGAAAAAGACCTGCATTTGATGTTAGATTCTTAGCTGTGAAATCAATTTTATTAATCATAATTTAAACCCCTTTTTCTGCTGCTTTTGTTACTATTATTGTACCATATATCGACTCATAAAAGCTGATAATTCAACACATTTTTGAGCATTTTTCTTTCACCCAATGGGTGAAAGCTGAATTTTGAAGGAACGTATATTTATCAATGCTTTGAGGGTGGTTTATAAAGTACTGACGTAGAATCTCAGTATGATTGAAAAGTGATAATGTCTTAGTGTACCACATTTGATTATGTCCTCAAAAACAAAATTTATAGTATAATAAACCTCATTGCTAGAAATGAGGTGGACATAATCAGAAAGGTGATACTAACAATGAATGAAAATGATAAATATACAACTATAAAAAAATTAATAGAAACAAATGGTTCTAAACAAAGGGCCGCTCTTTATCTTGGATGTTCTGTTAGACACATTAATCGTATGATTAATGGTTATAAGAAATATGGAAAAAGTTATTTCATCCATGGTAATAGAGGAAGAAAACCCTCAATTGCTCTTGACGCAAAAATTAGGCAAACAATTCTTGATTTGTATCGTACAAAGTATGAAGGCGCTAACTTTACTCATTTTTCTGAATTACTAAAAAAACATGAGCATATTCAGGTTTCTGCTAGTACCATCAGAACTATACTTATGGATGAATTTATCCTATCGCCTAAAGCTAAACGTATCACAAAGAAAAAGACTAGTGAATATTTGAATGAACTCAAAAAATCAGCAAAATCGAAAAAAGATATAGCTAACGTTCAAAATACCATTATTGCAATTGAAGATGCCCATCCAAGACGTCCTAGGTGTGCTTATCTAGGCGAAATGTTGCAAATGGATGCTTCGATCCATTTGTGGTTTGGTCAACAAAAGACTCAACTACATATTGCTGTAGATGATGCTACTGGTGCTATTATGGGTGCATATTTCGATTCACAGGAAACTTTAAATGGATACTACAATGTATTACACCAAGTACTTACAACATACGGTATTCCTTATATGTTATTTACCGATAGACGTACTGTATTCGAGTACAAAAAGAAAAAATCACCTTCTATCGAAGATGATACTTTTACCCAGTTCAGTTATGCTTGTAAACAATTAGGCATTGAACTTAAAACCAGTAGTGTTGCACAAGCTAAAGGGCGTGTTGAAAGAATGTTCCAAACCCTACAATCACGCCTCCCATTAGAAATGCGACTGGCAGGCATAGCTACACTTGAGGAAGCTAACGAATTCTTAAATCACTACATAAAAGAATTCAATGCTCAGTTTGCATTACCTGTTGATAATATCAAATCTGTCTTTGAAAAGCAACCTTCTAAAGAAAAAATTAATCTAATTCTTGCTGTACTCAACAGTAGAAAAATAGATAATGGTAGTTGTTTAAAGTTTAATAAAAGATATTATCTTCCGGTAGATAAAAATGGACATGCTGTTTATTATCATAAAGGAACCTCTGGTATTGTAATTAAAGCATTTGATAACAATCTGTATTTTTGTGTGAATGAAAAAGTTTATGCTTTAGAATCAGTACCTGAACGAGCTTCTTTATCTAAAAATTTTGATTTTGTAGATAAGCCTAAGGTTCCAAAGAAGCACTACATACCACCTATGAGTCATCCTTGGAAGCAGGCTTCATTTGAACATTATTGCAGCAAGCAATCTCATAGACAAAAAGAAAACATAGCATAAATCTATAAATCTATTTTCTTAAAAATTGAAGATTTTTAAGGTTTATTTGTCATACCTTAAAATAGTTTTATACCATCAATAAAGCACCAGCAAAAGCTGGTGCTAATAATTAAAACCATTATGCATACAAAAATTCAATTATTAAATAAACACTTAAAAGATTTATTTTTAATTGAAACAATAAATAAATTAGCACGCAAAAGTGGTTTTACTCAAAGAAAAGGTAAGTTAAATGCCAAAAAATTCGCTTCATTATGCATATTCAAGGGTGAAGATTTATGTTTAACTGCTTTATCTTCATTATGTTCTAGATTATCAATAGAATACTCAATAGATATATCTTCAGAAGCACTTAACAAACGCTTTAATTCAAAAGCTGTAGAATTTATATCATCAATATTTCATGAAATGCTCAAATTACAAAATAAAGCACTAGAAAATAACCAAAATTTTTTCAAAACACATTTCAATAGAATTAAAGTATGCGATTCTACATCATTTAAGCTTCCAGAAAAGTATCATAAAAGGTACAAAGGCTCTGGTGGCAGTTCTACAAAATCAATGGCTAAGATTCAACTTGAGTATGATCTTTTATCTGGCGGAATTACTCATTGTGATGTAACTAACGGAATAGATAGTGATAATTCATATCTTAGCAGCTTACAAAAAGATATCAAGCCCAATGATTTGTGCCTAAAAGATCTTGGATATTTTAAAATTACTGATTTGGAAACAATAGATGAAAATCATGCTTTCTTTATATCAAAATTGAAGAATAATATAAATGTATATATTAAAAACGAGAATCCTGATAAGTATAAAAATGGTAAGATTAAAGAATCAACTTTGTATAAAAAAATAGATATCAAGAATTTAATTCACCAGTTACAAGCTGGTGAAACAATTGAAATTCCTGATATCTACATAGGAAAAAAGCAAAAAAATTATAGATTAATTATAACTAAATTAACTGATGAAGACAAGCGGAAAAAGAAGGCAAAGCATGATAATGAAGTTAGAAAACAATTAAGAAAACCTAATGATACGAGTGAATTATGGTTAGGTATTAATGTCTATATAACAAATATTTCACCTACAATATTAGATACAGAACATGTTCATGAAATATACTCTTTGAGATGGCAAATAGAAATTATGTTTAAAATATGGAAATCACTTTTTAAAATACATTTGGTAAAAAAGGTGAAAATAGAAAGATTTCAATGTTTCTTGTATGGAAGATTAATAGCATTAATCTTAAGTTCTTCTCTAGTTTTCACTTTAAAAAGTATTATTCATGAAACAAAAAATAAAGAAATAAGTGAGTTCAAATCATTCAGTGTTGTGAAGGAACATTTTAATAAATTAAGTAAAAATATTTTTAAAGGTGAACTAGCTTTAGGTAAGATTTTTAACAGTATTTTAAAGAATATATTGCGGCGTGGAATCAAATCAAAAAGGAAGGAACGAAAAAGACCTAGTTTAATACTAGAAAATATAAAGTTTAACAAAGATGACATTAAAAAGTTGGCAATTTAGTTTTAGATTATAAGCCCTCGGCTACCGCAACTTGGAAATTATATGTCGCCGTTTATTTAGTTCGCATTAAATTTAATTTAATGTCATAATTTTCATATTATAATGTTTTTATATGTTATATTTAAAGCAAAAAGGAGCTTCTTCTGATGGTAAAAAAACATGAGAGAATTATGTTAGTCTTTAAAGAAATACAAACAGGGGAAACTAAAAAAATAGGCCAATTAAAAAAACAAGCATTTACAAGAAATAGAAAACTAAATTTTCAGGATTTAATGAAATACATCATATGCAGGAAAGGATTAACTACAACTATGGAAATTGATAATTATTATGAAAATATAGGTAAAAAAGATGATGCTGTTACAAAGCAGGCATTCTGTAAACAAAGATTAAACTTAAATCCAGAAGTATTTGTTTACTTAAATAAACGTCATGTTAAACGTGTATATGATGACCCTAATTATAAGCTTTATAAAGGTTATATAATAACTGCTATTGATGGTACGGTACTCGAAATACCAAACACAGAAGAACTGAGGCAAACCTATGGATATTTAAACCCAAATAAAGATGATGTAAGAAAAATGGCTCGTGCTAGAGCCTCTGGCATTTATGACATTGAAAATAATATAATGATTGATGCAATTATTGAGAAATACAGAACCTCTGAAAGAGTTTTAGCAGGATCTAATATTTATAATGCATTAGAAACATTAGGAGATGATAGAAAAATCATTACTATTTTTGATAGAGGATATTTTTCTACAGAGATGTTAATGTTTTTATTAGAGTGTCCTATTAAATTTCTATTTAGACTTCAAGGAAATACTTTTAATAAAGAAAGAAATTCAATGAAAAGCGATGATGAAATTGTTGAATTTAAAACAAATGGTAATAGACTGGCGTATATATCAGATAAGTATCTTAGGCAAAAAGCTTCTATGCTTAAAGCAGTTTCATTAAGAATGGTTAAGATTAAGCTAAATACAGGTGAATACGAATATTTGGTTACAAATATTCTAAAAGAGGACTTTAACACTGAAGAAATAGGCGTTTTGTATTCAAAACGTTGGGGTATTGAAACAGCTTATGACTTAATTAAAAATAAGCTTCATATTGAAAATATTTCAGGTAAAAAACCAATAATAGTTGAACAGGATTTTTATGCTCAAATGTTGTTATTTAATTTGATTCAGGATTTAAAAAATGATGCTAACTATATTGTAGATGAGAATAAAAATAAAAAAGGAAAATTAAAATATTTTTATAAGGTCAATATGAATATATTAGTTGGCAAGTTTAGAGAATATATAATTAAAATGGTTATAGAAGAGGACACAATAAAACAAGAAGCTATGCAGACAGATATGATGAACGAAATCACAAAAAATTTAGTTCCAATTAGGACTGGAAGAAGTAATCCACATATAAAATATAAAGGTAGAAATAGGTATATGCAAAACATCAAGCCCAATAGTTAAAAAGCAAAAAGATTAATATGTAAAAATAATCCATTTAACTTGAATAATTAAATGGATTATTTGTGTTGTTATTTTTTAATAAAATAATTTTTTAAATCAAATTTTATATTACTTGAATTTATTGGAAGCTTACTTAAGTTGATGACATTGTTTTGTGTATAATAAGATAAATAACATTAGGAGAATGCAAATGAGTAATAAAATATTTACAAAAAAAGAATTAGAAATATTATATAAAAATAGATATGTTAAGAATGTAAGTGAGAAAGGCATCACCTATACTGATGAATTTAAGAACATTTTTATTACTGAGAACGAAAAATGAAAACTTCCAAGGGAAATTTTCGAAGAGTGTGGTTTTGATATAGATATACTTGGAATTACACGAATAAAAGCATCAGCAGGCAGATGGAGAACTTCTTATAGAAATAATGGTGTATCTGGATTAACTGATACCAGAAAATTGAACTCTGGAAGAACAAGTGAGAAAGAACTTTCGATAGAAGAAAAATATAAACGTCTTAAAGCTCAAAATAACTTGCTTAAAGCGGAGAATGAATTATTAAAAAAAATTCAACATCTAGAAAGGAGGCTGAGCAAGAAGAAGTAAATTTAGCCGCAAACAATAAATTTGTTATTATAAAATCAGTAATTGAAAAATATAAACTTAAAAATATGGTTAACTATTTATGCAAAATAGCTGAAGTATCTAGATCGGGATATTATAACTATTTTTCATCCAAATCACACAATTCTAGAGCACAACGCGATAATAAAGACGAGTTGCTTAGAGATAATATTTTGAAAGCCTATAATTTTAAAAATCGTAAAAAAGGAGCTAGACAAATTAAAATGACATTAGAAGGTCATTTTGATATCGTATACAATTTAAAATGTATTAGAAGGGTAATGAAAAAATATGGTATTGTCTGTCCAATTAGAAAAGCCAATCCATACAGAAGAATGATGAAAGCAACAAAAGAACATACTGTTTTGCCAAATATTCTAAAGAGAAATTTTAAGCAAGAGATGCCAGGTAAGGTATTGTTAACAGACATAACTTATTTATTTTATGGCAAGGGCAAAAAAGCATATTTATCAACAATTAAAGATGGATCTACAAACGAAATATTAGCCTATAATATATCTGATAGTCTAACACTAGATATAGCAATAGATACGCTATACAAGCTAAAAAACAATAGGAAAGTAAAATTAGATAAAGATGCATTTATTCATTCAGATCAAGGAGTACACTATACCAGTCCAAGATTCCAAAAATTAGTTAAAAAGTACAAGCTTGCTCAATCAATGTCAAGACGCGGTAATTGTTGGGACAATGCTCCACAAGAATCTTTCTTTGGACATTTTAAAGATGAGGCATATATAAAACAATGCGAAACATTTGAAGAGTTAAAGAAGGAAATTAAGCAGTATTTAATCTATTATAATAACTATAGATATCAGTGGAATTTAAAAAAGATGACTCCTGTTCAATACAGAAATCATCTTATTAATGTAGTATAGACTTTTTTTGGCTGATGATTCAATTTGTTGGAATTTAACTTCCGTAGCTCAAACTATCACCCATTGCTTATTATGGATATTCGATTAAGCAGGTTGGAACTATAATTAGCTTCCGCGTAACGAACAAAAATGAGTAGTAATAAGTGGATGGACAAAATTTTTAACAAAGGAGTTGCTATTATGATTAGCATTGGTATAGATGTTTCAAAAGGCAAAAGTACGGTTTGTATTAGTAAATTACATCGTGAAATTTTGAATAAACCTTTTGAAGTTAAACACTCTTTAGAAGAGCTAAAAAAGTTAGCTGACAAAATTATAAGTTTTGATGAAGAAAGCAAGGTGATTCTGGAAGCAACAGGGCATTATCATATTCCAGTAGTATCTTATCTACAAGAAAGAGGGATTTTTGTTTGCGTTGTTAATCCTATGCTTATGAAAAAGTACGCAAGTATATCTATTAGAAAAGGCAAAACAGATAAGTTAGACTCAAAAACAATCTCAAAATTTGGTTTAGACAATTGGTATGAATTAAGCAATTATAAAATAGAAGAAGATACATATTATGAACTTAAAACTCTTTCAAGACAATATTTTCAGTTTATGTCCTTAAGAATAAAACTTAAAGTAATGCTTTCAAATCTTTTAGACGAAACAATGCCAGGCATTGCAGGGCTCCTAGCTTCAAATTCAACTAGCTTTGCAAAAGACAAGTTATCAGACTTTGTTCAAAAATACTGGCATTATGATAATATTATTAAATTAAGTGAAAATAAATTTACTGAAAGCTATAAGAAATGGGCAAAAAAAGAAGGATACCAATTTAGCCAAAATAAAGCTCATGAAATATATATTCTTGCTAAAAATAGTATCACAACTATGCCTTCTAAGATGTCAAGCACAAAAATGATCATCTCAGAAACTATAAAGGGAATCCATTCCACTGGAATATCCTTAAATCTAATATTATCACGAATGAAGGAACTTGCCAAGCTGTTACCTGAATACGATGTTGTTTTAAATATGAATGGTGTAGGAGAAAGATTAGCACCAAGAATTATTGCAGAAATAGGTGACGTAAGAAAGTACTACAGCGCAAAGGCTCTTGTGGCTTATTCAGGAATAGATGCACCACCTTATCAATCGGGAAATTTTAATGGAAACAACCGAAAAATATCAAAACGGGGATCAAGATATCTGAGAAAAACAGGTTATGAGATAATGAAAAGCATAAAATGCAGAGTTCCTATTAAAGATACAGCAGTGTATGACTATATAATAAAAAAAGAATCAGAGGGTAAGGCAAAGAAACAAGCTAAAATTATTCTAAAATAGTAGTAACAACTCCTGAACCTACTGTTCTTCCGCCTTCTCTTATTGCAAATCTTAAGTTTTCATTCATTGCTACTTTTGTTATTAATTCTACTGTCATGTCTATGTGGTCTCCTGGCATTACCATTTCTACTCCTTCTGGTAATTGGATTGTTCCAGTTACGTCTGTTGTTCTGAAGTAGAACTGTGGTCTATATCCGTTGAAGAATGGTGTATGTCTTCCGCCTTCTTCTTTCTTTAATACGTATACCTGACCTACAAACTTGTGATGTGGTGTTACTGATCCTGGTTTTGCTAGTACCTGACCTCTTTCGATGTCTTCTCTTTGAACTCCTCTTAACAATGCTCCGATGTTATCTCCTGCCATTGCTTCATCTAGTAACTTTCTGAACATTTCTACTCCAGTTACTACTACTTTTCTTGTTTCATCGCTTAATCCTACGATTTCTACTTCGTCTCCTACGTGCAATACTCCACTTTCTACTCTTCCTGTTGCAACTGTTCCTCTTCCTGTGATTGTGAAGATATCTTCTATTGGCATTAAGAATGGCTTATCTGTTGCTCTTTGTGGAGTTGGGATATACTCATCTACTTGTGCCATTAAGTCTTTTATTGGCTTTATTGCTTCTGCATCGTCTGGGTTCTCTAATGCTTTTAATGCACTTCCTACTACGATTGGTGTATCGTCGCCAGGGAATCCATATTCATTTAATAACTCTCTTACTTCCATTTCTACTAAGTCGATTAATTCTGGATCATCTACTTGGTCTGCTTTATTTAAGAATACTACTATATATTGTACTCCAACTCTTGATGCTAATAGTATATGCTCTCTTGTTTGTGGCATTGGACCATCTGCTGCACTTACTACTAGTATTGCTCCATCCATTTGTGCTGCTCCTGTGATCATGTTCTTTACATAGTCAGCATGTCCTGGACAGTCTACGTGCGCATAGTGTCTGTTTTCTGTTTCATACTCAACGTGTGCTGTGTTGATTGTTATTCCTCTTTCTTTTTCTTCTGGTGCTTTATCAATTTCATCATATTTGAAAGCTTTTGCCTTTCCTTCTTTTGATAAAATTGTTGTGATTGCTGCTGTTAATGTTGTCTTACCATGATCTACGTGTCCTATTGTTCCTATGTTTACATGTGGTTTGTTTCTTTCAAATTTTTCCTTTGCCATTTCTGGTTCCTCCTTAATAATAAATTAAGTTCTAAGATTTACCTGAGAGAAACGAAAGGTAAATCCACCTTCACTGTACTCTGCACTTTGTACTCTGTGCTCTGAATCAACTTCCAGTTTGTAAGGATAAATTTGGTATTGGTAATTTAAATATTTCAGCTTGTTTATCTATAATATATATAGTGAAACCATTTCAACTATTAAAATTCATGTGCACCATAATGCCCAGAAGACGACGGCATTTTGGTACAAGTAAATTTCAAGTTTCAAGGTGATTTATCTTTAGCAGTTTATATTGCCTGTTCTACTAACCCATGTGTCAAAACTATCTCTTCAAGTCTCCTTTGTGTCATTGGCTTTGGAATCACAAAATTTTTATTTTTTTCTATTGCCTCTGCCAATGACCTATACTCATTTGCTTGATTTGACTCTGGAGAAAATTGTATTACAGTTTGCTTATTAATCTCTGCCTTTTGAACTACATTATCCCTTGGTACAAAATAAATAAGCTGTGTACCTAATTCCTCTGCAAATGCCTCCAGCAGTTCCTTTTCGTTGTCTACCTTTCTGCTATTGCATATAATTCCACCCAATCTAACTCCGCCCTTATTAGCATATTTTTGTACTCCCTTTGATATATTATTTGCTGCATAAAGCGCCATCATTTCTCCACTAGCCACAATATATATTTCTTTTGCTTTACCTTCACGAATTGGCATAGCAAACCCACCACAAACAACGTCACCTAAAACGTCATAAAAAACATAATCCAAATCTTCTGTATATGCTCCAAGGCTTTCAAGCATGCTTATAGACGTTATAATACCTCTCCCAGCGCATCCTACTCCTGGTTCAGGTCCACCCGATTCTACACATCTAATTCCATTAAATCCTCTTTTCATTAAATAATTTAAATCTACATCCTCTCCTTCTTCCCTCAAGGTATCTAAAACCGTTCTCTGTGCAAGTCCACCTAAAAGCAATCTTGTAGAATCAGCCTTTGGATCACAGCCTACTACCATAACATTTTTTTCTCTTTCAGATAAGCCTGCAGTCAAGTTTTGTGTTGTTGTAGATTTACCTATTCCACCTTTTCCATAAATAGCTATCTGTCGCATAATATACACTCCTCCTAAATTTATTTGCCTTTATAGATAAACAAGCTGAAATATTTAAATTACCAATACCAAATTTATCCTTACAAACTGGAATTTGTCGAGCACTATAGTGAAGGGTTTTATTTTATTTAACGAATGAACTTGAAGAAAAATAATTTTATGGATATATATTTCCTTATTTTGATATAATAATTAAATATATATTTTATTTATAAAATGGAGGTAAAATAATGAAAAATCCAATAGTTACAATTGAAATGGAAGATAAAAGTAAAATTGAAGTTGAATTATACCCAGATATGGCACCTAACACTGTAAATAATTTTATTTCTTTAATAAATAAAGAATTTTATAATGGTACTATATTTCATAGAGTTATTCCTGGATTTATGATTCAAGGTGGAGATCCTGAAGGAACAGGAATGGGTGGACCTGACTATTCTATAAAAGGTGAATTTTCTTCTAATGGTTTTAAAAACGACTTGAAACATGAAAAAGGAGTTATATCTATGGCAAGAACTTCATATCCTAATTCAGCAGGTTCTCAATTCTTTATAATGGCTGAGGATGCACCACATCTTGATGGAGATTATGCTGCTTTTGGAAAAGTAATTTCTGGAATAGAGGAAGTGGATAAAATAGTTTCTGTAAAGAGAGATTATTCAGATAAGCCTTATGAAGATCAAAGAATAAAGAAAATAACTGTTGACACTTTTGGAAAAGATTATCCTGAACCTGAAAAAATGTAATTTAGGTAAGCTATGTTTTAAATAAAATAACTTCATGCTAGCTGCATGAAGTTATTTTAATCTTAATGTATATGGTTTATATATTAATGTAAATTATAATTTTACAACATTAGCTGCTTGAAGTCCTTTTGCGCCTTCTTCAACATCAAATTGAACTTTATCGCCTTCATTAAGATTTTTTCTTCCAGTCATGCCTTGAATTGCAGTGTAATGAACAAATACGTCATTCTCTCCTTCAACTGCAATAAAACCATAGCCTTTTTCTGAATTAAACCATTTAACTGTTCCTGTTTTCATTATATCCTCCTAAAACGACACATAATTATTGATATATTAACTATACATCTGTGTGCCCTAATTACAATTTTATTATAGCATAAAATTATACATAATAAAACTCTACCAATATTTATTACACGATAATAGTAAACGACATAATTTTTCTATTTCACAATTTTATTATACAAATTTATCAATAATTCAAATATTATAATGGATTATTTTTTCAATGTAATTAAATATAAAATTATATACATATAGAAAATACTGAACTCCTATCAAAAACTTGTGTCATATAAATTATTTTTTGTTATAATAATATTATGCATTATTAAACATTTTTGCATGGTAACTTAAATAAATTAACTATTATGTAATCCATTTGATGAGGTGATTTTGTGGACAACAATATTAATACAAAGAATGAAATTGATCAATCAATTTATTTATATGATAAAACTGTAACTTGTCCTGTTTGTGGAAATGTATTTAAGGCAAGATCTGTAAAAAAATCTTCTTATAGAATTTTAAAACAAGATAGTGATTTCTTTTATGAATATAAAAATATAAATCCATATTTTTATGATGTTTGGTTATGTAATATATGTGGATATGCTTCCATGAAAACTGATTTTAATAAAATAAGAGAATCACAAAAGCAGCTTATTATGGAAAAAATATCAATGAAATGGCATGCTAAAAATTATCCAGAAGTCTACAATATAAATATAGCCATAGAAAGATTTAAGATTTCTTTATTAAATTATGTAACACTAGATGCTAAAAGCAGTAGTAAAGCAATGAACTGTTTAAAAATTGCCTGGATGTATCGTATGCTCGGAAATTCTAAACTTGAGACTTCCTACATGAAAAACTCAATTGATGAATTTAACAAGGCATATTTTAATGAGATGTTTCCAATATACGGCATGTCAAAATTTGCTATGATGTATTTAATTGGTGAATTAAACAGAAGAGTTGGTAATAATAAAGATGCCTTAATCTGGTTTGGAAGAGTACTAGGTGAAACGAACGCTCCTCAACGATTAAAAAATAAAATTAGAGATCAAAAGGATTTAATAAAATCCACATCAAAAAACGATTCTGATTTAGAAGAGCATCATGATCCGAACGATGAAAAGAAAAAAAAAGTCTTTTTTCAAAATTTTTCTAATCCCCCTGTTCAGTTTATATTTTATTATACGAATATTTTATAAAGAGTAAAATATATAATTCGGAGGAAAAATTATGTTTTTTAAAAAAAAAAGTTCCACAAATAAATCTTCAAATTTGCAGATAGTTGTAACACCCGTTCCCATTCCGAACACGAAGGTTAAGAACTAATACGCCGATGGTAGTGCAGGGGAGGCCCTGTGTGAGAGTAGGACGTTGCCAGGTAATATGGATCTTTAGCTCAGTTGGTTAGAGCAACCGGCTCATAACCGGTCGGTCCGGGGTTCGAGTCCCTGAAGGTCCACCATTTGGGGGATTAGCTCAGCTGGGAGAGCACCTGCCTTGCACGCAGGGGGTCAAGAGTTCGAATCTCTTATTCTCCACCAAGTAGATAGCAGCTTTATAGCTGCTATTTTTTTATAAGCAATTTTAAATAAAGTTTTGATTGGGTAAAAGATTAGTGTTAAAGGAACGATTTAAATAGATTTATTAATTTTATTTAGCGTTTATTCAACACTATTTTTTTACCTTTTGTCTATCTATGGCTACAATACCAAAAGACCTTGAAAAAAATATGTTTGAACCTTTTATTTGTGGTGATGAATCAAGAACTACGAAAAATGGAAGTGGACTTAGTCTTAGTATATGTAAAAAAATTATTGAAAAACATCAAGGGATTTTAACATACAAGAATTCAAATTATAATTGGAAATGCCTAATTCTTATTTTAAAACCTTATTTTAAAGTGTAAACTATGCCATGAGTGTCAATATGCAAAAAAGAGAGAAAAATAAAGAAAAATGTTATATTATAATGAA
This sequence comes from Clostridium sp. DMHC 10, assembly GCF_001270375.1. Classification (NCBI taxonomy): domain Bacteria; kingdom Bacillati; phylum Bacillota; class Clostridia; order Eubacteriales; family Clostridiaceae; genus Clostridium; species Clostridium sp. DMHC 10. The sequence goes on from NZ_LGVB01000016.1 coordinate 366,860, forward strand.
GGCTTTAGTAAATCACGATTTTCTACACAAATTAATATTATAAACATGTTATTATATTAAACGTCGTCGCGAGATGACAGTGATTGATGAGTTCTGAAAAAACATTTTAAAAAGTGTTGACAGAGCAAATTAAACATGATATTATATATAAGCTGTCTCGTGCAGCACATTGAACTTTGAAAATTAAACAGAGAAGAATTAAGTAAACCAGCAATTCTTTTGAATAGAAGAAATTCTATTTAATATATAAAGCGATGAGCTTAGGAATACAGCAGGTCATTATATATAAGTAATGATGAGAGAATTTTGGGAAAGACGAGGAAATAAAATAGGTTAATAACTATTTATTAGCGTGTTTTGTTGACGAAGTATTGCACAAAATATAGATAAACAAGTTGAAAAGTAAAAATTAGTAATAGTAATTTTTACCATAAGCAATAGATTTGATTTGAGCTATGTTGAGATTGAATTTTTCCATAAATGATGCTAAATTAACAAATAACTCATCAATACAAACTCTAGAGCGAAGCTTAAATAGGGATCTTTTGATTTTGTTCCATATATTCTCCTGAGGATTTAACTGTGGAGAATATGGTGGCAGATATATTAGTTCTAATCGATCAGTATGATTCTTTACAAACTCATTAATAGCTTTAGATTTATGATTTTTAGCATTATCTAAAATAACAAAGATTTTTTTATTTTCGTTTTTATCAAGTAGTCTTTCTAAAAAAACAATAATTTTAGATGAATCAATAGAGACGTCATAAGAATAACAATCAACAATACTATCAAATTGAGAAGATATTTCGGTAGCACCAACCATGTTAAGTCCTTTATGTGAGCCGTTACGCTCTATTGCAGGGGCCTGGCCCTTTGAACTCCAACTTTTATAGTTGTTGGATTCGTTTCTTATATAGGTTTCATCTAGAGCGTAAATAATTGAATCAGTAGAATTTTCTACAGTGCTGAGTAGTTCTTGCATTTTTTTTAAAGGTCATTTGTTTTTCAACATCTCCAAGAGATGGCATATATTGACCTCTTTTATAGGTGTAATTATTATTTTTAATGACTTGCCTTATCCATTCGCAAGAATATTTTATACCGAATTTTTCATAAATAATATCGACAAACATAGCAATAGTCCATGTTGAAGATTGAAACCCATAATTCTCAGGGTTTTCATTTTCAATTAAATTCTTTAGGGTCTGAAGCATTTCATCTGTAAAGGTTCCTTCGGAACCTCCACGATTATCTATCAGTGCATCGAGACCTAGAGAATTCCATTTATGAATGTAATCAATTATGGTCGCTACTGATTTATCATATATATTTGATAATTCGTTTGTTGTTAAGCCTTGATATCTATTTATGACTACTGAAAGCATTGTGTAAGAGTATACATCTTTATATTTGTTTTTGTAAGGTCATAAATATAATAAATTATATTTATGAACCTTACATAGGATCCGTTTACACCTTCCTGCTTAATTTATGAATTATACTTAGAATTTAATAAGCCTCTAATTATAGCCTCTTCTTGTTTTTGTGTTATTGTTCCATTGTTCACAAGTACATCAAATTTGCGCTTAAAAAGTACATTTAAATTACTAATACGCTCTTTTTTACAAGAATCAAATAAATTTTGCACTGCTGTCTTTTGATTTTTATTTATTATTTTCTTATTTACTAAAGTATCAAGTTCATTATTAAAAGAAATTTTAAAGTTTTTGCCACTTTTCTTAGAAGCTAAAAATGCTTGCTTTATGTAGGACTCCTGAGTTTTAGTTATAGTTCTATTTTCAACAAGAGCATTTAATTTATTTTTAGAACATTTATGATTTTTTTCATGGATTGATGAAACTCATCGGATTTTATCAAAATTTAGTACAGCGTCTTCTTGCTTTTTATTTATAACATTATCATTTGCCAGTTTATCTAAGCGAGATTTATAATCATGATGCTTATGATTTTTATTCATAATTGTACTTCCACTAATTGAAGTAGTGCTTTTAACAGATGAAGCATAGGTAGACTTGTAACCTGCATTTAATAAAATTGAAATATTTAGAGCAGTCAAGGCACCTATAATTTTAATATTTTTTTCAACATTTTATATACCTCCAAAATAGATTTACTTATTTATAGTCTGCCAATTTTTCAAATAATTATAATATTAATTTAAAAATATATCTAAAACCATATGTAAATAAGAAAGAAATACTTTTTCCTCTATAGCGGTGCTTTTTATTACAATATTGAGCATATGTTCGAGGTAACTTTAGAAAACTTAAATAAAAATAAAAAAAAGCAAATATACCAAAAGTATATAAGCTTTAACTTCTATATAAAGTTCAAAAAATAAAATGGCTCCGCGAAAAGGATTCGAACCTTCAAACAATTTTCAAAGTTCAATGTGCTGCACGAGACAGCTTATATATAATATCATGTTTAATTTGCTCTGTCAACACTTTTTAAAATGTTTTTTCAGAACTCATTAATCACTGTCATCTCGCGACGACGTTTAATATAATAACATGTCTACAATATTAATTTACATATATAAACGTGATTTAATAAATCTATCATGATAAATCAGCATATTTCTTACTTTTTCTCTCTTTTTCCCATAATGATACTCCAGGCATAGGTTATCTCGACAAACTGGAATTTAGCGAGGTGATATTAATTTGGGATATTAAATAAAGCTAATAAATCTAAGATGATAAAGCTTTATTTAAACCATCCCAAGTCAACATCACTTCACTTAGCCCGAAAAAGCAAGGAAAATACACATATTGGAGTTTAGGCGTAAGCTCATGTGATTCATGAACAAAATGTTATGTACTTTCTATAATTCGATTCTCTACGAAAAGCACACTGTAAATGATATTTTACAATAAAATAAAGGATTATAAAGATTCACGTCAAAATTCCGTAGGTACGGAGGATTTTTTCCCTTGCACTACCGTGGGGGGAAGTAACAATGCTGAAGGAACGGTTTAAAAAAATTCTAATAAATCTTGGTTCAAAAATTGTAAAATGCTTAGATATTTTAATCTGTTTGAGCGTATGCGAGTATAAACATACGCGGGGTTTGGGCTTTGCCCCATAGCCATCAACCTAATTATTCAGTAAACTGAATAATAAATATATTTAGCTTTTTTATTATAATGGAAATGATGATTCATAATCATTTCATTATAATATGAAAATTATGACATTAAATTAAATTTAATGCGAACTAAATAAACGGCGACATATAATTTCCAAGTTGCGGTAGCCGAGGGCTTATAATTTTTTATGCAATTTTTCTTGATAGCTCCTCACATTGTTGAGGAGTTATATATCCAATACTTCCATGTATCCTTCTTTTATTGTACCAAGCTTCTATATATTCGAATATTGCGAGTCGTGCAGTATTATAATCGAAGTAATGGGCTAAATTAACTTCTTCCTTTTTTAAAGAAGCATGAAAGGACTCAATACAAGCATTATCATAAGGACAACCTTTGCCACTAAAAGAATGGGTTATAATCTTAGTATTAGCAATATATTCTTCAAATGCAGAACTTGTATATTGACATCCTAAGTCGCTATGTAGTATTAATGGTTTTGTTGGTTTCTGAAGTTTTATAGCATTTTTTACCGCTTGTAAAGCAAGGGTAGTATCAATGGATTTTGACATAGAATAGCCTATTATTTTTCTGCTATACAGATCCATAACTGAAGCTAAATAACACCACCCATCTTTGATGGTGTGGATATAGGTTATATCGGTTACCCATTTCTGATTTATAGCAGTAGTATTAAAATCTCTTTTTAATACATTTGTTTTTTCTGGGATCTTCTCTTTGTTTGTCATTGGTCTGTATTTCTTCGTTATTATAGATTTTATGTTTAATGATTTCATTAAAACGCTGAGTTCTTTTTACACTAATATTAATGCCTCTTAATTTTAAACATTTATTTATTTTTATTGCTCCATAGCGATTTTTACTTTTTTTGTGAATATCAATAATATACTTTTTTATTTTTTTGTTTTCCAGCGTTCTCTTACTGGGCTGCTTAAGTAAGTACTTGTAGTACGAACTTCTAGACACTTTAAGAATCTTGCACATTAATTTAATATTGTGATGTTTTTTATGGTGCGTTTTAAGGGATTCGAACCCCCGGCCCACGGCTTAGAAGGCCGTTGCTCTATCCAGCTGAGCTAAAAACGCATACTTGGAGCGGGTAGAGGGAATCGAACCCTCGTGACTAGCTTGGAAGGCTAGGGCTCTACCATTGAGCTACACCCGCATATTTTGTTGTTTATGGTCGGGGTGACAGGGATTGAACCTGCGACCTCATGGTCCCAAACCACGCGCGCTCCCATCTGCGCCACACCCCGGCGAATTTGAAATATGGTGCGCTATCAGGGACTCGAACCCTGGGCACCCTGATTAAGAGTCAGGTGCTCTACCAACTGAGCTAATAGCGCATATTTGGAGCGGGTAGAGGGAATCGAACCCTCGTGACTAGCTTGGAAGGCTAGGGCTCTACCATTGAGCTACACCCGCATTGGTCGTTATGATATAAGTCATCATAACCTTTGTATGGTGCGTTTTAAGGGATTCGAACCCCCGGCCCACGGCTTAGAAGGCCGTTGCTCTATCCAGCTGAGCTAAAAACGCATACTTGGAGCGGAAGACGAGATTCGAACTCGCGACGTTCACCTTGGCAAGGTGACGCTCTACCACTGAGCCACTCCCGCATATTTTTCTTTTATTGGTGCAATCATATATATTTGATAATTCGTTTGTTGTTAAGCCTTGATATCTATTTATGACTACTGAAAGCATTGTGTAAGAGTATACATCTTTATATTTGTTTTTAATTCAATTAATTCATCCATTGTATACCCATGTAAATTTTCTACTGAAACCATTTTCCTACTCATAAAGTTATCTTCTCCTTAGTTTTTATTAACTATAGTTTAAGTAGAAAATACTAGAAAAATTCATCTTTTTAATTTTAATATTTCAGCTTGTTTATCTATAAAGATAAACCACCTTGAAACTTGAAATTTATTTGTATAATCTTGCTTTTATTTTTACATGAAATATACAAATATCATTTAGACTCTGAATTTTAAGAAAAACACTTTAGACAGGTTAACATGCTATTTCAAATCTCTAGTCTCCTTTCCCACTCCAAAATTCCGTAGGTACAAAGGAATTTTCCTTGCCTTTCCCCGTTTAAAGTGAAGGAATAGTTTAAAAAAATCCAATAAATCTTGCAAAAAAATCGTAAAATACTTAGATATTTCAATCTGTTTGTAGAGTAAGTCGGTGGCGAATCGCCACCTTCTCCTCATCAAACCGTGCATGCGGTTTTCTCGCACACGGCTTTCCGACCTGTGTGAGAGTAGGACGTTGCCGGGTAAAATACGTGGCCAGATAGCTCAGTCGGTAGAGCAGAGGACTGAAAATCCTCGTGTCCCTGGTTCGATTCCTGGTCTGGCCACCAAAGCTCAAGCTTTTGCTTGAGCTTTTTATTTTTTTGTTTAGCTTTATTAGATAACTATATTGATAAAGGATAAAAGTAATGAATGCCAGTAAGTGTTTAGAAGATAAAGAGATTATTGTTTCGGGTTTTATGAACAAAATAATAAGGTTAATGCTAGTGAGATTTAAAATGATGATTGTCGCAAAAATAAAATACTAAAATAAACTATTCCTAGAGTATCTATATAAGAAAATTTGAGATAAATGCAAAAAATAAGAGTATTACTAGAATAATTTGCGTAAATGGATGATAACTTAATATTATTGTTTTAATAATATGTTATTATATTAAACGTCGTCGCAAGATGACAGTGATTAATGAGTTCTGAAAAAACATTTTAAAAAGTATTGACAGAGCAAATTAAACATGATATTATAAATAAGCTGTCTCGTGCAGCACATTGAACTTTGAAAATTAAACAGAGAAGAATTAAGTAAACCAGCAATTTGGGAGGTGGTCCTCCCAGCTTCCCACAAGGTTTCACGTGTCTCGTGGTACTCTGGAGTAGATCGGCTTTTTTCTCTTTTAACCTACAGGACTGTTACCTTCTATGGTTTCACTTTCCAGAGATATTCGGTTAAGATATTAAGCATTGTGATCTATCCGCAACCCCGGAAACAAGTTTCCGGTTTGGGCTCTTTCCTTTTCGCTCGCCGCTACTAAGAAAATCGATTTTTCTTTCTCTTCCTCCGGGTACTTAGATGTTTCAGTTCCCCGGGTGTGCCCCTGTATACCTATGAATTCAGTATACAGTTCATGATGTTAATCATGAGGGTTTCCCCATTCGGAAATCTCCGGATCACAGGCTATTTGCGCCTACCCGAAGCTTATCGCAGCTTATCGCGTCCTTCTTCGACTTCTGGTGCCAAGGCATTCACCATGTGCCCTTTGTAGCTTGACCTTTAAAGAATATATTTCGAAAAAATATATTATATTAAATCAATTACAAAGTTAAACTTTGCCTTAACTTAATTTATTAAAATAACTTTACTTACTATGCAATTTTCAAAGTACAATTGTACTTTGAAAATTGCATAGTAAGTAAAGTTATTTTAATAAATTAAGTTAAGGCAAAGTTTAACTTTGTAATTGATTTAATATAATATATTTTTTCGAAATATATTCTTTAAAGGTCAAGCTACAAAGGGCACATGGTGAATGCCTTGGCACCAGAAGTCGAAGAAGGACGCGATAAGCTGCGATAAGCTTCGGGTAGGCGCAAATAGCCTGTGATCCGGAGATTTCCGAATGGGGAAACCCTCATGATTAACATCATGAACTGCATACTGAATTCATAGGTATACAGGGGCACACCCGGGGAACTGAAACATCTAAGTACCCGGAGGAAGAGAAAGAAAAATCGATTTTCTTAGTAGCGGCGAGCGAAAAGGAAAGAGCCCAAACCGGAAACTTGTTTCCGGGGTTGCGGATAGATCACAATGCTTAATATCTTAACCGAATATCTCTGGAAAGTGAAACCATAGAAGGTAACAGTCCTGTAGGTTAAAAGAGAAAAAAGCCGATCTACTCCAGAGTACCACGAGACACGTGAAACCTTGTGGGAAGCTGGGAGGACCACCTCCCAATTGGGAGGTGGTCCTCCCAGCTTCCCACAAGGTTTCACGTGTCTCGTGGTACTCTGGAGTAGATCGGCTTTTTTCTCTTTTAACCTACAGGACTGTTACCTTCTATGGTTTCACTTTCCAGAGATATTCGGTTAAGATATTAAGCATTGTGATCTATCCGCAACCCCGGAAACAAGTTTCCGGTTTGGGCTCTTTCCTTTTCGCTCGCCGCTACTAAGAAAATCGATTTTCTTTCTCTTCCTCCGGGTACTTAGATGTTTCAGTTCCCCGGGTGTGCCCCTGTATACCTATGAATTCAGTATGCAGTTCATGATGTTAATCATGAGGGTTTCCCCATTCGGAAATCTCCGGATCACAGGCTATTTGCGCCTACCCGAAGCTTATCGCAGCTTATCGCGTCCTTCTTCGACTTCTGGTGCCAAGGCATTCACCATGTGCCCTTTGTAGCTTGACCTTTAAAGAATATATTTCGAAAAAATATATTATATTAAATCAATTACAAAGTTAAACTTTGCCTTAACTTAATTTATTAAAATAACTTTACTTACTATGCAATTTTCAAAGTACAAGCGCGGCAACTGGTACACCAGAGGTCAGTCCATCCCGGTCCTCTCGTACTAAGGACAGCTCCTCTCAAATTTCCTTCGCCCGCGACGGATAGGGACCGAACTGTCTCACGACGTTCTGAACCCAGCTCGCGTGCCGCTTTAATGGGCGAACAGCCCAACCCTTGGGACCTACTTCAGCCCCAGGATGCGACGAGCCGACATCGAGGTGCCAAACCTCCCGTCGATGTGGACTCTTGGGGGAGATCAGCCTGTTATCCCCGAGGTAGCTTTATCCGTTGAGCGATGACCCTCCCACGAGGAATCACCGGATCACTAAGCCCGACTTTCGTCCCTGCTCCACCTGTATGTGTCGCAGTCAGGCTCCCTTCTGCCTTTGCACTCTTCGCGCGGTTTCCAACCGCGCTGAGGGAACCTTTGGGCGCCTCCGTTACTTTTTAGGAGGCGACGCCCCAGTCAAACTGCCCATCTAGCTATGTCCCGTGGCCAGTTTCATGGCCTCCGGTTAGAATCTCAATACTGTCAGGGTGGTATCCCAAAGATGGCTTCTCGCTACTTATGCCAGCATACTCTCTCCTGTACAGTCCACCACTCCTTTCGGTATGACTTCTGCCCATACAGGATGCTCCTCTACCACTCGTACGAAGTACGAGTCCACAGCTTCGGTGTTAGATTTTAGCCCCGGACATTTTCGGCGCAGGATCTCTTGACTAGTGAGCTATTACGCACTCTTTTAATGTATGGCTGCTTCTGAGCCAACATCCTAGTTGTCTTAGAAATCCCACATCCTTTCCACTTAATCTATACTTGGGGACCTTAGCTGGTGGTCTGGGCTGTTTCCCTTTTGACTACGGATCTTATCATTCGCAGTCTGACTGCTGCACTAATAATATCTGGCATTCGGAGTTTGATAGAGTTCAGTAACTGTTGTCAGCCCCTACCTCATTCAGTGCTCTACCTCCAGTATTCATATGCAACGCTAGCCCTAAAGCTATTTCGAGGAGAACCAGCTATATCCGAGTTCGATTGGAATTTCTCCCCTATCCACAGCTCATCCCATGGTTTTGTACGAGTGGTAGAGGAGCATCCTGTATGGGCAGAAGTCATACCGAAAGGAGTGGTGGACTGTACAGGAGAGAGTATGCTGGCATAAGTAGCGAGAACTAAGTGAGAATCTTAGTGGTCGAAAATCTAAGGTTTCCTGAGGAAGGTTCGTCCGCTCAGGGTAAGTCGGGACCTAAGCCGAGGCCGAAAGGCGTAGGCGATGTACAATCGGTTGATATTCCGATACCACCAAACGACGTTATCAGAAATGGGATGACGCAGAAGGATAGGATGTGCACACTATTGGATGTGTGTCTAAGCACTGAGGGTGAATAAGCAGGTAAATCCGCTTATTCTTAAGCCTGGGGTGTTACGGGGAAGGAAATTTATTTCCGAAGTATCTGATTTCATGCTGCCAAGAAAAGTCTCTATCGAGGAGTTTGGTGCCCGTACCGCAAACCGACACAGGTAGATGAGGAGAGAATCCTAAGACCATCGGAAGAATTGCTGTTAAGGAACTCGGCAAAATTGACCCCGTAAGGGACCTTAGCTGGTGGTCTGGGCTGTTTCCCTTTTGACTACGGATCTTATCATTCGCAGTCTGACTGCTGCACTAATAATATCTGGCATTCGGAGTTTGATAGAGTTCAGTAACTGTTGTCAGCCCCTACCTCATTCAGTGCTCTACCTCCAGTATTCATATGCAACGCTAGCCCTAAAGCTATTTCGAGGAGAACCAGCTATATCCGAGTTCGATTGGAATTTCTCCCCTATCCACAGCTCATCCCATGGTTTTTCAACACCAATGTGGTTCGGCCTCCACGGAATTTTACTTCCGCTTCACCCTGTCCATGGATAGGTCACTCGGTTTCGGGTCTACAGCATGCAACTAGTCGCCCTATTCAGACTTGGTTTCCCTTCGGCTCCGCACCTTAGGTGCTTAACCTTGCTGCATACCGTAACTCGCTGGCTCGTTCTACAAAAAGCACGTCATCACACTTAAATGTGTTTTGACCGGTTGTAGACACACGGTTTCAGGTTCTATTTCACTCCCGGGACCTTAGCTGGTGGTCTGGGCTGTTTCCCTTTTGACTACGGATCTTATCATTCGCAGTCTGACTGCTGCACTAATAATATCTGGCATTCGGAGTTTGATAGAGTTCAGTAACTGTTGTCAGCCCCTACCTCATTCAGTGCTCTACCTCCAGTATTCATATGCAACGCTAGCCCTAAAGCTATTTCGAGGAGAACCAGCTATATCCGAGTTCGATTGGAATTTCTCCCCTATCCACAGCTCATCCCATGGTTTTCAACACCAATGTGGTTCGGGCCTCCACGGAATTTTACTTCCGCTTCACCCTGTCCATGGATAGGTCACTCGGTTTCGGGTCTACAGCATGCAACTAGTCGCCCTATTCAGACTTGGTTTCCCTTCGGCTCCGCACCTTAGGTGCTTAACCTTGCTGCATACCGTAACTCGCTGGCTCGTTCTACAAAAAGCACGTCATCACACTTAAATGTGTTTTGACCGGTTGTAGACACACGGTTTCAGGTTCTATTTCACTCCCGGGACCTTAGCTGGTGGTCTGGGCTGTTTCCCTTTTGACTACGGATCTTATCATTCGCAGTCTGACTGCTGCACTAATAATATCTGGCATTCGGAGTTTGATAGAGTTCAGTAACTGTTGTCAGCCCCTACCTCATTCAGTGCTCTACCTCCAGTATTCATATGCAACGCTAGCCCTAAAGCTATTTCGAGGAGAACCAGCTATATCCGAGTTCGATTGGAATTTCTCCCCTATCCACAGCTCATCCCATGGTTTTTCAACACCAATGTGTTCGGGCCTCCACGGAATTTTACTTCCGCTTCACCCTGTCCATGGATAGGTCACTCGGTTTCGGGTCTACAGCATGCAACTAGTCGCCCTATTCAGACTTGGTTTCCCTTCGGCTCCGCACCTTAGGTGCTTAACCTTGCTGCATACCGTAACTCGCTGGCTCGTTCTACAAAAAGCACGTCATCACACTTAAATGTGTTTTGACCGGTTGTAGACACACGGTTTCAGGTTCTATTTCACTCCCGGGACCTTAGCTGGTGGTCTGGGCTGTTTCCCTTTTGACTACGGATCTTATCATTCGCAGTCTGACTGCTGCACTAATAATATCTGGCATTCGGAGTTTGATAGAGTTCAGTAACTGTTGTCAGCCCCTACCTCATTCAGTGCTCTACCTCCAGTATTCATATGCAACGCTAGCCCTAAAGCTATTTCGAGGAGAACCAGCTATATCCGAGTTCGATTGGAATTTCTCCCCTATCCACAGCTCATCCCATGGTTTTCAACACCAATGTGTTCGGGCCTCCACGGAATTTTACTTCCGCTTCACCCTGTCCATGGATAGGTCACTCGGTTTCGGGTCTACAGCATGCAACTAGTCGCCCTATTCAGACTTGGTTTCCCTTCGGCTCCGCACCTTAGGTGCTTAACCTTGCTGCATACCGTAACTCGCTGGCTCGTTCTACAAAAAGCACGTCATCACACTTAAATGTGTTTTGACCGGTTGTAGACACACGGTTTCAGGTTCTATTTCACTCCCGGGACCTTAGCTGGTGGTCTGGGCTGTTTCCCTTTTGACTACGGATCTTATCATTCGCAGTCTGACTGCTGCACTAATAATATCTGGCATTCGGAGTTTGATAGAGTTCAGTAACTGTTGTCAGCCCCTACCTCATTCAGTGCTCTACCTCCAGTATTCATATGCAACGCTAGCCCTAAAGCTATTTCGAGGAGAACCAGCTATATCCGAGTTCGATTGGAATTTCTCCCCTATCCACAGCTCATCCCATGGTTTTTCAACACCAATGTGTTCGGCCTCCACGGAATTTTACTTCCGCTTCACCCTGTCCATGGATAGGTCACTCGGTTTCGGGTCTACAGCATGCAACTAGTCGCCCTATTCAGACTTGGTTTCCCTTCGGCTCCGCACCTTAGGTGCTTAACCTTGCTGCATACCGTAACTCGCTGGCTCGTTCTACAAAAAGCACGTCATCACACTTAAATGTGTTTTGACCGGTTGTAGACACACGGTTTCAGGTTCTATTTCACTCCCGGGACCTTAGCTGGTGGTCTGGGCTGTTTCCCTTTTGACTACGGATCTTATCATTCGCAGTCTGACTGCTGCACTAATAATATCTGGCATTCGGAGTTTGATAGAGTTCAGTAACTGTTGTCAGCCCCTACCTCATTCAGTGCTCTACCTCCAGTATTCATATGCAACGCTAGCCCTAAAGCTATTTCGAGGAGAACCAGCTATATCCGAGTTCGATTGGAATTTCTCCCCTATCCACAGCTCATCCCATGGTTTTCAACACCAATGTGTTCGGCCTCCACGGAATTTTACTTCCGCTTCACCCTGTCCATGGATAGGTCACTCGGTTTCGGGTCTACAGCATGCAACTAGTCGCCCTATTCAGACTTGGTTTCCCTTCGGCTCCGCACCTTAGGTGCTTAACCTTGCTGCATACCGTAACTCGCTGGCTCGTTCTACAAAAAGCACGTCATCACACTTAAATGTGTTTTGACCGGTTGTAGACACACGGTTTCAGGTTCTATTTCACTCCCATGTCTGGGGCTACACACGTGCTACAATGGTGGGAACAAAGAGATGCAAGACCGCAAGGTGGAGCCAAACTCAAAAACCCATCCCAGTTCGGATTGTAGCTGAAACTCGCCTACATGAAGCTGGAGTTGCTAGTAATCGCGAATCAGAATGTCGCGGTGAATACGTTCCCGGGCCTTTGTACACACCGCCCGTCACACCATGAGAGTCGGCAACACCCGAAGCCCGTGAGGTAACCTTTTGGAACCAGCGGTCGAAGGTGGGGTTGATAATTGGGGTGAAGTCGTAACAAGGTAGCCGTAGGAGAACCTGCGGCTGGATCACCTCCTTTCTAAGGAGTCGACGTAGAAATGTAATTTCTACGAAGGTATACTTTTCTTCTCTGTTTAATTTTGAGAATTCAATATTCTCTTTTGTACTTTGAAAATTGCATAGTAAGTAAAGTTATTTTAATAAATTAAGTTAAGGCAAAGTTTAACTTTGTAATTGATTTAATATAATATATTTTTTCGATGTCTGGGGCTACACACGTGCTACAATGGTGGGAACAAAGAGATGCAAGACCGCAAGGTGGAGCCAAACTCAAAAACCCATCCCAGTTCGGATTGTAGCTGAAACTCGCCTACATGAAGCTGGAGTTGCTAGTAATCGCGAATCAGAATGTCGCGGTGAATACGTTCCGGGCCTTTGTACACACCGCCCGTCACACCATGAGAGTCGGCAACACCCGAAGCCCGTGAGGTAACCTTTTGGAACCAGCGGTCGAAGGTGGGGTTGATAATTGGGGTGAAGTCGTAACAAGGTAGCCGTAGGAGAACCTGCGGCTGGATCACCTCCTTTCTAAGGAGTCGACGTAGAAATGTAATTTCTACGAAGGTATACTTTTCTTCTCTGTTTAATTTTGAGAATTCAATATTCTCTTTTGTACTTTGAAAATTGCATAGTAAGTAAAGTTATTTTAATAAATTAAGTTAAGGCAAAGTTTAACTTTGTAATTGATTTAATATAATATATTTTTTCGCGAAAAAATATATTATATTAAATCAATTACAAAGTTAAACTTTGCCTTAACTTAATTTATTAAAATAACTTTACTTACTATGCAATTTTCAAAGTACAAAAGAGAATATTGAATTCTCAAAATTAAACAGAGAAGAAAAGTATACCTTCGTAGAAATTACATTTCTACGTCGACTCCTTAGAAAGGAGGTGATCCAGCCGCAGGTTCTCCTACGGCTACCTTGTTACGACTTCACCCCAATTATCAACCCCACCTTCGACCGCTGGTTCCAAAAAGGTTACCTCACGGGCTTCGGGTGTTGCCGACTCTCATGGTGTGACGGGCGGTGTGTACAAGGCCCGGAACGTATTCACCGCGACATTCTGATTCGCGATTACTAGCAACTCCAGCTTCATGTAGGCGAGTTTCAGCTACAATCCGAACTGGGATGGGTTTTTGAGTTTGGCTCCACCTTGCGGTCTTGCATCTCTTTGTTCCCACCATTGTAGCACGTGTGTAGCCCCAGACATGTACGAGTGGTAGAGGAGCATCCTGTATGGGCAGAAGTCATACCGAAAGGAGTGGTGGACTGTACAGGAGAGAGTATGCTGGCATAAGTAGCGAGAACTAAGTGAGAATCTTAGTGGTCGAAAATCTAAGGTTTCCTGAGGAAGGTTCGTCCGCTCAGGGTAAGTCGGGACCTAAGCCGAGGCCGAAAGGCGTAGGCGATGTACAATCGGTTGATATTCCGATACCACCAAACGACGTTATCAGAAATGGGATGACGCAGAAGGATAGGATGTGCACACTATTGGATGTGTGTCTAAGCACTGAGGGTGAATAAGGCAGGTAAATCCGCTTATTCTTAAGCCTGGGGTGTTACGGGGAAGGAAATTTATTTCCGAAGTATCTGATTTCATGCTGCCAAGAAAAGTCTCTATCGAGGAGTTTGGTGCCCGTACCGCAAACCGACACAGGTAGATGAGGAGAGAATCCTAAGACCATCGGAAGAATTGCTGTTAAGGAACTCGGCAAA
>NZ_LGVB01000002.1:0-32299 GCF_001270375.1 Clostridium sp. DMHC 10
TCTTATACAGAATTTCAAATATTTTATCCTTAGTTGTATATATTTTTAACCATAGAAACTCATAATATTCGTAATTAACTCATTTAAAAAGCAATTTTATTAACTTCACACTATCTTATAATTAATTTATCACTCAAAATTGCATCGTAGCATCATTTTCCGTAGGCACGGAGAAAAATGTTCCTTTAAACCACATACTTGAAGGTATAGTATTGAAGAAATGATTTAAATAAAATTTTATAAATATTAGAGGGTAATTATTAAAAGACTTAGATGTTTCAATCTGTCTGAGCATCCAGCGAGTTATTGAAACTTCTTAGGCTTTTAATAATTACCCTCTTAGATTTATTAATTTTATTTAACATTTCAAAATACTATACCTTCAAGTACTTCCACTTTCCTTTGTTCATTCGTTTTAGGTACATAATAGACCGCGAACTAAAATCAAAGAATATTCCAACTGCTACTGCTGCCAAACCTATGCCAAGCCACTTATTAAGTACAAATGATGCAAGAATTCTGCAAACCCACAGCCCAACAAAAGATGTTATCATAACATACATTATATCACCTGCTGATTTAAGCGTTGCCGAACACAAATTCAATATTGCCATCAAAGGTTCAAGTACAGCAAAGGTTCTTATGAGTATAAGTGACTCATTTATTACAAGATTGTCTTTTGAATAAAGCATAGCAAGCTGTCTTGAAAATATAAGCATAAAAACTCCTATAATAAATCCAATTATAACAGCTATTTTAAGACTTTCATAAGCATAGTGTTCTGCCTTTTTATAGTCCCTTTCGCCAAGGCTTTGTCCAACAAGTGTCATGTTAGCTATAGCAAATCCAAATATAGGAAAGAAAGCAAGTGAATTTATATTCATCCCAACCTGAAAAGCTGCCATTGCTGTCGTTCCCATGCTTACAACAATAATTTCAAGAGCCAAAAATCCACCTTGAAGTACAGCTTGCTCAATAAAGCCAGGTATCCCTATGTTAGCTATTCTTTTCATAAGGCTAAGCTTCAATCTATAATTTTCTTTAAGAGTAAGTTTAAGTTTTAACCCCTTGTAATTATACAAAGCAAGTACTCTAATAGTTACTGCTATTATTCTAGATATAGTTACTGCCGCAGCAGAGCCTTCTACACCAAATCCATGTATTCCCATAAAAGCAATTCCAAACGTTAATGTATAATTTAAAAATATATTAATTACATTAACTATTCCTGTTATAACCATAGGAGTCTTTGTATCTCCTGCCCCCCTCATAGCCCCTGAAACAATTATATCAAGAACAAAAAAAGGAAGATTAAATACAATTATATGAAAATAACTTAATCCTACATTAAAAACTTTTATATCCGAGCCACTAAAGAAAACTTTAAGAATTTGCACTGAAAAGGTTCTTCCTACAATCGTCAAAATCACTCCAACAAATACAGCCATATACATAGATTGAATAAGTGCTCTTTTAGCCTCAGCTTTATTGTTCTCTCCAATAAGCCTTGCAATTATAACAGTAGTTCCTATTGCAAGCCCTGAAAAAACAGTTTGCAAAAAGCCAACTAGCATATTATCCATACCGACCGCTGCTACAGCTTCCGTTCCAATTCTACCCATAAATATTGTAGATACCATACCAACCATCATTTCAAGCATCTGTTCTAATATAGATGGCCATGCTAATTTGATTATTTCTTTATCCGATTTCTTGTCTAATTTAAATGTTAATTTTTTCATCCCTTTATCCATTTCTTAATATATTTTTATCGCATGTTTTATCACATAATTATATAATAACTCAACATAGAACTCTTGTCATCTAATTTTTTAACAAATAGCTGCGTTTTTTGACACATTTATTTATATTCAGGCTTTTTATTAACATATCAATATATTCTACCCGTTTTTTATAATAATTGTTTGTTTTTGAAGTAATCTTATAGTTATATCCATACTCATACTTTGTTTGATTTGCTTAAAAGTACTTATCTTTTTTGCTTCATCAATTAATCTAATCTTATCCTTTACATTAAGTTCCTTAAATTCTGCACTTACTAATTCACAATAAATTTCATCAGCTTCCTGCTGCTTATCTATAAAACTCTTTTCATTTTCTGACATTCTAATGATTTCATTGTTCTTATAAGAAAACTCATAGGTTACCGGAGCATTAATATACTCAATACTTTCTGCACATCTAAAAGGAAGCTTTATCGTTAAATTTTTGGCTCTACCATTTAGTTCACAGCCTCTATGTCTAGTTTCTTCGCTGTATTCTATACTTTTAATTACAACTCCATCTAAGAAAAATCTATTAATTTGCGGGATTAGTTTACATCTTTTTATAATTGCCTTTCTTCTAATATCTATTATATTTATCACGTCTTTTGTAAAATTAACTGTATTTTTCAAATTTATGTCAACCGTAGTTTCAGCTATAACTACTGGAAGTCTGACAGCTGTAACTCCTAATTTCTTCCTATCGACTTCAGTTTGAAACTCTATTAATTGAGTATTATTTTCCACATCTACTTCTATTTTAGTGTTTTTTTTCTCTTCATCCTTTAATTTTATATGTTTATTCTTATGCCCCTTTCTATGCCTTTTCATATAATACCCTCAAAATATTGATTAAATCTCACTATATAAGATTTCAGAGGGCATTAAAAACCCTCTGAAATCTGAATGTACTTCTTGAAGACCTTTTAATAAAATCAATAGAGCAAAAAGCTCTATTGATTTTTAAAAATCCACTTTATTTTTTTCTCTTTATATCCCAAATAGTTCCATTCCAACTCTGACTTGGATAAAAGCCACCATCATTAAAATATCCCTTTTCGTCATATCCTTTTCCGTCGTATCCTTTTCCGTCATATCCTTTTCCATCATATCCTTTTCCGCCATATCCCTTTCCGTCATATCCCTTTCCGTCGTATCCTTTTCCGTCATATCCCTTTCCGTCATATCCCTTTCCGTCGTATCCTTTTCCGTCATATCCCTTTCCGTCGTATCCTTTTCCGTCGTATCCTTTTCCGTCATATCCTTTTCCGTCATATCCTTTTCCGTCGTATCCATAACCACTATATATCTGCTGTTTTTGAAGTAATTTTACTCCAAGGTATACTACAGATTTATCAATGAATTCATCAAATTCCTCTTCATTTGGGAAGCAGCCTATAGGTCTTCCTTTTTCATCTATATCAGCATCATATACCTCAGACCATTCAAGCTCTGGAAATACTGGTTCATTAAATCTTTCATAGCTTGCCCTGTCAGCTTCTCTTATATTTTTACCAATTCTCTTCTGATCATAATATCTCGCTACATCAGGCTGCTTATTTGGAAATACTCTTGGAAATCTTCCATTAAAGCATACTCTAGTAGCAACTTGAAATGGAACATGAACAGTAGCATCCTTTATTAGCCCACATATTCCAGAACAAGAGGTGCCTTCTTTAGATGCATATTCTATATTCTTTCTAATATATCCACTAATAAATAC
Source organism: Clostridium sp. DMHC 10 (assembly GCF_001270375.1). Lineage (NCBI taxonomy): Bacteria > Bacillati > Bacillota > Clostridia > Eubacteriales > Clostridiaceae > Clostridium > Clostridium sp. DMHC 10. The sequence goes on from NZ_LGVB01000002.1 coordinate 3,508, forward strand.
TTTGTCTGTTCCACCAATATATCTGGCCTGAGTTAAAAATACTTCTTTTTCTATTCTTTTAATCTCATAAGCAGGTTCATCCAATTTTATTTTAGACTCAACATCAATTTGAATAACAAATTCTGCAAGAACTACAGGAACTTTAAACATTCCTGGACGTATAGGCCAATTCTCTGCAAGTTCCAGTGTCTTTGATTTTACAACACTTGAATTGCATGCGTTTGTCTCAACATTTGCTCCACCAGTGTATTCCATTCTTTATCTTCTCCTTCATTTGAAAATAGAATATATAATTTATATTCTGCTATATAATATTCTTTAGAAAAAAAAATGAAACACTTTTTAGTGAATTTTTTTTAATACTCAATTTTTTATACATATAAAATTATCTCAATATAAAAATCTAAAAATTAAATAAAATTATATTTTAATGATGAAATAACCTTAATTTTGAAAATGCCATAACCATATCATATTCATTACATGCATCTATTACAACATCATCTCTTATAGACCCACCTGGCTGCACAATATACTTTACTCCACTTTTTGCAGCTCTATCAATATTATCTCTAAAAGGGAAAAATGCATCAGAACCTAATGATACTCCTTTAAGATTTGAAAGCCAATTTAACTTCTCTTCCTTTGACAACTTTTCTGGAACTTTTTCGAGTACATCTCCCCAATTTGCTGTTTCAGCTTCTGTAACATCATCTCTTAAATACTGATCAATAAAATTATCTTTTTCCGGTCTTGAAACTCCAGCTTTAAATGACAAATTTAAAACTGCTGGGTGCTGTCTTAAGTACCAAATATCTGCTTTCGACGCTGCCAATCTTGTGCAGTGAACTCTTGATTGCTGTCCTGCACCAACTCCAATCACCTGACCATCAATAACAAAACAAACCGAATTTGACTGAGTGTACTTTAAAGTAATCATAGAAATTAAAAGATCACGTTTTGCAGCTTCAGGTAAATTCTTATTGTTAGTAACTATATCATTAAGTAATTCTTCATTTATTTCAGCTTTGTTTCTCTTTTGCTCAAAGGTTATTCCGTATATTTCTCTTTTTTCTATTTCACCTGGTTCATAATCACTGTCTATTTTAATGATACAGTAATTTCCTCTCTTCTTGCTCTTTAATATTTCAAGTGCTTCTTCTTCATATCCTGGTGCAATTATTCCATCGGAAACAGATCTCTTTAAAATTTTTGCAGCTTTAACATCTACTACATCACTTATTGCTACAAAATCTCCATAGGAAGACATTCTATCTGCTCCTCTAGCTCTTGCATAAGCTGCTGCTACTGGTGATAGATCAATGTCCTCAACATCATAAGCCTTTTTAAGTACATCACTTAATGGAACTCCTACTGCCGCACCTGCTGGACTTACATGTTTAAAAGAAGCCGCTGCTGCAATTCCCGTTGCTCTTTTTAATTCCTTTACAAGTTGCCAGGAATTTAAGGCATCCATAAAATTAATATATCCTGGTTTACCATTTAAAACTTCAAAAGGTAAGTTTCCACTATTAGCATAAATTTTTGCTGGTTTTTGATGTGGATTGCATCCATATTTAAGAATAATTTCAGAGTTTTTCATTATTAATTCCTCCTAAAAATAAATAATTTAAACGCAAAAAAACTGGGTAAACATAAAAAAATATTAATGTTTACCCAGGCGGTCGATATATTCAAAAATCATGCTCCCTATGGTAAATTCCATTCTCCGCCAGTTGCATGATTTTATATGTTCAATTATAAAAATTATATAATATACGAATTATTTAGTCAAACATTGTTTTTATTCTTATAAAATAATATAATAGTAATACTTTATATTTTCTGATATTAAGGGAGGATTTGTAATGAAAAAAGCAGCAGTTGTTTTTAATGGTGGCACAATTTCTATGAAAATAGATCCTAAAATACATGCAGCAGTACCGGGTTTGTCCGGTGAAGATATAATGTCAATGGTTACTGGAATAGAAGAGTATGCTGATATTGAATCTTATAATTTTTCAAACGTACCAAGCCCTCACATGTCCCCAGAAGATATGATGTCTTTATCTTTATACGTAAAAGATTTATTAAAAAGGAATGATATTTCAGGAGTAGTTGTAACTCACGGAACAGATTCATTAGAGGAAACTGCGTATCTTCTTGACCTAACTATAAACTCTGAAAAACCTGTAGTTATAACAGGATCAATGAAATCAAGTTCGGAACTTGGTTACGATGGCCCTTCTAATCTATCTGCTTCTATATGTACAGCGGTTTCTGAGGAAGCAAAAAATTTTGGTGTTCTTGTCTGCCTAAACAGCGAACTGAACTGTGCAAATGAAGTTGTAAAAGCAAATTCAATGAGCTTAAACGCCTTTAGAACTCCTGGTTTTGGTCCTATAGGTATTGTTGATAACAATGAAATACTTTTCTATAGAAACCGTGTAGAGAAACAGTATATTGACACTAACAAAATAGAATCTAATGTTGACCTCATAAAATGCGCCTCAGGTATGGACTCAAACTTTATAGATTTTAGTATAAACCGAGGAGCCAAAGGAATTGTTATTGAAGCTATGGGAAGAGGAAATATTCCACCACTTATGGTAGATGGCGTTCAAAGAGCAATTTCAAGCGGTATTCCTGTTGTTTTAGTATCAAGATGCTTTGAAGGAAGAGCTTTAGACACATATGGATATCACGGCGGCGGAAAAGAACTTAAAAACATGGGAGTTATATTTGGAGACACTTTATCCGGTCAAAAAGCCAGAGTGAAGCTTATGGTTGCTCTTGGAAAAACTAATGACTTAAACTACATTAAAAATATCTTTGAGGAAGGTCATTATAAAGCATAAATCCTTATCCACATTGTTTTAAATATAGCTTTAATTTTAGGAGGTAATTATTTTGAATTTAAGAGAGAAAATTAAAAACATTCCTAAAACAGAACTTCACTGCCATATTGATGGAAGCTTAAGGCCTAGCACCATAATTGACCTTTTAAGAAAGAATAATCTTCCACTTCCTATTTCAAATCTAGATAAGGTGGAAGATTATTTTAAAATAAATGGGGATTGCAGCTCCTTAAAAGAATATCTAAGCAAATTTGATTTTCCAATTAAGGTCATGCAAAAAAAAGAAGAACTTTACAGGGTAACTTTTGAACTTCTAGAAGATGCAAAAAAAGATGGAATAAGCTATATTGAATTGAGATTTGCTCCTTACTTTCACACAGTCAAAGGTTTAAAACCAGAAGAAGTTGTTGAAGCTGTGCTATCTGCCATGAAAGATGCCGAAAACAAATTCAACATTTATTCTGGTCTTATTTTATGTGCTATGAGACATGAATCCTCCTCAAAGGCTATCGATGTAATTAATCTAGCAAAAAAATATATAAAAAGTGGAGTAGCTGCTGTAGACTTAGCAGGAAATGAAAGTGACTTTCCACCAGAAATTCATAGAGAGGCTTTTGACATTGCATATGAAACTGGCCTTAATATAACTATTCATGCAGGAGAAACCGGCATTTGTGAAAATATAATGAAATCAATAAATATACTTCATGCATCTAGAATAGGTCACGGCATTTTTTTTGCATATAAGAATCAAAAAACTCTAGATTATCTTGTACAAAATCAAATCCCTCTAGAAATGTGTCCTAAAAGCAATTTAGACACAAAAGCAGTAAAATCCTATAGGGATCATCCAATTAAAACCTATCTTGAAAATGGATTAAGAGTCACTCTAAATACTGATAACAGAACTGTTTCAAATATAAATTTAGTAGATGAATACATGAATCTTGTAAATATATTAGGATTTACAGAAAATCAAATATTTCAAATTATAAAAAACGGTATTTCATCATCCTTTTGCAGCGAAAATCTTAAAAATAAATTAATAAAGGAATTTAATAAAAGTTTATAATTTAAAGAGGTGTTAATTAATGGAAGTTGATAGTATGATTTTTGATTTAGATGGAACACTTTGGGATTCAATGGAAGGAGCTTTCATATCCTTGAAAGAAGTTTTAGCAAGCTATCCTAATGTAAAAAAGTTAATAACCCAAAAAGATCTTGAAAGATGCATGGGTCTCCAAATAGCTGACATAGGTAAAAAATTGTTTCCAGATTTATCACAAGATATACAAATGCAGATTATGAATGAATACTGTGAAACAGAACAAGTTTATCTTGGTGAGCATGGCGGGAAACTGTATCCAAATTTAGAGAAAACTCTAAAGGAACTCTCTAAGCATTACAAATTGTTTTTAGTAAGCAACTGTCATGATGGCTACATACAATGTTTCTTTAAAGCACATAAACTAGATAAATACTTTACTGATTTTGAATGTTCTGGAGTTACTGGATTATCAAAAGGAGAAAATAACAAGCTTATTATAAAAAGAAACAACTTAAAAAATCCAGTTTATGTCGGCGATACCATAGGTGATGCCGAATCTGCAAAAGTTGCAGGAATTCCATTTGTATATGCAAGATACGGTTTTGGACAAGTTGAAGAATATGATTACGTAATTGACAGCTTTAAAGAAATTTTAAAGTTAAACTTTTAAAATAATTTATTTGATTAAAAATTGACAAAGAATAACACTTCCCTTCAACTGTCCTTTGTCAATTTATGATTGTTATAAAACCTTTGCTGCATGTCTCTTCTATAAAAGCTTCACTTGTCTCTTTGTACTTACCTCCTGGTACTGTCCATTACTAAAAGACACCTATTCCAGTGTTCTTATAAAATCTGGATCTCCCTTAGAAAGATCTATATCTTTTATATGCTTTGGAACATTAAAGTTTGGGCTTCTCATTGAACCTCCAAGGGATTTTATTATTTTCTCAGCTTTTTCTTTATTTTTAGGATCGGCATCCACTATAACCTTGCAATTTATGTCTGCTATTTCTTCAAATCCTCCCATACCGCTTACCATAGGACTAGCTGCAAGCATAGGAGATCTATCCCTCTCACCTCTCGGCGCTCCTGTATTAAGCACTAAATCAGAATTAGTTGGGCTAGATAAAAGCTTACCATTGCTACCTTCCTTATTTCTATCTAACTGATAGTGATCATTTATATCTGTATATGCACTAATACCTTCTTGCTTCAATTTATCGACAACTTCATTTGCATTTTTTATTCCTCTAAAGAAAGCTTCAATTTTCATATTTTCCTCCTACAAAAATTTATAGTTTATTCATTATCTTTTGTTCTAGCAGCTTTTTATGCATCATTTGCTTTTTTGATATACATAAAGTTCCAGCAGCATTTAAACCTGCATAAAAAACATCTTCCACATTACTAATTTTATGAATTTTAAGCTGTTGTCTAAGCCATTTTTCATCATAATTAGTACTTTCTAAATTGCTATACATTATTTTACCGTCAATAATCATATCAACCATTAAACCATTATATTTTGTCTTAATGTTCAAATCTCCAGTTGTTACTGGCTGCTTATTTGGCTTTGGCAGCACTGTTAATTCTCCATCATTTTCTATAGCCGCAAGTGCTACATCATCTAAATTAAATATGTCCTTTTCTCTTAATAATGCCATCAACTTATTTATAGTAATACTTACTTTTTTAAAATTATAATCTAATAGTTTACCATTGCTTACAAGAATAACAGGCTCACCATCAACTAATTTTCTAAAATTAATGTTTTTAATATCTAAGTAATCGGTAATAACAACTAAAATAGTAATTATAATTGCTGAAATTGAAGCCAAAAACGGTGATTCATGAGAACCCAGAGATATTCTTGCTCCAATTGAACCTATAGTAACTCCAACCATAAAATCATAAAACGTTATTCTCGATATTAATTTTCTTCCAATGATCCTTGCTAAAATTAACAAAATAGTGTAAGCAACTATACCTCTAAGAATTGCTCCTATAATCTCTCTTATCATCATGTACTTCCTTATACAAATATTTTCATATTGGCTATTTTTAGATAAGCATTAATTTTTAAAGCAACAAATTGAGAAATGCTATAATTTTGACAAAAGCCACAAGTAAAATTACAACCAAAGCTTCCTACAGAAAAAATTTGAGTGTGAGGTTTAAAGTAGTAAAGAGGCTTCTTTTCTATAGGATCCAAGGCTGCGGAAGTAATCTCCCCATAGTTTATTGTAACAAGCTTTTCATAAAACATAGCTTCTTTCTTCATGCCATCACACTTCTTCCTTATGCCTAATTACTTTAAACTTTTCTATTGAATATTCTTCATAATGATCTATGCCAGCCTTATCTAAAGCTATTGATAGCTGTTCTTCTACTGTATTTACTCCTTCTAAATCAGGAAGCAGAAGTCCAGTTTTATCCTTGCTTCTTACAATAACACCATACTCTTTTGGATCCAATTCTTCTTTTGAAGCCGGCTTAGGTTCTGTTAAAACATCTACAGAAAAAACAATATCCATTAATTCTTCCTCTTCTACTTCATAAAATCTAGGATCATTTAATCCAGCTTCTATAGCATTGCGCTCAATTTCTTCAGCGATACTATTTGTTGTAGGAAATATAGTTCCAATACAGCCTCTAAGTTCTCCATGCTTTTTCAAAGATACAAATACACCTCTTTTTGTATTTTTCATCTCACCTGTAACATATTCTGGAAGTGCATTAATACTACTGCCAGTGCTTAAATATGTGGTAAGGCTTTCTCTTGCAAGTCTTACACATGGATCACTTTGATTTTTTCTCTTTTCATAGCTAGAAGTTCGAATTGCTTCTATTTTCTTAAGCTTTGGAGAATCCTCGGAAGAAACCTTAAAATTCATAACGCCATAGCCTACCCCAAAGGTCCCTTCATAGCTTAAAAGCTCTCCGCTAAACTTTTTTCCTTCCAGAGCACCTAATAAGATGGCAGTTGAACGCCTTCCACATTCACCGGCATTGCATATTGTCTCCTCATCTATGCTGAATACACCTTTAACATCTCCTTTTTGTAAAAGTCCAAGAAATTCCTTATCAAATTTTTCACCAAAAGGGCTGTATTCATAAGGACCATCTTCCTTTAGCTTATGTGATAAGTCTCCACTTGCTATAAAAGCAGCATTTTCGTTTAGTTCTTCCACAGCTTTATTAATTTCAATACCAAACTTATATAATTCAATATCACTTAAAGGAGCATAAGTAATATGTACAAGCTTATACCCCTTATAATATTTATTTATAAAATACAAGGGAACCATAGCACCATGATCCAAAAAAACAGATGCATTGTACTTCCTTAAAAGAGAATTTGAAACCATTACACTAGGTATTCCTTCATTATATACCAATTCATATATTTTGTTAGTAAGCTTCTTATCAATCTCCAGCTCCATAGAAACATTGTTAACCCCAAATTTCTCTAAGTCCCCATAAATTTTATCCTCATAGCTAAGAGCAACAGCATCCTGAAACATAACGCCATGAGGAGTTACAATTATAATGGTGCTTGGTGCTTTTTTTGCAATTTCTTTTGCAACCGTCTCAAAGCTTTTACTGGTAGCACTAATCTTTTTTTCTTCCCCTCTCCCAACCTCAGGAATTACTATAGGAGGGTGAGGAAGTAAATAGAAACCCTGTAAGCCCATAAAATCACCTCTAATATTTTTTATGTAACTTAGTTTTTCCTATTTTATAATATTAATGCTTACCCTTAGACATAAACTATTTCTTGTACTAAATCATCGGATAAAGGTTTTTCCAAAACAAATCTAATATATCTCCTTGATCTCTATTGTAAGCATTTATTGCTATAACAGCATTTTTTTCTGGCAATATGATTCCAAATTGTCCATTAAACTTTCTAGTTCAGAAGAGACTTTTTCTGGAACTGATTCTGGAAAGTAATCAATAACCTTATCATCAAGCTCTAACAAGCCTTCCTCCATAGCCATACCCACTGCTGCTGAAGTAAAGCTTTTACTAGCAGAATATTGATTCATACGCATCTTAGGTTCCCAGTCATATTCAGCAATTTTTTCTCCATCTTTTATTACAATTACCCAAGCAATGTAAACGTTGTCATATAATTATAACACACGAATTACCCTTTATATAAATAAACAACAATAAAAAGAACCCCCATAAATTGAGGATTCTCATGTTTAATGCCTAAATTTCTCCCAAAATCCAAATGCAACTATTACTTTGTTAAAATTTGAACTGGAGGATTTTATAATTATCACATAATCTCCATCTGGAGCTTCTATAAACTTTCCATCTTCTTCACTTACTAAAGTTGTTTTTGGATGTACTATTCTGTCATATACATTTACTCCATCTTTAGGAACTTCAGTTGTTGATTCTATATATCTAATATCCACTTCATTCCGCGGCAGAGGTCTTAACGCAGTATTAGTTGAAGAAATCTTACTTGATATCTTACTTGTTTCAGGGAAAGTAATGTTTAGCCAAACTTGTGCAGTTAAGTATTCATCTGAAAAATTTGAAATAGTAAATACATTTGCATACAGATTAACATTTGAGTCACGCGGATTTACCAAGCCTGCCCAGGCATTCATTCCATTGCCTACCTTTAAAGTTTCTGTTTGTCCTACAAAATACCTTCCCTGCATAGATTTAAATAAAGAAATTGGAATGTCAACTACCTGTTTTGGCCTAACAATTTTACCACTAGAAATATGATTCTTATTTTCATATAACATAAATATTTGTCTCCTAAATTCATTTTTCTTTCCATATATAATATTCATTAGAGCAAATTTATGTTATTTATACTAATTTCATATTTTTTACAATAATAATCATCATATATAATAAATTTTTTATTAATAGAACTGTACCCCTTACTTTTAAGAGCACAAATACGCTTTTTAGCTTCTGGAACAGCCTTGGTAAGTATAGTCTTAACATCAAAGGCTTCATAAAAAAATTCATTTGCTACTGCTAATATACTTTGTATTATATGCTCATCTTCATATTTGCTTTGAATATCTATTCTTAAAACACCATAATAGCCAAATTCATCATGAGCATGTTCACTATGAAACATTTCTACAGTTCCAATTATCTCTTTTGTGCTATTTAAAATTATTGTCCATCTTATAAATTGCCCGCTAGAATATGAATACTCCCAAAAATCAATTGCCTTCTCCATTTTAGCAATTGTATTGTAATAAAATTTATCTCCATTACAATTATCAGAATTAAATAATGGTACCGCTTTTTCATCTGAATAACATTTAAAAAGACCTTCTAAATCCTGTTTTCCAGTTTTTCTTAATGTAATTAATTCATTTTTATATGTTGGACATTCTTCATAAATATCTTTAACCATATTAACACTCCTATCTTCATTCTTATAAGAGTATAACAAAGTAATTACGACAACAGTATGTCATATATCATGGTATAAATTTAAAATCTCTCTACTTTTAGCACAAAGTTTTTCCTTTAAAGCTTCTGGCTTTATTACTTTGACAAGCTTGCCAAAAAGAAAAAAGCGTTCCAAACCACAACTCCTCATTTTCTGGCAAATGTAAATTCATTATGAAGTCACCATTTTCATATTCTAACTCAATATTCCCATTTAAATATTCAATTGCTTTTGTTTTTACTTCAGCTTTGCAAAACAACTTTATATCAATATATTTTCTATTATCCTTCTCATCATTTTTCTTTAACAGTATACTTGCTGATTCATGCACTCTTAGTATTTTTTTATCTGTTAAAATTAAATTTCTCATGCGAACAATTTTATATAATCTATACTCATCTTTTTCTAATGAGTAGGCAAATAAATACCATGCATACCACCTATATGTAACTGCAATTGGTTCAACTTCTTTTTCCGTTGTTTTATTGTCTGCATTTGTATACAAAAACCTTACTACTATTTTTTCTGCGATAGCAGTTTCTAATACTTTTAATTCTTCATTGGTATTTTTATTTTCTCTTAAAGTGCTAAAATCTAAAATAATATTTGTATCTATTTTATTGCTTTCTAATGCTGCTTTGACTTTTTGAAGTGTTGAATTTATCTTATTACTTTCATACGCAGAAGCTAACCCCCTCAGCGCTGAAACTAAATATGAATAATCATCATTATTAGCTATTTGTTTGTCCATTTTAAAGCCATTAAGAATTTCATATCCACCATCTGTACCCAAAGAAGAAACTACTGGTATTCCGGCCTCACATAAGGTTTCAATGTCTCTCTGAATTGTTCTAAGTGAAACTTCAAATCTATACGAAAGTGTTTTTGCACTTACTTTGTCATGATTTAATAAGTAAATTGTAATTCCAAGTAATCTATCAATTTTCATATGCCACCGCTAATTTCTTATAAAATTCATTTGTCATTGTTAATATCCTCATTTCCTATGAATTTCAAGTGATAGCTTTTGTTGGTTTTTAAAGTTAGCACTGCTTACTATCCCTTGTGGCAGCCTAACTAATATCTTATTAAGTATTCCAGGCACAATTACCTTCTTATTTTTCAAAAGTCCTCTATATGCAGCCCCTGCTACTACTTTTGCTTCCATAGCACCAGGAACTTCTCTCTTTCCAGCAGTTTTACAGAAGTTTGTCCTTACTGCACCAGGACACAGCGCAGTAACAGTTACCCCATATGGCTTTAATTCCTTACTTATAGCTCTTGAAAAAGACAATACATACGCCTTTGTAGCATAGTACACTGCAATAAATGGTCCCGGAGCAAAGGAACCCGTAGAGCCTACATTTAAAATTTTGCCTTTTCCCCTCTTTATCATTTCCTTTGAAAACAGCTTCGTCATTTCAGTAAGTGTGCTAATATTTAACTGTATCATTTCTATATCTCTTGTAAGCTCAGTTTCATGAAAAAATCCAACTACACCTGCTCCTGCATTATTTACAAGCACATCTACCGTTAGCTTCATATTCATAACCTTCTCAAATACCCTGCTTGCAGCACCAGCTTTTGATAAATCTTCTGCTATCACATCCACTCTGATATCATATTTTATTTTTAACATAGAAGCTAATTCATTGAGTTTTTCAGCATTCCTCGAAACCAGTATAAGATTATATTTATGATGAGCAAATACTTTTGCAAGCGCGTATCCTATTCCACTTGATGCACCAGTGATTAAAACTGTATCTGCATTATTCACAATTAATTCTCTCCATTCAGCTTTTTAATTGAGAATATATTCTAGAAACTAATTTGTCAAGTATTTACTCATTTTAAGCTTCACTTTTTATTTGGCGCTGCATAATATGTAATCATACAAGATCATATTACAAAACCCTTTTATAGATAAACAAGCTGAAATATTTAAATTACCAATACCAAATTTATCCTTACAAACTGGAATTTAACTCAGAGTACAAAGTATAGAGGACAGAGTACAGTGAAGGATGATTTTTCTCCGCTGTCGCTACAAAAAATCTTAAACTTAATGCACGCAAAGCGCTTAAAAATATAGTGCTCAGCGTAGCTGACACTATTAAGTTCTAAGATTTACCTGAGAGAAACGAAAGGTAAATCCACCTTCACTGTACTCTGTACTTTGTACTTTGCAAAAGAATCCGGATGTTTATTTTGTGCACCCTTTTTTAAGAAAAACATATCAAAACCTTTTAAAAATTATCTTGACATATTACCAGATTGCTTTATACATCATAAAAATATGATATCAAAATATGGTTGATTAGTCAACTATGCTTTTAAAAAATTGCGAAATACCAATATTTTTAAATATTAAATACCGTTAATTCGCAACTTTCACTATACTAGTCCAATTTAAATTCTCTAATTAAATCTGTTAATTTTTCAGCACCTTTAAGGTTTGCTCTAGATTCATTTGATATGGCTTCACTTTGATCTCTAACTTCATTAATACTTGCAGCAATATCTGTAGATGATTTTGCTACTTCTGTTACTGAAACTGCAACTTCTTCCATAGTAATTGCTATTTGATCAACAGAAGTTGATATAGTCTCAGAAACTTCTGCAAATTTCTCTATTATACCTTTTACCATAATGCCGTCTTTTTTGTACTCATCGCTAATTCTAATTAAGCTTTCATAATCCTTAAGAACATCCTTTTCTACAAATGCCAATATGGATTTAGATGAATCAGATAACTTTTCAACCGCTCCTAGCACTGTTTCAATTTCACCCTGTATTTGTGAAACAGCATCCGATGACTCTTCAGCAAGTTTTCTAACTTCTTCAGCAACAACTGCAAAACCTTTTCCCTGTTCTCCAGCTCTAGCCGCCTCTATAGCAGCATTCAATGCTAGCAGATTTGTTTGCTCTGCAATCCCATTTATACTTTCAGCCATTTTTGATATTTTACTTACAATTTTAACTTCTTCTAGTGAGTTTTCTAGATCCACTTTAGTTTTGCTATATATTCTTTCTGCATTTTCTTTTGAGATTAAAGAGTCATTATTTATTTTATCTGCTTTATCTTCTATATTTAAAGCTATCTTTAGGCCTTCCTTTGCCTTCTCAGTTGTAATGTTTATTTCTTCTTTTACTGTCATTGTCATTGAGGCAACCTCCTCTACAGATGCAGAAGATTGCTCCATTCCTGCTGATATTTCCTCTGTAGAAGCCGATGCCTGCTCAACCTCTCCACTTACTGTTTGTAACATTTCATCTGCTGCCTCTATACTTTTAATAGTATCTTCACTTTCGGTTCTAACCAATTTCATACTATAATTAAGCTTTTCTACAGCGTCATTTAATGCATTAATAGTCTTTCCTATTTCATCATTTGATACCACCTTCATCTTAAAATCAAAGTTTCCATTAGCTAATTTCTTCGCTCCTTCATAAACTTCCTTAACCTGATTTACAATACTTTTTCTTATGAAATATGTAAATAAAATACCAAGCAAAATACTTATTATAAGTACAACTATAATTATATTTGATGCTCCAATTGTAATATCTCTAGATAGCTCTCCTTTTACTCTAACAAGATCATCTTGAGTTCTTATCATTTTATTTATACTTAACATAAGATCATTCTGCGGCTTTTTTAAATTTGAAATAATTTTATCAAGATCTTCATTAGATATATCAATTTTCATTCCATTCTTTATTGCTTCATCAAATGCTTCAAATGCTACATCATCATTTTTATCAATTTCCTTACTTATAGCTATACCCGATGACGTATAAAGCAACTTTTTAAGTTCCTTCTTATCAGAATCGTATAGTTTTTCAGCCTTTTGAAATTCCTCCTTTTGCGTTTTCATGTAAGTAACATCGCTGGATGCACATATATTCCTCACGGCTATAGACATTTGATCTACGTCGTTTTTCATTTCATAAGAAAAATTTTAATTTCTTATTTTCTTTAAAGATTAGTCCTTTAACATTACTATCAATTTGATTTAACTTAATAATTGATAAAATAGATATACTTATTATTAAAGCAATCATTAGAGAAAAACCTGTTATTAATTTGTTAGATAACTTCATCTTGCTAAAGTTCATAAGATAGACTCCCCCTCAATAATTCATCCTTAGTAAGCGTTTTAAACAGTACATGATTTTCTACAATCATCATATATCTATTTAATATTAATGTAGATTATATCATAAACTTATTTATAAATATATTAATATTTTTAAATTTATCCATGGGATATATTACTTTTAATTACATTTTATAATAAAGCCGTCTAAAAATGCGGTATAAATTAAGACGTCTTAATTCTAAACCGCATTCTCAACTGTAACCTTTTCTTTTATTAGGCTAAATATTGAACATTATTACCGTTGTCATCAACATAACTTATTAAAGTTTTATTTGTTTTCAAATCTATAAATAAACTGCAATTTTTATTATCTTTATTCCAAGCAAGTCTAATTTCATCATCAAGTGAGTCTATAACTTTGAAATCTCCGTTAAATGCATCATATTCATTTCTAAATCTAATAAGCTTTAATAATCTTTGAACTACTTCTCTTTCAACGGACTTTTCTATTTCTTCCATAGTATAATTATGACGATTAATTTCACGTCCTTCACCAGTTGCTTTTGCCTGCTCATAATCATTTGCTCCTGCAAGTAATCCTACATAATATATCTGAGGTACTCCAGGTACAAAAAGCTGAATAGCTCTTGCAGCTATGTAAGCATCATCATCACAATTTAAAGCAGAATAATATGAACATAATATCTGATGAACGTCAAAACCATCCTTATCCTTGTACTCATCTGTTAAAATACGACTTACACTTGCCCCTCTTTCTATACATATATCAACCACTTTCTTTGCCCTCTTGCTGTCAATAAGATCATCCATATCAGGTTTTACTGGAATGCCATCATGACAATCGAGTGTTGTAAACTGATTTTTAGGACGGTTCTTCAAATACTTGCAAAGATCTCTGCTTGATTTGTTTATTAAAGTGTCCAGAACCGTATATGGCAAAATAAAATCATAAATCCAGAAACCATGCTCAGCAAGTTTATACTGAGTCTCATACTGTGAATGAACCTCAGGTAAAAGTTCAATTCCTAAAGACTTTGCAAGCTCCATAATCCAATCCATGAATTTATATATTTCTGGTTCTACAAAGAAACAGCTTGTTCCAAGTTTTTTTATAACATATCCTACGGCATCTAACCTTACTATCTTAATATTATGTTTACTAAAATTAACAAAGAACTCCTTAAGTAACTGCTTTACTTTTTCAGCTTTTACATCTAAATCTATCTGTTCTGACTGTTCTCCATGTCCAAAGGTTGTCCATACCTTTTCTTCCTTGCCAGTCTCCTCTATTTTAAAAGTAGAATATGGTTGTTTTCTGCGAAGGAACATTTTATCTATATCTTCTTTAACAGGCTCTCCATCCTTCCAAACCTTATCCAAAGTAATAAATAGGTCCACATACTGAGATTTCCTGCCTTTCTTTAAAAAGTCTTGAAAATACTCTGATTGTCTAGATATATGGTTAACCATTAAATCAACTAGCACATCAAATTTTTCACCTATTGCGCTTATATCCTCCCATGTACCAAATTTAGGTTCTATTTCAAGGTAAGTTAACGGAGCAAATCCCCTGTCTCCAGATGATGGGAATGGAGGCAAAATGTGAACACCCCCACTGCAAATATCTGAAAAATACTTTGATAAAACATAATTAAGTTTTTTTAGATTCCCACCTAAAGAATCTGCATAAGTAATAAGCTGCACTTTATTTTTTACTGACATGTAATGCACCCTCCCCTTTGTAATTTGTATATTATTTTAATTGGTTAAGCCTTATTTCAATCTAAATACTTTATATTAACGGCTTGATACTTTACTTTATTCAATTATTATTTTACATCGTTTACAGATATGTGTCAACCGGTTTCATATGTAATAATCTTTGTAAAAAAGTTCAAAAAAAAATTTTAGATAAATGTAAAAAGTAACATTTATCTAAAACTTCTGTTATATACGTATCCCTTTTTTTATATTCATTAATATGCTAGGTTTATCCGTTATAATACCATCTACATTTAATTTAAGCATGCTGTCCATATATTTAGGTTTATCAACTGTCCAGGAATATATCCTTCTATTTGATTTATGGATTTCTATAACCAATTTTCTTGTTATAATTCTCTGCTGTACACTATAGAAATCAACCTTTAATAGTGCTAAATCTTTTCTTGGTCTACAGGCTATATATCCAGTTTTAATTCTAGGATTTAATCTCTTTACATTTAATAAAATTTTATAGTTCATTGAATGAATCATACATTGATTTTCAAAATTATTCTTTTCTATTATACTAACAACCTTCTTAGTTAAATCATTAGTATCTCCATAAGGCTTAATTTCTATAATTAGCTTTAACTTCCCCTTTGATTTCTTTACTGCCTCATCCAAGGTTGGAATCCTTTCCTCCTTATGCTGAGAAGAATAACGAGGAGCTATATTTAACTTTTCAATTTGATTAAAGTCTACAACTCCAACCGATTCATTTAATCCAGTCATCCTCTTTAAGTTCTTATCATGCATTAAAACAACTATTCCATCCTTTGTCTCCTGAACATCTATTTCTGCATAATCTACTTTATATTTTATTGAATCCTCAATGGCATGAATAGAATTTTCAGGTTCACCAAAATACCTTGCTCTATGGGAGATAACTTTTACTCTTCTTACATCAACGTTGTTATCTAAATACTTATAGGTATTGCCTGCATAATTGCTGTTTTTCTTTGCTTCAATAATCCCATATCTATTCATAACATAAAAAAATGTAATGCACATGAAAGCAGCAATAATCAAATGTATTATCTTAAATCTTTTAATTTTATCATTAATCATATTAACTATCACTCCTTCCCTCAAATATATTATTAACATTATATCTAAAAAAATAATGTTAATTATTACAATTGCATTACATTTCTTATACAAATAAGTACCGAAAAGGGAAAAATGAAAGTTTTAATTTTATAGTCATTGTTAATACATTCTTCTATTTACAAAGCAAAAATTTCAAAATTCATAAAAATATATTGCAATGAAATACTGCTTTTAGGAAAATATGATTGTAGTACGCGTACAAATATGATAGAATATAGTTAAATTTTTTTAAATTACAAGATTATCATTGGCTATATAAAAGGTTTTTCCAAAAATTTGTACATACGTATGTGCGTTGTAAGCATACAAAATGTAAGTTTTTTCAATATTATTAAATTGTCAATAAAATTTAATTTTTCAAAAGGAGCCATCCTAATATAAATTAATTATTTGTACTAAGCGAGGAAAGTATATTATGGAATTAGACTTAGAAAGAATTAAAAAAGCTCAGCAAAATATTAAGAAAGTAGTAAGAAAAACTCCTATGTTTTATACAAGTACCTTTTCAAAAAAATGCAATTGTAATATATACTTAAAATGTGAAAACAAACAAAAAACTGGTGCTTTTAAACTAAGGGGAGCCTATAACAAATTAGTTAATCTAACAGAAGAAGAAAAAGAAAGAGGTGTTATAGCTTCTTCAGCAGGAAATCATGCTCAGGGAGTTGCCTATGCCGCAACTGTATTTAACGTTAAATCTACTATAATTATGCCATTAACTGCACCTCAAGCAAAAGTGGACGCAACAAGAGGATATGGTGCAGAAGTTATTCAAGCTGGTCAAGTATATGATGAATGCCATAATAAAGCCGTAGAAATACAAAAAGAAACAGGGGCAACCTTTTTAGAACCCTTTAACGACATAGATGTAATGGCAGGTCAAGGAACTATAGCCCTTGAAATATTAGAAGATTTACCTGATACCGATGTTATAGTAGTTCCAATTGGTGGAGGCGGTTTAATATCTGGCATTGCTGTAGCAGCAAAATCAATAAAGCCTTCCATAAGAATAATAGGTGTTGAACCAGAAATAGTACCTTCCGCTAAAACTTCTATAGAAAATAGAAAAATCACCACTGTCCCAGGTGCAAAATCTTTGGCTGACGGCATATCAGTTAGCACAATAGGAGATAAATGCTTTAAATACATTGAGAAATATGTAGATGAAATAGTTACAATAAGTGAAAATGAAATAGCCCATGCTATGTTTCAATTGATGGAAATAAGCAAACTCGTAGCTGAAGGTTCAGGTGCAGCACCCTTAGCCGCTTTATTAGCGCAAAAAATTAAAGGCATAGAAGGCAAAAAAGTTGTCCTTTTAGTTAGCGGTGGAAATGTAGATATAGCAACTACAGCAAAAATAATAGAAAGAGAATTAGTTTTAGAAAAAAGAACAATAAGATTTGAAGTAGAACTTCAAGATAAAACAGGAGCCTTAGGTTCTTTAGTATCTAAAATAGGAAACATGGGCGGAAACGTCGTTACAATAAGACAAAATAGTAACTGGAACAAAAAAGGACTTGAATATGCCGATGTATCCTTTGAAATCACAGTTCAATCTAAAAAACACGGTGAAAGTATACTAAATTGTTTAGAAAAAGACGGTTATGTAGTAAAATTAATATAAATTAAAATATTGGAGGCGTAATTTTATGGAAAAGAAAATAATAAGCACAAAAAATGCTCCAGGAGCAGTAGGACCATATTCACAAGCTATTAAGGCTGGAAACTTCGTATTTGCATCAGGTCAAATTCCATTAGATCCATCAACTGGTGAACTTATTGGTGGAGATGTAAAAAAAGCAACTGAAAGATCACTAGAAAATGTAAAAGCTATTCTTGAAGCAGCTGGAACCTCACTTGACAAGGTTGTTAAAACAACTGTATTTGTAAAAAACATGAGTGATTTTGCTGCTGTTAATGAAGTTTATGCAAAATACTTTGATAAGGATATGCCTGCAAGATCATGTGTAGAAGTAAAACTCCCTAAAGATGCTTTAGTTGAAATAGAAGTAATAGCATTAGCAGAGTAGAGAGTAGAGTAAAGGATGATTTTCTGCTACCGCAGAAAATCCTTCAATGCTTGAACAAATTCTTCTGGTCTCTCCTTTTGAGACCAATGTTTACATCCTTTCATCACATGCAGCCTACTATTTTTAATAACCTTACTTGCTGCTATTGCATATTTTACAGGAACCCCAGAATCTTTTTCACCATTTACTATTAAAACTGGCATTGCTAGGTCGCTTAAATGCGCTGCCAAATCTGTAGTCATTCCTTCCTTACCTAGCTCATAACATTGGAAAGACTCCCAGGCTTTATTACAATTAGGTTCATGAACAAGCTTATATAAATCATCAACTAACTTATCAGAAATTTTATTTTTATCTCCAAACAAGGATGAATTTATTGTCCACTTTACCAATGCTCTGCTTTTTCCAATCCATTCATATGATTTAGCATTAAACCTTGAATTTACAAACCACCTATTAAACCTATGAAATGGCATTCTGGAATACAAACCTAATGATCCTATTATAGTAAGCTTATCTACAAGCTCAGGATATTTCAAAGAAAATGCTATACTAATGCCTCCCCCCATGGATAGTCCAACTAAATTAGTCTTTTCTATATTTAGCTGCCTTAGCACATCGTATAAAAACTCCACATACATAGGGATAGAATACTGAATATCTGGCTTATCACTTTCACCAAAACCAAGCATGTCTACAGCATAAATATCATACTTATTCCCCATTAATTCAATTACTTCTTTCCAGGACATCATTGCATTATCTAGTGCTCCTCCATGAACAAATACTATTTTTTCACTTGTATCCCCCTCTTTATGATAGACTGTTATTCCGTAGGATTTATAGGTTAATTTAATTTTCTCCACTTAAAACACCTCCTTTATAAAATCCATGTTTCAATATTTTCATATACTCATAAATTTCATCTTGAAGCTCCTTCAAGTCCATCTTGCCTTCTGCCATTTTTTCCTTTATAAATCCTCCACCGATCCAAACTAACATTTTAATTGCTCTATTGATACCTTCTTTATTTTTAAACTTGGTTACATCAATGTTTTCATTTAATTTAACATAGGCATCCTTTAGAATTCTTTCATTAATTGCTTTTATTTCCTTCGAAACTGCAATATCTGTTTCATAGTATGCTCTGAGAGAAAAGTCAAAAATGTGTGGACATTCCAGCATTGTATTTACTCTTGCCTCTACTATTTTGGCATTTCGTTCAAAAAAATCACTTTCCTTAAGTGCTTCTATTTCATCTATCTTTTCATATATTTTTTTCCAGCTGTACACATACAAATAGCAATATAAATCTCTTTTATTCTTAAAATAATAAAACAAAGATCCTTTTGATATACCAGAAGCAGCTGCTATATCCGCTGTTGAAGCTTTTCTATATGGGCTTTCAGAAAATACTTTCATAGCTGCATTTATAATTCTTATTTGTTTTTCTTTATCTATGGCATAGAAACTATCGTACATTATTTACCTCCATTCTGACCAAATTGGTCAACCATAATTTATATTGTAGTTAATTGACCAGAATTTACAAGGCCATATAAAAAAGATGATAGATTTTTCTATCACCTAAATACATTTATTTTTAACAGCAATTCAATCCTTGCTCCAGTTGCAATTTTGCCTTATGAAGCTTTTTCTCAAATACTTCTTTAGGTGAAAGTTCCGTTATGTACTGTACAACATGAATGTCACTTTTATCCAACTCTAAAAGTTTCATAAAAAGAATTTCTAATATAACTATCCTACTTACTCAATATTCTTCTCATAGCAATAAAATTCCCCTTTTCTAAAATTTACACTTCCTACTTTTTCATATCCATTCTTTTCATACAGCCTCAAAGCTCTTTCATTTTGGGCAAATGCATCTAATCTTATAGCTTCATATCCACCCTTTACTGCAAAATCATCTGCATATTTAAGTAAATTCCTTGCAATTCCAACACCTTGAGTCCTTGGATCAACGCACAATCTATGAATGACAAGCTGTTTTCCAAAATTATATTTCCACTTTAAATCTCTGTATTCCTCTGCCTGATCTTCATTTAAAACAACAATTGCATTTATACTTCCATTCTCTACATTAGTATATAACTCACTATTAATTATATCTTCACTTATAACCTCTTCATTTGGATAAATATTATCCCATTGATGTATGTTTTTCAATTCCATATCTTTTATTGCTGATTTGATTATATTCATTATTAAAGTAATATCATGTATTTGAGCTTTTCTTATCATACTAAATTTCTCCTTTAACATAAAAAATCTATTATAATATATAATAATAAACAAAGCTGCACTTTAATTTAAGATACAGCCAATTTAACGATATTTGATTAAACTTTATTTTAAACGATCAAACTTTGTTACAAACTTACAAAAACCGCACACTCTCACAAATGTTGAGAATGCGCGGCTTACTTTATCGTTCTATATAATTTTGTCTTATACTACACATCTCGCGTATAGTATCTTTATCTCTTGAATTCTTATTGAAATTTTATTTTAGAATATCAGACTTTGTTTCAAAGTATCATACTTTATTTCAAACCAACAAATCTTCAAAATGCTTATCCAATTTTATTCAACAGTTACTGATTTGGCTAAATTCCTTGGCTTGTCAACGTCGCAGCCTTTTTCTACCGAAACATAATATGCCAATAATTGAAGTTGCATAACTGAAAGTACAGGTAAAAGTATGTCATTTACTTTTGGCACATATATCACTGAATCAACAACTTGTTCCATTCCTGTTCTACCTTCAACTGTAATTCCAAGAACTTTAGCTCCTCTTGTAGTTACTTCTTTTATATTACTAACCATTTTTTCATATAAATCATTTTGAGTTGCAAGTGCTACTACAACTGTTCCATCTTCTATTAAAGCTATAGTTCCATGCTTTAATTCTCCACCAGCATAAGCCTCAGAATGAATATATGAGATTTCTTTAAGCTTTAATGCACCTTCCATAGCTACAGCATAATCAATGCCTCTGCCTAAATAGAACATATCTTTATGCATATAGGTGTTTGCCGCAAATTTTTGAACTTTTTCTTTATTATCTAGTACTTCTTTTGCTTTTTCTGGAAGTTTCAGCATATCGGCTTTTATTTTTTCTATTTCTTCAGTAGTTAGAGTATTTTTATTTTGTGCAAAGAATAATGCCAATATATACATAGTTATAAGCTGCGTAGTATATGCTTTTGTAGATGCAACTGCAATTTCTGGTCCTGCCCAAGTATATAAAATATCATCGGCTTCTCTAGAAACTGAACTTCCAACAACATTTGTTATAGCGATAACTCTTGCTCCAAGTGACTTTGCCTCTCTTAATGCAGCCAAAGTATCGGCTGTCTCTCCTGATTGACTTAAAACTATCATTAAAGTATTCTTTGTAATTATTGGATCTCTATATCTAAATTCAGATGCTATATCTACTTCAACAGGTATTCTTGCAAATTTTTCTATAACATATTTTCCAACTATTCCAGCATGATATGCAGTTCCACAAGCTACTATATATATTTTTTCAATATTTTCTATTTGTTCTTTTGTTATATTTATATCATCTAATTTTATAGGCTGACCTTCTATAATTCTAGAAGTCATAGTATCTCTTATAGCTTTAGGTTGTTCATAAATTTCTTTTAACATGAAATGCTCATAACCACCTTTTTCAGCTGCGTTAGCATCCCACTCTATATGATTAAGCTCTTTTTCTATTTTTTCTCCTTCATTTGAGTAAAATTCCACTCCCTCAGAAGTTAAAACAGCAAACTCTTTATCTTTTAAATAATATATATCTCTAGTATGATTTAATATAGCAGGAACATCTGATGCTATAAAATTTTCATCTTTTCCAGCGCCGACTATAAGAGGACTATCTTTTCTTACTGCAACTATTTTATTAGGTTCATTTGAACAAACTACACCAAGTGCATAACTTCCTTCTACTTTTGATATAGCCTTCATAACCGCATCTAATAAATCTCCATTATAAAAATAGTCTATAAGATTAGGAATAACCTCTGTATCAGTTTCTGAAATAAATTTATATCCTTTTGATTTAAGCCATGACTTTAACTCCATATAGTTTTCTATTATACCATTATGCACTACACTTATTGTATTATCATTATTATTATGAGGATGTGCATTCACATCTGACGGCTCACCGTGTGTAGCCCATCTAGTATGTCCAATTCCTACATTTCCTTTAAGTGGACTACTCTTTAATTTATTTTCAAGATTTACAAGTCTTCCTTTACATTTTGAAACATTTATTTTTCCATCATCTAGTATAGCAACTCCTGCTGAATCGTATCCTCTATACTCAAGTTTACTTAATCCCTCAACTAAAATTGAAGAAGCCTCATTCTTACCACTATAACCTACTATTCCGCACATAAAAAATCTTCCTTTCTCATTTTTAATTCAACACTAATAACACCTAAAATAACTTCATTTTTTAAGAGATTCTAGGCATGTTAATAATTATTAAGGTTTTAACACCGGATTGATTTTGTAACAAAAATCACTTTCTGCTTTTATCAATCGTTAACGGTAGTGCGTTTACCGTGGGGCATCCGCCGAAGATTTCGATACTCCCCATCCTCGTCAACTAAAATAATTATATTATTCTAGTTCGGGCGCTTTAACTATAACTAACAATTTTTGTTTCTTTCATTCCCCCTATACTTTATTTAATATTTATACATTGCCATTATACTATTGCTTTTATTTAACTGTCAACAAATATAAAAAAGCATTTATTGGATTTTTTACTTTTTATATAAATATATTATGCGTATCCCTGCTTTAAGTTTAATAAAGTTGGGAAAATATTTTAAATTAATATTTATTTAAAAATGCCAAACAGTAAATTTGCATTCAATATACATATGAATTAAATTTAAAATATTTTCCTCAGCTAAATTTTTTTAATATCACTATATTAATTCATAATATTATGAATATTCTGAATTTTATAGTTGCCTTTTTAGCTCTTCATACTTATTCATTATCATATTGTTCAAATATTCTCCTTCTTTTATTTGAGATATATTTGAAATGGCCTTGCTAATTCCATCATTTTCTATTATCTTCTGAATCTCTTGGGCCTTTTCATCATCTTTATAATTAAACAAGTATCCCGCTGCAACACCACATAAAATGTCTTTAAAATCTATTTTCAAATCACAGCAAA
Organism: Clostridium sp. DMHC 10; assembly: GCF_001270375.1. NCBI lineage: Bacteria > Bacillati > Bacillota > Clostridia > Eubacteriales > Clostridiaceae > Clostridium > Clostridium sp. DMHC 10. The sequence goes on from NZ_LGVB01000002.1 coordinate 27,121, forward strand.
GTTTCAATGGAGTTATTAATCTGTCATTTGATGATAATTTTCTTATAGGATCACGCCCTACACGCGTCACATCATCTTTAAGATATTTATTTTCAAATCTTTTCAGAAGCTTATTTGAATATTCCTTCAAAATATTTATATCTATTTTGTGCTTAATACTAAGAGCTTGTACTGCCTCTTTATGAAAACCAACTATAACTTTTTTAATATACTCATTTTTTATAGCTTCATGTATAAACTTATAATTTTTAAGATACCCTAAGTATGCAATTGTTGCATGTGCACCATTTAAGAGGAACAATTTTCTCTCAAGATAAGGATCTAACTTTTCAACATACTCTGCACCTTTTATATTGTTATTAATTTTTATCTTATTCTTTTCTATATCCCATTCATAGAAGTCTTCTACAGCTACATCTATAGGTAATTCCTTTTCTATATTTACATTTGGTACAATTCTGTCAACTGCACAATTTGGAAAGCCTGCATACTTTTCTAAATATTCTTGAAATTTTTTATCTGCTCCATCAAATATAACTTTCTTTAATACATCAGTTGCAAACAATGCATTCTCACAAGCTATTATATCAAGCGGCTTTTTACTAACTTCTGATCTCTTTTTTAAAAAGCCTCGTAATAATTCTCCTGTGCTTTTCAAATTATTTAACCCTAGTGATGTGGTAATTAAATCTGCTTGTAAAACTTCTTTTTCAAGAGAATCGCTATCTTTTAGATTAACTGCCCTAACATTTTCAACTCCCTCTTTATTTTGAGAAGTATTTAAAGTTATTACAGTATATTTCTTATACTTATTTATATCATCCACCACTTTGCCGAATATATCGACAAAAAAAGTGATGTCATAACCAGATTTATATAATAAATATCCAATAAATCCTCTTCCTATATTTCCTGCGCCAAAATGAACTGCTTTCATATCAGTCATCGCCTTCCTCTATTATTTTAATAATTTCTTCATTACTTTTGGCATTTTTAAGCCTTTCAACATTTTCTTCATATTGAACAGTAAGTGCTATTTTGGATAGTATAGCCATATGTTCCTCGCCTCTACCAGCAATTCCTATTACTATATAGCTACATTACCTTCTCCAAAATCCACTCCTTCAGGGTATTGAGCTATAACTATACCAGAATTTATAATTTCCTTTTTATATTCATTCATTCCATGAGGTATAGCAACACCATTTCCCATATATGTTGTAACCTCTTCTTCTCTAGCCTTCATTCCACTTATATAATTTTTATTGACATATCCTTGAGAAACTAAAAGTCTTCCTACCCTTTCTATAGCCTCATTTTTGGATTCCGACTTTAAATTTAATAAAATATTATTCTCTTCTAAAATTTTTTTACTCATCAGTAGCTTCCTCCTTGTTTGCAATATCTATTAAACAGCTCCTAATTTTCCTGACATTACCTGTTTTCAAAGTTTCAACAAATCCTTTTCTTTCAATTAGTGAAATACTTATCTTCCCTAAAAACTGCAATATATAATTGCTTTCATTATTTCGTGCTAAAAGTACTAAAAAAGTGTTTACATTTTCTGTAGAAAAGCCTTCACTTGACATTGGAAAAGATTTATCAATATAATATACACCCACAAATGGATAATCATTTCATCACTTCTAGTATGAAGGAGTGCCATTCCACTTTTAGGAACTACAACATTACCTTTTTCTTCTCTTTTTAATATTAATCTTTTTATTTCTTCCTTACTTTTACTTATATTATTTTTATAAATATCATCCGCAATATAGTCTATTAACTCATTAAAGGTACCAACTTTAACTTTTCTTAATTTTAAATTTTTCAAAATCTCATTAATAATCTCATATTCTTTACTTGTTGCATTAAAATTTAAACTATCTGAAGATTTCACAGTTACACTTTGATTTGCCACCTTAATTCTAAAGATAAAATTTTTTACTTCATCTATGTTTTCTTTTGTCATAAATGGCGAGACAATAATTACATTGTCTATGCCTAAATTAATTGGTACTGTTGACAAAATCAAATCATATTTATTTTTTAATAATTTGTCATAAACATCATGTATAGGACTAATATCTGTACCACCTATATCTGAGAAAAGAGCTTTTACCTTGTTATTCAATATTTTCGCAGTGCTTATCCCACTTGGGCAAACAATAAGTACATCTAATTTTCTTCCAAACATCTGCTTCCCTTGTATAGCAACCTCAATGTGCATTATAATATATCCAATTTCCTCTTCAGGTATTTTAATATTATATCTGGAAAAAATTAATTTGCATTCATTGTTTATTATGTCAAATAATTGACAATAATGTTCTTTTATTTCGTTTACTAGAGGATTTATAATATCAAGTCCTAAATTAAGCATATGAAACGTCTGTTTTAAATGATTTGATAAGTCCTTAAGCAATTTTTTGTCTTTAGTAATATCTATTCCTATTTTTTTGACACACCAGTTATTAACTCGCTGCTAATACCCTCATAGTTAATATCTGATTCAACAATATTTCCATTATAGCTATTATAATATTTATAATCATTTAAATACAAGCATAAGTAAACTAGTTCCTCTTCCGGTAATATTATGTTGCTTTCATATAATTCATCTTGCAATAGTTTTATTTTTTCATATATTTTGCTACTTTGCATATCTCGTTTGATTTTTTCTGGTAAAGATATATTACTTTCATCCTTCGTTTTCTTTATAGCAAGAAGTGTGAGAATAAATAAATTAAAATACTGGACATCATTAACTTTAATATCTCCAAAGTCTAATTGATGAAAAGCTTTTTTAACAATATCAATTGTCGTAACTTCAAATATATCCTTAAAAAAAGCCTCTACGGTCTCATCTATCTCTTCTCCATAAAGAAATGAAAATAAATATTCAAAAGGTTTAAAGTTAAAAAACAATTCAATAAAAACATTTCTTTTATTCCATTCTGATCCATCTATTTTTATACCATAAGTTCTTTTTCTTATTAAATATAAGTTTTTAGTTAAAAGCATTTTTTCAATACTGTCTAGGTCTTGGCTTATACTTCCCATAACTACATTAAATTTATAGCTAAAATAAGGCGCCTTTAAATACCCTTTTTCTAGCAATAACTTACATACAATTGCTATCTTTCTTTGTTCCTTATTGTATAACCACAGAATAGGAATGGAATTTATTGAATTTTCCAAATATTTTACATTTTCCCTTTCTCCTGATATAATTAAATTCATATTTTCATAGTACAAAATAGTAAGTTTATACTTTTTTAAAACTTTATTTATAGATGCAATCTCTCTCAATATAGTTCTTACACTTACGGCAAGTTCATTATGAAGAGCATTAGCATTACAAGATTTTTTATTTATTAATTCGTTTAATATAAATTGCTGTCTAGGAGTTAAAGTATTCATATTGCTCACCTAGTTATCAGTTATTTTTTTATCTTTTCCATAAATTCTACATACTTGGAACGATCTAAGAAATTTTTTACAGTTATTATATTAGCTTCAGGCACACACTTTCTTGCTCTTTCACTTAAACTTTCCTGTACAAACACTACATCTGCCGTTTTAGGAATACTGTCAACTGAATAATGCTCAACTTTTATACCTTGAATATTTGCATTTTTTAGTTCTTTCTTTAATATGGACTCTCCCATTGCCGACGATCCCATTCCTGCATCACAAGCAAAAACTATCAAATTAATATTTGAGATTTCTTTTGCTTCACTGTTTTGATCATTTGCAGCATTAACAACTTGATTTTTACTTTCTTTTTTCATTTCTTTCATCTTACTTTGAGCTTCTTGAAAATCATCTGCTGTTTCTTTATTAGCCTTGTCTCTCTTAAGAATAACTGATGCTACTAAAAATGATGCTACTGCTCCAATGGCAACTCCGGCTAATACAGGTAGTTCTGCACCTTTAGGGCACATTGCCATTAATGCTATTATACTTCCTGGTGAAGCTGCTGCAACTAACCCTGCATGTAATAAAACAAATGTTAAATCTGCACAAATTCCTCCGATTATTACTGCTAAAAGTAAAAGAGGTTTCATCAAAACATAAGGGAAATAAATTTCATGTATTCCACCAAGGAATTGTATTATTACTGCTCCTGGAGCAGAACTCTTAGCTGACCCTTTACCATATAGGCAATATGCTAAAAGAATTCCAAGTCCTGGACCTGGGTCTGCTTCAAGCAAGAAAAATATTGATTTTCCAAGACTCTGCACTTGTTGAATTCCAAGAGGTGTAAATACACCATGGTTAACTGCATTATTTAAAAACAATATTTTCGCTGGTTCTACAACTAATGCTATTAACGGAAGTAATCCTTTTTTAGTTATTGCTAAAGCTATTGATCCTAATCCACTTGATGCCCCAGCAACTACAGGACCAACTACCAAATATGCTATTATAGCAAGTATTCCTCCCAAAATTCCAGCCGAAAAGTTATTTACAAGCATTTCAAAACCTGTTGCAATTTTTCCTTCAACTAATTTATCGAATTTTTTTATTAGGTATCCACCTAAAGGTCCCATTATCATTGCTCCAAGGAACATTGGTATTGAAGTTCCAACTATCATACCCATAGTGGCTATTACTCCTACTACACCACCTCTTATATCATAAACAAGTTTACCACCTTGATATGCTATAAGCATTGGAAGCATATAATCAACCATAGGATTTACAAGTTTTGAAAGATTGTCATTAGGTATCCATCCAGTTTTAATAAATAATGCTGTTATCAAACCCCAAGCAATAAACGCTCCAATATTTGGCATAACCATTCCACTTAAGAAACTACCAAAACTTTGAACTGCTTTTTTTAATGAAGACGATCTTAAATTTTGTTTATCATTTTCGATTGTTTCCATACTATATCCCCCACATCATTGTAATTATTTCCTTCAAGTAAAATAATAAGGCAAAATACTATCGTTTTCAATTTATGCAAGTTCATTTTTGGTATACGTTTTCAATGACAATTTTAAAAATAAGGTATTTCTAGAATTTATATTTCATGTATATACATTTTAAATAGGCAAGAATTTACATTGAAAAAATACATCTCATATACTTTAAGAAATGAAAATAATAGCCATGATAAAATATTATCATGGCTATTATAGGTTAAGCAATTATCTCTAGGAGATATGTC
>NZ_LGVB01000003.1:0-770 GCF_001270375.1 Clostridium sp. DMHC 10
CAATTATAATGTACGTATTACCAGTACATACATTATAATCCTTAAAGGATGAGGATTCAATCGGCAAGACTAAAAAAAATCTTGATTTAAATATTAGTTTTGTATTTGTTAAAAATGTAAAAAAGTAAATTTAAATGGTGGTGGTAAATAATGTTACAATGTGGGAGTATCAGTTTAAATTCTTCGTGAAATAGTGTTCTTTTAAGCTAATAAAAAATGCACGTGGAATTTAGGTGGCAAGAATTGATGACAGATTAATACATGGTCAAGTAGCAACAATTTTGGTCAAAAGACACAAAATGTCAAAGAATAATTGTATGTAATGATGATGTAGAAAAGGACTCAATTAGAAAGATACTTTTGGAACAAGTTGCACCTCCAGGAATTAGAGCAAATGTTTTAGGAATTGATAAGGCAATAAGAGTTTATAATAATCCAAAATACAAAGATGATAGAGTTCTATTGTTATTCACTAATCCAACTGATGTTGTGAGAATGGTTGAAGGTGGAGTAGACATAAAGAGTGTAAATATTGGTGGTATGTCATTTAAGGAAGGAAAAAAACAAATAACTAGTGTAGTATCAGTAAACGATACAGATATTGAAGCTTTCAAAAAATTAAATAAAAAAGGCATTGAACTAGAAATAAGAAAAGTTTCTTCAGATTCAAAAGTAGATTTAATGTCAAAACTATAAGATTTACCATATTAACTTCTGCTAAAGTAACGGTGAAATCAAATGTCATTATAATTTGTAAATTAATTGAAATA
>NZ_LGVB01000004.1:0-28956 GCF_001270375.1 Clostridium sp. DMHC 10
GATTAATTTAAGCAGATATAAGGGAAGTGTTAAATAATATGGATTATAAGGCTATAGAGCAGATTATTAAGACAGCCGGTGAGTCTGGGCTTACATTCCTTGAAATAGAGACTGAAGGAATGAGAATAACAATGAAAAAGGGAAATGACAATGATGAGCCTAAAGTAAAAAACGAAGAATGCGTTCTATCTGAAGCTGAAAATAAGCAGGATGAAGCTGTAATAGAAACAGTAGAAAAGAAAGAGGATCAAAGTAAAAAGGTTCAGGATGAAAACATAGTTTCAGTTGTTTCACCTATAGTCGGTACTTTCTATGCTTCATCAAGCCCTGATACAGAAGCTTTTGTTAAGGTTGGATCTAAGGTTAAAAAGGGTGATGCTCTTTGTATAATAGAAGCAATGAAACTTATGAATGAAATAGAAGCAGAAGTAGATGGTGAGATAGTAGAAATATTAGTAGAAGATGAACAGATGGTGGAATATGGTCAGGAACTATTTAAAATAGCTTTGAAGTAAATTGGAGGCAGGTGTTTTTAATGAGTTTAAATATAGAACAGATTATGGAGATTATTCCTCATAGATATCCAATGCTTTTAATAGATAGAGTTGAGGAAATTGAACCTGGAAAAAGAGCAGTTGGATATAAAAATGTTACTATGAATGAACAGATTTTTCAGGGACACTATCCAGGAAAACCAATAATGCCAGGAGTTCTTATGGTTGAGGCTCTAGCACAACTTGGAGGAGTTGCAATTTTAAGCTTAGATAAGTATAAGGGGAAAAAGCCTATACTTGGAGGGATAAAAAATGCTAAATTTAGAAGAATGGTGGTTCCTGGTGACGTTTTAAAATTAGAAATTGAAATTGTTAAAGTTAAAGGACCAGCTGGAATTGGCAAAGGAGTAGCAACTGTTAATGGAGAGAAGGCAGTAGAAGCCGAAATTACATTTATGATAGTGTAAGGAAATGGAGCGAGTAATATGATTAATAAAGTTTTAATTGCTAATAGAGGTGAAATAGCAGTTAGAATAATAAGAGCATGTAGAGAACTTGGAATAGAAACAGTGGCAGTGTATTCAGAGGCTGATAAAGAATCAATGCATGTTTACTTAGCGGATCAAGCGGTTTGTATTGGACCTGCTAAGTCAAAAGATAGTTATCTTAACATGGAAAATATAATAAGTGCTACAGTTCTTACTGGTGCTCAAGCTATTCATCCAGGCTTCGGATTCTTATCCGAAAATGGAAAGTTTGCAAGAATGTGCAGTGAATGTAATATAGTTTTCATAGGACCCGATGCTGAAACAATTGAAAACGCAGGCAATAAGGCTAAAGCTAGAGAAATGATGATAAATGCAGGAGTACCAGTTATTCCTGGAGTAAATGGAACAGTAGATACTGAAGAGCAAGTTGTAGCTGAGGCGAAGAAAATAGGATATCCTGTTATGCTGAAGGCGTCTGCTGGAGGTGGAGGAAAAGGCATAAGAATAGTAAAAGAAGAAAGTGAAATTATAAAAGCCTTTAGAACAGCTAAAGCTGAAGCAAAAGCAGCCTTCGGTGATGATACTATGTACATGGAAAAGTTTATAGAAGAGCCAAGACATATTGAGTTTCAAATACTTGGAGACTTACATGGAAATGTAGTTTATCTTGGAGAAAGAGACTGCTCAATGCAAAGAAGAAATCAAAAAGTACTTGAAGAAGCACCATCTCCTATTATGACTGAAGAACTTAGATGTGAAATGGGAGAAGTTGCAGTTAAAGCTGCAAAGGCTGTTAACTATAAAAATGCTGGTACTATAGAATTTTTGCTGGATAAACATAATAACTACTATTTTATGGAAATGAATACCAGAATACAAGTTGAACATGGCATTACAGAGCTTGTTACAGGAATTGATCTTGTTAAAGAACAGATAAAAATTGCCAGCGAAGAGGAATTATCATTTAAACAAGAAGATATAAAGATACAAGGGCATGCTATTGAGTGTCGTATAAATGCAGAAGATCCAAAGAAAGGCTTCATGCCTTCTCCAGGGAAAATAAAATATTTTAATGTTCCAGGTGGACCAGGTGTAAGACTTGATACAGCTGTTTATCAGGGATATGATATACCACCGAATTATGACTCTATGATTGGTAAGTTAATGGTTTATGGCAAAGATAGATATGAGGCTATAAACAAGATGGAGAGAGCTCTTGGAGAATTTATAATAGATGGTGTTGATACAAATATAGATTTTCAATATGATCTTATAAATAATCCAAAATTCGTATCAGGTAAGTATGATACAAGTTTCATAGAGAAGGAGGTATAAAATGTCTCTGTTTAAAAAGAAAAAATATATAACTGTAAGCAGCGAGAGGCTTAATGAGCTTCAAAATACAGAAAATAATTTGCCGGTTATACCTAATGGCATGTGGGTTAAATGCCCAAAGTGTGGGAGTATTCTGTATAAAAATGATGTACAAGATAATTTTAAGGTTTGCCCTAAATGTAATGGGCACTTTAGAGTGAATGCTAGAGAAAGAATAGACATGATAGTTGATGAGGGTACTTTTGAAGAATTTGATGCTAATATGTCAGCCGTTAATCCACTTGATTTTGATAAATACGAAGATAAAATAAAAAACATGCAGGAAAAGACTGGATTAAAGGATGCTGTGGTTACAGGCAGAGGGGATATATATGGGCAGAAAGCGGTTATAGCTGTTATGGATAGCAATTTTATGATGGGAAGTATGGGCTCTGTTGTGGGAGAAAAAATAACGAGAGCAATAGAAAAATCCACCGAAGAAAAGCTTCCGGTAATAATTTTTACGACATCTGGTGGAGCGAGAATGCAAGAGGGTATGTTTTCACTAATGCAAATGGCAAAAACAAGTGCTGCACTTGCAAAACATGATGAAAATGGACTCTTGTATATATCCATTTTGACAGATCCAACAACAGGTGGTGTAACGGCAAGTTTTGCAATGCTTGGAGATATCATAATTGCAGAACCTAAAACACTTGTTGGTTTTGCAGGAAGAAGAGTAATCGAGCAGACTATAAATCAAAAGCTTCCAGAGGATTTTCAAACCTCAGAATTTCTTTTTAAACATGGTTTTGTAGATAAAATTGTGGAAAGAAAAAAATTAAAAGAAGTCTTAGGAAAAATTTTAGAGATGCATGCTAGGAGGTGATAGGATGAATATAAAGAAGAGTTTGACACCATGGGAGAAACTTACTATTTCAAGGGCGATAGAAAGACCTACGTCTTTAGATTATATAAGTGAAATATTTGATTCGTTTATTGAACTTCACGGGGATAGAGGATATAGAGATGATCCAGCTATTGTTGGTGGAATAGCAAAACTTGCAGGTAGAAGTGTGACCGTAATTGGTCAGCAGAAGGGTAGAAATACCAAGGAGAATGTTGAAAGAAACTTTGGTATGCCATATCCAGAAGGCTATAGAAAGGCTTTAAGACTTATGAAGCAAGCTGAGAAATTTAATAGACCTGTTATATGTTTTGTAGATACATCAGGAGCATATTGTGGAATTGGTGCCGAAGAGAGAGGACAGGGTGAAGCTATAGCTAAAAACCTTATAACCATGGCAAATCTAAAAACACCTATAATTTCAATTGTAATAGGTGAAGGAGGAAGTGGTGGAGCTCTGGCAATGGCAGTAGCAGATGAAGTATGGATGCTTGAAAACTCTGTATATTCGCTTCTATCTCCAGAAGGCTTTGCAAGTATATTATGGAAAGATGCTACAAAAGCTAGAGAGGCTGCCGAGGTTATGAAAATAACTGCTCAGGATTTAATGCACTATGAAATAATAGATAAGGTTATAGATGAGCCTAAAGGCGGAGCACAGAGTGATGTTCTTAGTGTCGCAGAAACGTTAAAAAGAAACTTAATTGAAGATATAAATGAATTATGCTGCGAAGGTACAGATGAACTTATAGAAAAGAGATATGATAAATTTAGAAAAATTGGCAAATATATGGAGTAATTAATTAATAATAATAATAATAAAGTTATATGCCTAAAATTAGCTATATATGATAAACATAATGGCTAATTTTTTGTAATTTTTTACAAAAAAGCGTGTATTATATTGACTATTGTAAATCAATAGCCTATGCTTATAATAAAGCTAGCAAACGTTTTCATAAAAATATATGTTGGGGGATAAGTTATGGTTTTTAAGAATGTAGTAATAAAGAACAAATTAGGACTCCATGCAAGAGTTGTTACCCTTGTAGTAAAAAAGGCATCTGGGTTTAAATCTGACATATTTATAGAGTTTAATGGCAAAAAGGCAGATAGTAAAAGTATAATTAATGTACTTGCTTTAGGAGCAAATTGTGGGGCACAAATAAAAATCACGGCATCTGGACCAGATGAAGCACTAGCACTTGATGAGATGGCAGCAGTGTTTGATAAGGAATAATGGTACACTAAAGTTGAATATTCGTGCTTAAAAATATATAATTAGGTATGATTGTAATTTTAAATTGTGCCCATAATTAAAGCGGGTACAATTTTTAGAAATGAGTGATTTCATGGAAAAAGTTTTGGTGGTTTCTGAAAAACCATCTGTTGGAAGAGATATAGCACGGGTATTGAATTGTAGAACCAAAGGGGAAGGATGTCTTATAGGGAGCAAATATATTGTGACCTGGGCAGTGGGACATTTGGTGACCTTGTGGGAGCCAGAAGAGTATAATCCTATTTATAAAAAGTGGAGATTTGATACTTTGCCAATAATACCCGAAGTGATGAAGATAAAACCCATAGAGGATACAAAAAAACAGTTTGATATACTTAAAACCTTGATGAATAGAGCAGATATATCATCTCTTATATGTGCAACAGATGCGGGAAGAGAAGGAGAACTTATCTTTAGATATACTTATGAAGCGGCGGGATGTATTAAGCCATTTAATAGATTATGGATATCTAGTATGACGGATGAAGCTATAAAGGAAGGTTTTGAAAGCATAAAGCCTGGAAGTGAATATGATAATCTTTATTATTCAGCAAAATGCAGATCTGAAGCTGATTGGCTTGTTGGAATGAATGCAAGCCGTGCATATACATTAAAGTATAACGTGCTTTTGAGCGTTGGAAGAGTTCAAACTCCAACACTTGCAATAATGACGGAGAGACAAAAAGAAATAAACAATTTTGTTCCAAAGGATTATTGGGAAGTAAATGCTGAATTTGATGGATTTAAAGGAACCTGGTTTGATAAAGATACAAAAGAAACAAAAATAGTTGATATTAAAAAAGCTCAGGAAATTTCAAATAAGGTTAAGGGAAACGACGGTAAGGTAATAAGCGTAGAAAATAATAAGAAAAAGCAAGTACCCCCACTTTTATATGACTTAACTGAACTTCAAAGAGATTGTAATAAAAAATTTGGATTTTCTGCTCAGAAAACTTTAGATATTATTCAAAATTTATATGAAAAAAGAAAAATGGTTACATATCCTAGAACAGATAGTAGATATTTAAGCCATGACATGGTTAATAAAGTTAAAAATACTATAGCAAAACTCAATATTGAGCCTTATAAGGAGTTTTCAGCAAATCTTCTAAGCATGAAAAAGCTTCCTTTTACAAAGAGGATTATAGACGACTCTAAGGTCACAGACCATCATGCCATAATACCTACTGATGTGAAGCCGAATATTCAAAGCCTTAGTAAGGATGAGTTTAAAGCCTATGATCTCATAGTAAAAAGGTTTATGTGCGTATTTTATCCTAACTATGAATATACCATAACTAAAATAACCACTGAGGTTTGTAATGAAGACTTTCTAACAAGAGGAAAAACAATATTAAAGCTAGGATGGATGGAATTTTATAAAGATGATGGTAAGTCTAAAAAGGGCGAAGAAGATGATGAACTTCCAAAACTTAAGAAGAACGATAAAGTGGAGGTTAAAGAAACTGAAATTCAACAGAAAAAAACTAAACCTCCAAGCGCATATAATGAGGCCTCTCTTCTTTCGGCTATGGAGAATGCAGGCCGTTTTGTTGAGGATGAAGAACTTAGAGAACAGCTTAAAGAAGGCGGAATAGGTACACCAGCAACAAGAGCGGCTATAATCGAAAGGCTCATAAGCGTTGGATATATAAAAAGAAAAGGAAAGGCATTGCAGCCAACAGATAAAGGCATGAAGCTTATAGAAATTGTTCCGCCAGAATTAAAATCTCCAGAAACTACAGGAAGATGGGAAAAAGGTCTTACTTCTATTGCAAGAGGAAAGATGGCGTCTGAAAGATTTATGCAGAGTATTCAAAGATATGTGAGATACATAATACAGGAATCTGCTAAGATGAATAGATCAATCGTATTTGAGGACAGTAGTAAAAATAAGCTGCCTGCTAACAAAAAGCCTGCGGAGGTTTTAGGTAAGTGCCCTTTATGCGAAGGGGGAGATATTCTAGAGAATTCAAAAGCATTTTATTGCAGTAATTGGAAATCTGGATGTAAATTTACTTCATGGAAAAATGCTTTAGCTGCCTATGGAATAGAAATCAGTAAGGAGCTTATGAAGACTCTGCTTAAAGAAAAAGTTTTAAATAATGTGTTTGGGATAAAGCCAAGTACTAAAGAAAAAACTGTATATACTCTTAAAATGAATAATTATGGTGCAGTTATCATTAAAGAGCAGTAATTTTATAGAAAATAAAAAGTTTTAAATTTGTTAATAATTTGTATTTCTTATTGTAACAATAATAGGTTACCATATAAGTATAGCAAGTGAATATATAAATCCCTCATGATTGCATTTTATATGAAAACAGTTGGCTAGTCCCCCTATCCAACTGTTTTTATTTTTAGGCTTTGTTTTAAAACATAGTCTATTTTTATAACAATTTTATAAGGACAACGATTAAAAAATCTTGACTTGAAGCTTATTTAAAATTAATATTATATGTATGAAAATATTTACATTATTTATATAGAAAGGAATAATTATGGGAAGAAGTGAGAATTCAAGGAGTAAAAAAAGAAAAAATAAAATTAGAAATTTAATTGTATTTATTTTGTTTGAATTTATATTTACTGCTGTGACTGCTTTACCGGTTGCTCTTTACGGACCATTTAAAAATGTAAGAAATGCTATAGTTAGTACTATTATGGCTACAGGTTCGCATCAATACATAGCAAAATGGTTTTTTAGTGATGCTAAAATAAACGCAATAATAAAAGAAGAAAATAAAGCTGAAAATGCCATTGACAATAAAAAAGTTGAGCGTGTAAAAGTGAGTTATAACAATGATGGAGTTATAAGATATGATCCTACAGTTAGTGATTACAATGCCATTGTTTATGTAATTAAAAATCCTAAAAGAGTTAAAATAGGGTACGCAAATAAAATAGGATATGTAGGAGATACAACACATGATATAGCTAAAAGATACAATGCGCTTATTGCAATGAATGGAGGATATTATGTGGATACATCTGGAAATGGAACAGGGGCAATTCCAACGGGGTTTGTTATTTCTGATGGAAGAATAGTTTATCCTAAGAATAAAAGTAAGTGGGATGAAAAAATGGATGATGTAATGAGTATTGATGCATACGGTAATCTTTCTGTTGGAAAAAAATACTCTCCCAATGAGCTTATTAAAGATAACATAAAGAATGCCTTTGTAACAGGACCATATATTATAAAAGATGGTAAGGATCATATACAGGATGATGGAATGGATGGATTTAGTCCAAGAACGGTTATAGGGCAGGCAGAAGACAAAAGTATTATATTTTTAACTGTTGATGGAAGGCAGGGACTAAAATTAGGAGCGAATCTCAAGGATGTACAAAGAATAATGAGAAGTTTTGGTGCAGTTAATGCGGTGTGTCTTGATGGAGGAGGTTCTACAACAATGTATTATAATGGCGAAGTTATAAATAATCCTTCTAGTGCTACTGGCGAAAGAGCTGTGCCAGATATATTGTATGTAGAACGTTAGTGAGGTGAAGACAATATGAAAAAAGTAACGAAGGTAATTATTTGGGTACTTATTTCCTTGGCACTTCAATCTGTAGTACTCCTTTATTTTAATAACTTTTATACAAGAGATAAAAAGATTACTTACAAAAGAATTGATGTGCCAAGTGAAAAAAAGACAAATGTTAAAGCCGATATTCCATATGATGCACGTAATATTGAGGCATCTTCTACTGGAAAATTTGTATCGTATTATTTAAAAAATTCAATTCATGTTATAACAATGAAGGATAATAAGGATAATGTTATTAAATTAAATGTGCCCATAGAAAATGTAAGTATAAACTGGATGTCAAGTGATGATAAACTTATGGTTATAGAAAGAAAGAATGCTGATATAAAGGTTTCAACATATGATCCAAAGGAGACAAAGGAAAATAAATTAATTAAAAATTTGGATGTTAATAATGAATGGAAATCTTATCCTATTAACAGCAATTATAAGATTACTGGGATTCAGCAAAACAATAAAAACACATTAATATACTTAAAAATTACTGAAAATGGTTCTAAAAACTACAGTTTTTTAAAAAAATTGGATATATCAACTGGGATAAAAAAAATGGATTTGCCAATACATAACATAGGCAATTATTATATTTTTAAAGCTGAAAATGTAGTTGTATTTGAAGATGAGGTTGATAAAAAAATTTATGCAGCACATGAAGTTAAAAAAGATGTATGGCGTACTCAGCCGCTTCAAATACAAGGAGTGACTGGTTTAAAGCTTCTTTACGTAGATGACAATGGAATAGTTTATGTAGGTAAGTTTGTGAATGGTAAGATTAATGCAATTTATACATGTGATATTTCTACAGGAAAGGCAGAAGGCAGCTCTAATAAAATAACAGCGGTTAAAGGCAATTGGAACAAAATTACATTAAAGACCAAAGTTGATTCAAAACACATATATGTTTCAGATCTTGGAGATATATATACAGTAGATAATGAAAAAGGAATAATACTAAATATAAAAACAGGAAAAAGATTTTCTTTTAAAGGTACCTATGTTTGTATGTTTGGAGATAGTACTGGCGGTGGAATAATAAGTTTAAGTGATGGTAAGATTATAGAAACTGTGATTTAATAAAAATTCATGAAATTATAATTTTATCATTGACACTAATTATAAGAAGTAATATAATCTATTTTAAATACGAAGAAGAGAAGAGTAATTTTAATGAAATTTTAGGGATAAAACATCTCTGAAAACTTGAAATTTTATTTGTACTAAAATGATATCTTCTGGGTGTTATGGTGCAAATAAATTTCATTAGTTGAAGTGGTTTATCCATGTAAGCGAATCGGGTTTGGTGCGAGCCGAGAAAAGTTATTAAAATGAAGGACATCTCGGAGTAGATTATTTGAAATTTAAGGCATCTGAAAAAAATAACAAGTCCATATTGTGAGATGATTTTGTGTAATACGAGAAAACTGGTTCCGTTAATACTAGGCAGTCTTAGCGGGTTCAGTCGACGAAATATTACACAAAATTAGCCACTAGATGGACTGATTATTTTCTTGAAGATGCCTAAGTAGGATAATCCGGTTTCTACCGTTAAAAGGTTAAAGTGAATCAGCTTATTGATTAAGTAAGGATGGTACCGTGGGAATATGCTCTCACTCCTAATTGGAGTGGGAGCTTTTTTTATTAGAGTACAGACTACAATGAATGTGAATTTACCTTCCTTACGTAAGATAAATCTTAAAACTTATGTATTACCAGCTTTGCTGAGTATGATTGTATAAGTATTAAATTTTAAGATTTTCAGCTTCAGCAGAAAATCACCTTTCATTGTGAATTGTGAACTGTGAATTGATTTAAGTTGGTTAATCAGGGTGGCACCGCGAATGATTCGTCCCTTTTATATAATTTTAATTAGTAAATCGCTATTTGAATTTGTAAAATCTCGATGTTTCTAGGAATTTTACGAAAATCAAATAGCAGAGTTACTTTGAAATTTGTATCAGGGACGTTTTTTATACAAAATTTTATAGGAGGAATCAGACTATGGAAAGATGTTTAGTAAATGAGGTTCAAAGTAATTTAGAGAAAACAGTAAAACTTCAAGGATGGGTTCACAGAATAAGAAAACTTGGAAAGATTGCATTTATGCTTTTGAGAGATAGAACAGGAATAGTGCAATGTGTAGTAAGCACAAAGCAGGTAGATATAAAAGATTTAAAACTAGAAAGTGTGATTGAAGTTAATGGAGTTGTTAAAAGGAACAAGGATGATTTTGAACTTCAAGTAGATAATTTGAAAATAATGTCTTTGGTAAAAGAAGATCTGCCTATAGAAATAAATAGTGAAAGCATTGAGGCAAATATAGACACTATTCTAAATCATAGAGTTTTGAGTATGAGAAATGAAAAGATAAATGCGGTATTTAAGGTTGAAGCAGAAATTGCACATGGTTTTTCTAAATTTTTAGAGCAGGAAGATTTCACAGAGATATTTACACCAAAGATAACTGCTGAAGGAGCAGAGGTGGAACAGAGCTTTTTGAATTAAAGTATTTTGATAGGAAAGCATATCTTGCACAAAGTCCTCAATTTTATAAGCAAATGATGGTTGCAGCGGGATATGAAAGAGTGTTTGAAATAGGTCATGTCTATAGAGCAGAAAGTCATGATACTAAAAGGCATTTAAATGAATACGTGAGTATGGATTTAGAAATGGGATTTATTAATGATGAGATGGATTTGATAAAGCTTGAAGTTAAACTTTTAAAGAATATATTTAAGCATATAAAAGAAAAATGCCAAAAGGAAATTGAACTTCTTAAAGTTGAAATCCCAGAAATACAAGATGAACTTCCAGTTATGACGCTTCAGGAAGCAATAAAAATATTAAGAGATAAGTACAATAAAACAGAGCTCACAACGGATATAGATCATGAGGGAGAGGAACTTATAGGGGCCTTTATAAAGGAAAAATATAATTCTGATTTTGTATTTTTAACACACTATACTAGAGAAAAAAGGCCAATGTATACAATGCCTTGCGGAAAAAATTTAACACACAGCTTTGATCTTATTTTTAGAGGAATGGAAATAACAACAGGAGGTCAAAGAATACATGACTATGAAATGCTTAAAAAGGGCATGATAGAAAAAGGATTAAATCCAGATGATTTTAAAAATTATTTGGATACCTTTAAATTTGGAATGCCTCCTCATGGCGGTCTTGCAATAGGGCTTGAAAGACTTACAATGAAACTTCTAAAACTAGATAATATAAGGGAGGCAGAAGCGTTTGTAAGAGATAAAAAAAGACTGCTACCTTAGCAGTTGATAGATGGCACTAGAAGCATATAAACTGGAATTTAACTCAGAGCACAGAGTACAAAGTACAGAGTACAGTGAAGGATGATTTTTCTCCGCTATGCTTCGAAAAATCTTAAAACTTAATACGCGCAAAGCGCCTAAAATATAGTGTTCAGCGCAGCTGACACTATCAAGTTATAAGATTTACCTAAGCGAAGCAAAAGGTAAATCCACCTTCATTGTACTCTGTACTTTGTACTCTGCTTTACAACTTCCAGTTTGTCGGGATAAAATTGAAACTTATAACTTCTAAGTTACTTGAGTATAAATTAATATATTATACTTATAATTGTAATATGATTGTCACAATTATAAGTTATTATATAATCATAGCAAATGAATCATTCCCCTATAAAATATCATAGAAATAGAGACAGCTGGACAGTCCCCCTATCCAGCTGTCTTTCGTTATAATTTACAGTCCATTTAAATGTAAATTGACAGCTATTTTAAGCTAGTGTATTATTTAAGGCAATAATATGTGTAGGAGGAAAAATAATGAATGAAGATAATATTAGTATGTCATGTAGTGCACTAAGTTTTTTTGCACTTGTTGGGGCATTTATATTTGGTGGCATAGCTGGAAATACTAAAAACCCTTATTATTTACTAGGAGTACTAGCTGCAATTATATTAATCATTATAATTACATATGTAAAGGCAGCACTAATAAATATAGTTAATTATAGAAATTTTAAGGAGCACTGGGGTAATTTTCAAAAGAGAAAAAGAAATTTTAAATCGACTCAAAAGTTTTTTACGCTTGCAAGAAAAGAAGATAGCAATTTTAGTATTGACGATCAAACCTGGGCTGATCTTAATATGGATGAATTATTTCAGCTTATTGACAGAACAGTAACTTCCCCTGGTGAAGAAATGCTTTATAAAATTTTGAGAGAACCAGAGCTTAAAGAAGAAAAATTATTAGAGAGAAATAGAGTTATAAAGTTATTTAAGAATAATGCTGAAATAAGAAACAAAATTGGAATAGAACTTGTTAGACTAGGGAGAATGAGCGACAATGGAGTCTATTCTATAATAACTAAGGATTTTGATGTGAATTATAAATATAAATATTTATTCGATTTCTTAGCATTAGCCTTCCTAGTAGCTGTTATCACAATACCTATTTTCAAGCTTAAATTTATCATAATAGCTGGCGCTTTGTTTGTTATAAATAATTTGCAGCATGGTAAATTTAAAAGGGATGTTGAATCATATATAAATTCTCTTGGATATCTGAATGGCATAATACATGGAGCGGAGAGTATATCTAAAATTAATAATGATGAAATAAAACACTATACTGAAATTTTAAAAAGAACTTCTAAAAGCGTATCGGTAATAGTTAAGCAAACAGCTGGACTTCAAGCATCAAATGGCTTAGAGATCCTGTTGTTGACATGTTATATTCTGTATTTTTAATAGAAGAAAGAAAGTTTTTTTCATCAATTAATGATATAAAAAAAGTATAGAGCTGATTTAAAAGAACTTTACAAGACTTTAGGTGAACTGGATGCATTAATGTCTGTAGCTTCGTTTAGAGAATGGATAGGAGCAGCTTGTACAGAGCCTGAATTTGTAAGTGATGAAAATACTATAGAAGCTGAGAAAGTTTATCATCCTTTAGTAGAAAAGGCAGTGGCAAATTCAATAACTTTAGAAAACAAGGGCATAATACTTACAGGAACCAATATGTCTGGAAAATCGACATTTCTTAGAACAATTGGCGTAAATGCACTTTTAGCTCAAACTATATATACGTGCACTGCAGAATCCTACAAGACAAGCTTTTTCAAGATAATGACATCTATAAGTCCAGAAGATAATATATCTTCAGGAAAGAGTTATTATTTTAGAGAGGCAGAAGCTCTTAAAAGAATAATAAACGAGTGCGGAGACGAACCTGTTTTATGTATTGTAGATGAGATATTTAGAGGAACTAATCCTGTTGAGAGGGTTAATGCAGCGGCTGAAATATTAAATTACATAAGTAGACATAATACCCTTACGCTGGTAGCAACTCATGACCTTGAGCTTACAGAAATTCTTAAGGATAAATATTTATGCTATTACTTTACAGAGGATATAAATGAAGAAGGTCTTAAATTTGACTACAAAATAAAAGAAGGTGTATGTAAAAATAGAAATGCAATAAAACTTTTAAAATATCTTGAATATCCTGAGGAGATAATACAAAAAACTAATGAGAGACTCTTAAAAATATAGGAGGTTATTTCATGGAGGATATTAATAAAATTTTTGGGGAAATAGATTATCACCTTATGAATGATTCAAAACCATCTGAGTATTTAAATACATTACTTAAGGAAAATAAACTTAATAAGTATCCATTTAACATGCTGGGTGACCTTGAAAAAGTAGAACAGGAACCTAAACATCATCCAGAAGGCAATGTATGGAAACATACAATGCTTGTAGTTGACAATGCAGCTCAAAGTAAAGATAAAAGTTCAGATAAAAGAGCTTTTATGTGGGGGGCACTTCTTCACGACATAGGTAAAGCAAAGGCAACTAAGGTAAGAAAAGGAAGAATAACTGCCTATGATCATGACAAAATGGGAGAGGAACTTGCAGAAGAATTTTTTAAATGCTTTAATGAACCGCAGGATTTTGTGAATAAGGTTGTTAAGCTTGTAAGATGGCACATGCAGACATTTTTTATTGCCAAAAACATGTCGTTTGCAGAGCCGGAAAAAATGAAAAGCGAAACTTCTACTTCTGAAATAGCACTTTTATCATTATGTGATAGACTTGGTAGAAAACCCATTTCAAAGGAAAGAGAAAAAGAAGAAAGAGAAAGCATTAACACTTTTCTTAGGAAAATGAAAAAGATTTAAACTTAAATAGAGTAGAGAGTAAAGAGTAGAGAGTAGAGTGAAGGATGATTTACCTTTCGTTTCTCTTAGGTAAATCTTAGAACTTATTAGCATCAGCTGTGATGAACACTATATTTTATGCAATGCGTAAGCATTAAGTTTTAGATTTTACGCAGCGATAGCGGAGAAAAATCTACCTCCACTCTACTCTTTACTCCCTACACTCTGCTCTGAATTTTTAAGCTTACTTGTATAACCTTAGTTAAATAAAATCTAAAACTTTCATGTATTTCTAATATTGGGGTTGGTGTTTTAATGAAAATAATAATAAAATTTATACTTACAAATATAAAAGAAAAGAAGTTAAGAGCTTTTTTAATTATGTTTTCAATAATGGCTTCTACAGCCTTATTCTTTGCCTCCAGTGGAACTGCCTCAACTATTAAAAAGACCTTTACAGAAGTGACAAAACAGTACCTTGGCAATGCAGATATACAGATATATGCAAATGGAAAATCGCCATCTCCTTTTATAAGTGTATCCAAAGCAAATAAATTTAAAAATAAAATAGACTATGCTATTGGTGAGATTGATGCTAGTGGTGTATATACAAAGGAAAACAAAGATAGAAATATAACACTTAGAGGTTTCAATTATGAGGATATAAATATAATGAACCCTCTTAATTTTTATAAATCTTCTTCTGTAAAGCCTTTTAATGGAAATAAGATAATAATAAGTAAGAAATCTGCTGATAGGTATTCACTTAATGTGGGAGACAAGATAAAAATAAAAATTGGTGATAGTACCATGACTTTTAATGTGGCTGGAATAGCTGAAAATACAGGATTTTTTGCAATAGAAAGCGATAAAAATATGATGGCAATAGTTCCTTTAAAGGCAGCTCAGCAAATAAACAATGCCGGAAATCAAGTGTGGAGTATATATGTAAAAGCTAAAAATAAAGGTGATATGGATAATCTAATAAAAGATTTATCAATAGTTTATAAAAATTATACTGTTGAAAAAGCAATAGACGATAAATCAGTTGAAGAACAAACAGGGCAAATTGTATTGGCTTTTAGAGCTATGATGATGGTAGTTCTTATAATGAGTATGTTTATAATATATACTGTATTTAAGGTCGTTGTAACAGAAAGGATGCCTGTAATAGGCACATTCAGAAGTATAGGGGCAACAAGAATGACTACAAGCACTGTCCTTATAGTGGAGAGTGTTTGCTATGGAATATTAGGTGGTATAATAGGTGATTTCGCAGGTATAGGAATACTTAAACTGTTGGCGAGAATTATGAGTAGGCAGTTATCTGATGACTTTACAATAAATATATCAATTGAATATGACTTAAAACAGTTAATTGTAGCTTTCCTATTTGCAATTGCAGTTTCATTTATAAGTTCTATTGTACCTATAGTTAAGGCCGCTAGACTTTCTGTAAAAGATGTTGTTTTAAATACAATAGATACAGTAGAAAAGGAAAAATTCTGGAAGTTTATCCTGGGAATAGCGATTATCATTTTATCAACTATAGTTCCAAGGCTTGTAGCTAAAAATTCAATGGGTAAGTTTTTAGATATGGTGTTTGATATCATAAGCATGATTGCAGCAGTTATTGGAATTATTGTTATTGTTCCATACGTAACTGAGATTTTTGTTAAAGTATTTGAAGTAATATATGGTATTATTTTTGGAAATGAAGGGTTGTTAGCAGCTAAAAATTTGAGAAAAAATAAAAATCTCATGAATAACATTTCTCTTTTAACTATAGGAATTTCAACTTTATTTATGTTAAACGTTGCAAGTTATAGTGTGGGAAAAGAAATAGTTAAAGCCTATGGCATATTTAAATATAATGTGTGGATGGATAATGATGATGGAAAATCTGTTGATAGAACAGTATTGAATAGAATTAAAAGTAACTATGGAGTAAGCGATGTTGAACCAGTATATTTCTCCTGGGATGTGGAAATTGAAAATAGTGACAACAAAATTTCTGGGATATATTTTTTAAGCAAATATGATATTGAAAATTATTTGGACATAAAGTTGTTTCAAGATAAAAGTGCAGTTATTAGAAGTTTTGAAAACGGAAGAAATATAATTATGACAACTACTGATCTAAAAAAGCTAAATAAAAAAGTAGGAAATTATATAGGTATTAAAACTTTTAGAGGAAATAGAGAGTATAAAATAGTTGGATCTTTTAATACTCTTATGAACAATGGGAGTAGTGCAATAATTCCTGAAAAATACGCTAAGGGTGATTTCAATTTATTTCAGCCAAGCTTTGTATATATAAAAACTTATGTAGATGCGGCTCATGTAAAAAATGATTTAGTTAAAAAATTTAAAGATAAGGCACTTACTATAAAAACTATCACAGAAAGAGAAAAAGAGAACACAGATTATATAAATAAGACACTTTTTCTTATAAAGGCTTTCCCAATATTGGCCCTTATAATAGGAGCAGTGGGGGTTTTAAATAACTTTGTTATAAGTTTTATGGAGAGAAAAAGAGCTCTTGCAATTTACGCTTCTGTTGGCATGAGTAAGTTCCAAACTAGAAAAATGCTTTTTATAGAATCTATATCAATTGGTATCATTGGCAGCATATGCGGAATTATAGGCGGCGTTTTAATGACAGAGACAATGCCTTTTATACTTATGCTTGCGGATTTCCCGATGGATATGCATTATTCAAAGGGTGTCTTCATAATGAGCTTTGTACTTGGAATTTTAATAACTGTTCTTGCATCTTTTGTGCCAGCACTTAAGTCTTCTAAAATGAATATAATAGAAGCTATTAAGTATGAATGACGGGAAGTAATGGTGGTTCGGAACATTAAAAAAAGTACATAAATCTAAGGAGAATATTTTCAAAATCCTAAGAGCTTTCAATAACTCGCTGACGCTCAGACAGATTGAAAGCTCTAAGTATTTTTAAAATATTCTTCTAAGATTTATTGTACTTTTTTTAAACTGTTCTTTCACCACCATTACTTCCCTCGAGCCGAAAAGAATGAGTAGGGCATGTTTTATTTAGAATACTGATAAATTTTATTAGCAAGGAAGTATTTGGAGACAAGATTATTTCCAACTTTCGTAATGTACTTTGCTTTGGTTGTATCTATCTATAAATTTATTTTCTTGACCATCTGGATATCCAACAGAAATTAAAGCAAAAGGCTTGATATTTTCTGGCAAGTTAAAGAAATTTGTTATAAACTTAGAGACTTCTTCTGACGTTGCAACTCCAAGCCATACAGCTCCAAGATCTAATGCTACTGCTTCTAATAAAAGATTTTCTGCTGCGGCTCCCATATCTTGCTGCCAACCTGTTTGGATTCTAAACGCTTCAGTATTTGCAACAAGTATAATTGCAGCACCACAACTTGCTACCATCTTTGAATATGGACTCATATTTGAAAGTTTACTTAATGTATCTTTATTTTGTACGACGATAAACTCCCATGGTTGTTCATTGATTGCTGATGGAGCTTGCATTGCTGCCCTTAAAAGTTTTTCTATTTTTTCCTTTTCAATTGGTTTATCCTTATATTTTCTTACACTTCTCCTGTTAAAAATTGCATTCATTTTTATTACCTCCATTTTAGTTTTTATATATTTAAAACATAGTATATAAGACTATACTTAGTTGTACATACAATCTATTATTAGAGAAAAGCTAATATAAAAATTTTTATTAATATAAAACTTCTCACTTAAAATTCCGTAGGAACGGAGGAATTTTTTCCTTGCACCACCGTGAGAGTGAAGTAACAATGCTGAAGGAACGATTTAAAAAAATTCTAATAAATCTTGGTTTAAAAATTGTAAAATACTTAGATATTTCAATCTGTTTGAGCGTATGCGAGTATAAACATACGCGGGGTTTGGGCTTTGCCCATTATTCTTCTTGAACCCAAAGCAACCACTTTTTTTAAATAACCACTTAGATTTATAGGATTTTTTTAACGCGACGAAGCATTATTACCAATCTGTTTGAGCCAAAGGCGAGTTATTGAAAGTTCTTAGAATTTTAGGATTTATCATCTTAGATTTATTAGCTTTATTTAATATCCCAAATCAATATTACTTCACTAAATTCCAGTTTACCGAGATTCCTCTATTGCTTCCTTGTACTTTTGAATTTCCAAATTTCCTATCTATAATTGTACCATTTCTAAAGTTTAAGTAAATATATAAAAAAGAAGGAGAATATCCCCTATTGGATTTTCTCCTTCTTTTTCTACAAATGAAGATCCCCCATTATTAAGTTCTTTAATTTTTTTAGAAACAATACTTATTCCCATATTTAAATCTATAATTAAGTTTAATATTGGGCTATCTGCAGCAGTTATAATAGACTTTGGAATAATATTATATTTGCTATAAAAGCTTAAGAAATGTTCATACGTCTTTGTTTTCTTCTCATTTGCATATAGCTATACTCTTTTCCGTTATATCCCGAGATTCTTACTAATATCTAAATCCAATCAAATTCCAGTTACATATAAAAAACACAAAAGCATACATAACTAAAATACTAATAGAATTTAAAATTTTATAAGAAAGCTTAGTTTTTTCTCTCTTAATAACGAGGATAAATGCAATACTGCTACATATAATAAGAACTGTTGAGATTATAAAAATTATTGGTGCGGCTTTTACGTACCAAGGTATACTGTAATACATGTCAAAGGACATCATCCAATATAAAATTCCAAATAAATTGACTATATTTAATACACTTATAATAAAAACCAATACCTTAAATATTCTGCTTGTACTAATTTCATTATCTTTAAAAATACATTTTCCTTTAATTAATTTCTTAAATCCTATGAACACATTCTTAACTATTTGAAACATGAAGAACAACATTGCAACCATAAGTATAGCTAAACTTAACTTATAGTTATCCTTAAAATCAACCTTTCAAAACTATCATAGGGTCTATCATTAAAAAACACATATTTAATCTTGTTATTATCTTCTCCAAAAGCAACTAACTCGTTATTGTCAGCTCGCCTAAAAAGATTTCCAGAAACCGCTATCAATTTTGTATTTTCCTTTTTCTTCATATGACTTATGCCTTTATAAATTAGTGAATTTTCCTTTTTACTATATTCAATTTGTACATCTTCATTTTCGTCAATAGAACCTAAAAGATTTATGAACTTTAAAATATTGCCCTTTGCATTATCTTGATATAATCTATAAGTACCTATATATTTTGAAGCTTCTTTATCATTTATTGTATTACTGCTATAACTTTTAGTTTTTTGTCCGAATAATATTTATTAAAAAAAGCATTTTCTATATCAGTTATTGCAGGTGCAGCTGAAGTTAAATTATTTGATACTATATATACTCCTAGATTTTCTTCTGTATCAAGCAGCATATCATCAAAATATCCCACTGAAAGAGCTCCTTCATGAGAAAGAATTCTTTTTCCATTAAAATTTTTCTCCCAAAATCCATAACCAATTCCACATAAATTTTTATCATTGGAAAAATGATGTTCTTGCATTAATTTTACTGTACTTTCCTTTAAAATTTTGTTATTCTTATAAACTCCTTTTTGCAAATGCGCCATCATAAACTTTGCTATGTCTAACGGTGTTGAATTTATGCCTCCTGCTGGGCTATCATTATAGTAAACATAACCGGTTTCTACGAGAGAATCATAATTTTTTGTCATACCATTTAGCGGCAAAGAAACTTTACTATTGTTCATATTGAGCACGTTAAAAATATTTTTTTGTACGTAAGCTTCGTATTTCATTCCTGATACACTTTCTATAATATGTCCCAATAAATCTATTCCTATATTGCTGTACAAACATACTTTTCCAGGTTCAGTTGTAACTACTGGCTGATGTTTTCTCAAAAAACTTGATAAAGATATCATGTCACTTTGAGTTTTTACAGCAGTATACGGAAATGTAGCTTCATCAATTCCAGAAGTATGTGTAAGTAGGTTTTCTACAGTTACTTTTTTTGCAAATTTATTTTGTATTTTAATATCACCTAAATATTTATTAGCATCTTCCTTTAAATCTATTTTTCCCTGCTCATAAAGCTGCATAATTGCAGTTTCTGTAAAAATCTTTGATGTAGAACCTATTCTATAAACAGAACTATTTACATCAGCTTTAATTTTATTTTTAACATCTGCATAACCTAAAGCATTTTCATAAATTATCTTTCCATCCTTAACAACTACCATACATAAACTTGGCAGCCTATATTTTTGAAAATTTTCCTTTGTTATCTTATCTAAATATGAATTTAAAGCTTGCCCTTCTACTACCTTTGCAGATGCAGTAATCGGCTTTAATAAAATCAAAAACATTAAGACTAAAATCAAAAAAATTTATTAATATGTTTCATAATTTGTTCCTCTCCTCTGTAAACTTAACTTTAAGATAAATTTACAAAAAACATCTTACGAAACATTTAATAAATTCTTACGAAAACCTTACGATTGTGAAATTGGCAGTAATATTTGAAAAACTGTTTCAGTATCGCTGCTCGTAACTTTAATATCACCTTTATGAACCTCTGCAATACTTTTAGCTATAGCAAGTCCCATTCCCTTACCCCCAGTGTTGTTGTTTCTTGATTTTTCACTTCTAAAGAATCTTTCAAATATATAGGGTATATCTTCTTTTGGTATCTTCTTACCGTAATTTTTTATACTCACAGAAGCCATACTTTTAAATTGACTAATTTCAATATCTAGCTTCTTCCCCTGGCCTCCATAAAAAATATTGTTATTTATAATATTTTCAAAAAGCCTTAGTATTAAATGAACATCCCCACTAATGAATATCTTTTCATAAGGTGCTTTTATATTAAATGTCATATTAGATTTTTCAAGCATTGGAATAAAGCCAATCATTATCTGCTCCAATACATCCGTTATGCTTAACTTATCTTTTTTTATATTAATCCCTTTAAAATTAATGCTTGTATACTCAAGTAAGTCATTCACTAGTTTTTTTAGTTCATCACATTTTTTCAATATAATCTCCATGCAGTTATCTGAGGCTTCCTTATCCTTGTAACCTAATTTTTTCATAGCTTCTACATATCCTATAACTGATGTTAACGGAGTTCTTATATCATGTGAAATATTACTTATCATTTCATTTTTCATTCTTTCATTTTCACGATCTTTTTCAATTAACTCCTCAAGCTTTCTTGACATAATATTAATATTATTAGCTATTTGCCCTATCTCATCTTTTGTATTTACTTTAATATTAACCTTAAAATTCCCCTTTGAAATCTCATTGATGTTTTCATTTATATCATTTATGTTATAAATTATTTTTCTTGTAAATATATAAAAAAACGCAGTAGTTATAATAACAAAAATAATAAATGATACAATCATGATATATGCAGTAAGCTTTAAATGATTATTAGCCCATTCGCCACTACTATTATAATTGACATTATATGCTGACTTTAAAAATTTAAATAACATAAAAGTAGTTAATATTGCCGATAAAAAAATACTTAACATAAAAGCTTTTAGTATTTTAAATTGAATTCCTTTAAATAAATTAGCTTTCAATTTTATAGCCAACCCCCCAGACAGTTTTTATGATTTTAGGTTCCCTAGGGTTTTCTTCAAGTTTTTCTCTAATTCTAGCTATATGAACCATAACCGTATTATTGCCCTGGAAATATTTTTCCTTCCATACTCTTTCAAAAATTTCTTCTAGAGGAAAAACTCTGTTAGAATTTTCTGCCATCAAGAGAACAATTTCATATTCTGTTTTGGTCAGATTAATTTCTTTTCCATAAACTTTAACCTCAAAAGTTTCTTTATTGATTTGCAGACCATTAAGGTTTATTACAGTATCTTCTGCTTTTTCATTGCTATTACCGCTTAAATACATATACCTTCTAAGCTGAGCTTTAACTCTTGCAATAAGTTCTACCGTACTAAAGGGTTTTATTACATAATCATCTGCTCCTGTACTTAAGCCAATAACTTTATCTATCTCAGAAGATTTTGCACTCAGTATTATAATTGGAATGTTTTTCGTCATTCTAACTCTTCTGCAAACCTCCATGCCGTCAACCTTAGGCATCATTATATCAAGTATTATTAATTGAATATCTGTGCTTTCTACAAGTTTAAGGGCTTCCTCACCATTGCAAGCTTTTAATATGCTATAGTCTTCATTTTTTAGGTTAAACTCTATTAAACTAAGTATTTCTTTATCGTCATCTACTACAAGAATTTTTTCACTACTCATCCTATGTCCCCCGTAAAAATCTAAAATTTGTTTTTATTATATCATGCTTGCCTACGTTCATAAACATTTCAGAACCATCTGGGACCTTGAAACTTGTAATGTACATTTGTAATATTGTATTTATATAGGTGAATTTAAAATAATACTTTTAGTAAAATTTAATTTCCTCATAGTCTATTTTATCAAGCACTTCTTCAATTTTAGCCATTCTCTCCCTGCATAACCCTTCCATAAATTTAATGAAATGTTCCTGCCATTCAGCCTCAACGTCTCTCTTCTGATATATAATAATTGATAAATCAGCTGTTTCATTCCTAAGTTCCTCATAAAACACTACTTTTACAAAAATGGCAAGTTCAATATCAGAAAGTGAATCAAACACCTTTTCGAATTCTTCTCCAAAAAAACAATCGCAGTTAAAAACATCAATGAAGTCCTGAAGTGAATTGACATTTGAATTTATAATTTCAATCTTATCTTCAATTTTTGATACCTTCATTATTCTTTTTACCATTGAATTAAATTCACCTTCACTCATCCTTTTTCCTTCATCAAAAGCAAAAGTGTATTTTACTTCTTCTTTATTCTCTACCACTATAAAAGTATCTAAGCGGTTATTTTTTAATACGCTTATAAGCCTCTTTTCAAATAACTTCTTGTAATTATTTATATATCCTATAAGAAATTCATTTTTTATCCTTAACTCATCAACTATCCTGAATATAGCATCATTTATAAGTCCATCTACCTGGGTAAGCCTCTTAAGTTTTTCATTCATCTTATTAAATTGATATTTTGTTATATTTAGCTGCCTTGCTTCATTACCGCATAAAACAGAAAATAAAGAATTATTTATTAAAATTTCAAATATATTTATTAACTCTATGTTATGGCTTAACCTGCACATTTTTTCATAACCAACTAAGATTCTATTAATCTCTTTTTCGCTAAACAACCTGCAAAATTCAGTTTCAATTTCTAAATGCTCTAAATAATTTTTAATATATGAAACTCCTCTTACTGTCATATCGTCAAATACCAAGGGATAATCTATGCTACCCATTCCATTATGTGCTCCAAAAACTATATTATATTCTTCAAAAAAACATAAAATTTCTTCTATCGTAGTATTATAAGGTTCAAGCTCAATCCTAAGCTTGTTTCTCTTTATTTTTCCATACAACTTTTTTGTATCAATTATACAATTTCTAATAAGCTCAATACCGTTTTCGTATATTTGTTTTATACTTTTTTCTTTTAGTTCCATAACTGCTGCTTCTGGACTATCCATTTTAAGCATATAAAAATCTATCGCATATAAAATGGAATTAAGCAAACTTTCAGAGGTTTCTACAGTGACAGAAGTGCTTTCCCCTTTTGTATATCTTAAAATTAAATCTTTTAGCAAATTCATTATATCAACTTGAACTCTAATTATTTCATTCTCACTCATTAATCCAATTTTTATTGCTTCTTTAAAAAGCGAAATTATATATTGATTTTTATTTAACTTTTTAACGTTTATCTTTCCCTCGCTATTTACCAACACCTTATTTTTAAGCTTTAAAATCACACCATCATCTCCCTAACATAAATTCTTTCTAAAAGTTCTCGAAAATTCTTCTAATCTACTATTCAATAATTCAAGAGAACCCTCACAGGAATTTTCAAACAAGTTTTTCATTATATTAATTAACTTATCATCACCAATTTGATCTTCTGTTTCATTCTTTAAATAATAAAAAAGTTTCCTGGAGACCAATTATAATATCTACATAATTTTCATCATTTATAAAGGTTGATGAACTAAAAATCTTAATTATTTTTTTCACAACATCAAAATTTAAATCGATTCTCCCATAACCTTTAAGTGTTTTTCTTCTTTGTTTTATAATTTGCTTTGCATCCTCTAAAGTCAGCACCAAGCCATATTTTTCAGTTTCTTCATTAGTTTGAAGTAATTCATTAGCATAAAATTCATTTAAACTTGCTTGTTCCAAAGTAAAAATATCAGGTATATTCATAAAAAAGCACCCCTTTTTTCAATTTTACTATTGACTTTTATTTTGAAATGTGGTATAATATAATTTCAGTAGTACAATAATTATACTCGTGTCGTATACTCAAGTCAAGCATAATTCAAATGAATATCATACATTTCAATGTTGACTAAAAACCTATTTGCCTAAAATTTATAAGTATACATATTTCTTCCTATTCTAAAATCAAAAATACTTGTTAAATTAAATATTAATGCGTATTAATAAAATAAAGAGCACAGCCATTTTATTGGTTATGCTCTTATATTTTAGGATAAGAATCAAAACTTTCATTGTCATCAGTTAAATATTTTTGTATAGTATCTATTACTACAGGAATACCTCTCTTAATCTTCTCTTCATTCGTTTTACTTATGCTAATCCTAAAATAATTATCAGTTTTATATTCTCTCAAAAACAAGTCCTTGTATCTAACAATTGTATATTTTGATTTGATAATGTGCTCATTATTTTGTCATATCTCAATTTATTATCTATATAAATACAAGCAAAATACCCAGACTTAGGGACATTCCATTTTATTTTAGATTGTTTAAGTGACGAAAGAGTATTTTCTAAGCAGCTCATTCTATCAGAATACAATTTGCTCATTTTTTTTCTGTGTTTACTTAGCATGTCGCTTTTCAAATAAATTTCTAAAGCACCTTGAGATAATATTGGACTATTCATATCTAACCATTTTTTATATTCTAGAAAAGTATTTATAAGTAATTTAGGCAATATAACTGCCGCAATTCTTAAACCAGGCATAAGAATTTTAGAATAGCTTTTTAAATAAATTACTTTTGAAGAAGTGTCATAAGCAAATATAGGATCAGATTTCTTATCTGTTTCTAAATCCGCCATAATATCATCTTCAACAATATATACATTATATTTTTCAGCCATTTTTGCAATTGCCTCTTTTTCCTGCCTAGTATATGAATTTCCTGTTGGGTTGTGAAATCTAGGAATAGTATAAAAGAATTTAATGCTGCCGTATTTAAACAGCCTTTCTAATTTTTCAAGATTTATGCCATTAAATCTTCTTTCAATTCCCACGGTAGGAATATTATTTAATTCTAGGGTTCTAATCATTCCATAGTAAGTTGGTTGTTCCACAAGTACCTTAGAATTTCCATTTGGAAATGACATATTTGTTAAGATATTTAATGCTTGCTGAGAACCTGTAGTTATAACAATATTCTCAGGCTTAGTAAATACTTGATATTCCTCTAGATGCTTAGTTAGAACCTGTATTAATGAATTAAGTCCTCTTGGATTAGAATATGTAAACAGATTTTCTTTATAAAGTTCTATAGCATTATTTAAGCAATGTTGAAATTTTTTATAAGGCAAAGTTTTAATATCTGGAGCTCCAGATGAGAAATCAATTAAAGAGTTGTCATATGAATTATTATTAAAAAGATCACTTTCTAGTACATAATAACCACTTTTGGATAAAGAATAAACTATATGCTCCTTTTCAAGTTCAGTATAAGCTTTTAAAACTGTACCAACACTGCAATCAAACAATTCAGATACCCTTCTAAGTGACGGTAATTTTTTCTTTGCCGCCAAACTTCCGCTTGAAATTTCATCTTTGATATATTTAGCAATCAATTGGTACTTTAGCAATTTAAACAGCTCCCTTGATTTTGTACTATAACAGATTGAGATTTTATTAATTGATACTGAAATTATACTATAATATAATCAAAATATAAATCACACAAGTATAAAGGGGGTATTAAGCTTGAAACAATTAGAAAAAAATTGCAAAGTTGCTCTTGTGCAAGCAGCACCTGTTATGTTTAATAAAGATGCAACTATTGATAAAGTTGTTCAGGAAATTCTTGAAGCTGGAAAGCAAGATGTCAATTTAATTGTCTTTCCAGAATCTTTTATTCCTTGCTATCCATATGGAATGACCTTTGGCTTTACTATAGGCAATCGCAACGAGGAAGGCAGAAAAGACTGGAAGGTTTATTACGACAATTCTGTTATTGTACCAAGTACTGATACAGACCGCATTGCCAAAGCAGCTGGTGAAGTACATGCTTATGTTAGTATTGGTATTACAGAAAGAGATATCAACACCTGTACTCTTTATTGTACCAATCTCATTTTCTCACCAGATGGAAAACTTGCCTACAAACATCGTAAATTAAAGCCAACTGGTGCAGAACGTTTTATCTGGGGGGATGGCTATGAAGGTGGATTTCCTATCATCGATACCCCCTTTGGAAACATGGGTAGTTTGATATGCTGGGAAAATTATATGCCTTT
The DNA here is from genome assembly GCF_001270375.1 of Clostridium sp. DMHC 10. NCBI lineage: Bacteria > Bacillati > Bacillota > Clostridia > Eubacteriales > Clostridiaceae > Clostridium > Clostridium sp. DMHC 10. Next base: position 26,822 of record NZ_LGVB01000004.1, read on the forward strand.
AGCACGTGTTGCTCTTTATGAGAAAGGAGTCACACTTTATCTTGCACCTAACACAAACAACAATGAAGAATGGCAAACTACAATACGTCACATAGCACTAGAAGGACACTGCTATGTAATTAATGTAAATCAATATGTCACAAAAGATATGTATCCTGATATCTTCCATTGTCCAGATGAAATAGCAAAATTACCAGACAAAGTTCTTACCGGCGGCAGCTGCATTATCGATCCATTTGGACATTACGTAAAAGACCCTGTATGGGACAAAGAAGAAATTATCTACATAGCCATCGATATGGACAAGGTTCCGCTTAGCCGTATGGAATTTGATGGAACAGGCCACTATTCACGTCCAGATGTTTTAGAACTTGTTATTCACGAACAATAAAATGGTGCGAAGTAACAATGTAGTGCAAGGAAAAAATCCCTCCGTACCTACGGAATTTTAGGCATGAATCTTTGTAACCAATTTACATATGATATGTCTATTAAATTATATTGTTTAACCATGTTTACAGTGCATTTTTCGTAGAGAAACGGAGAAAAATCCACCTTGAATTTCCGGCTTAGCGAAGTAACAGTATTGAAGAGATGATTTAGATTTATAGTTTTCATTTAACATCTCAAAATACTGTTACTTCGCAATTTTTATTTAAATTGAAAGTTTTCATAGTGGAGCTCATTGAGACTCACCTTACTGCTCTCAAACTGCTTTTTTAGAGCTTCTCTCATAGGTTTAGGGCCACAGAAGTAAACATCAAATTTTTCTGTAATCTTAACCTCTTGAAATATTTTATCTACTGTTAAAAAACCTTTTTCCTTAGAATTAACAAGGTGCAATCTAACATTTTTGTTGTTAACTAAAGTTTTTAATTCTTCCACGTAAGCGCCCTCTTCTGAATTATTATACGCATAGAAAAAATCAATAGAATAATTTTGAGGAATGTCCCCTTGAAGAAAACTTCTAAAGGGAGTAACTCCAATTCCACCAGCAATCCATATTTGATCTTTAAGTCCATTTTTATAGTCAAACTTTCCATGAGGTCCTTCCACAGAAAATTCATCCCCAACCTTAAGAGTTTCAAATAAATCCTTTGTATGATCTCCAAGCCCCTTAATTGTAAATTGAATTTCATCTTCTTTTGGGGCTTCACTTATTGTAAATGGATGAGATGTAAAGTTATTTTTTCCACCATTTATTTTCAAAAACGCAAACTGTCCAGGCTTAAAGCTCATACTTTTTCCAAGTGAACTTCCTGTAATCTCTAAAGTTCCATTTGCAACTACATTTAATTTAGAAACCTTAAATCGATATTTAAACGCTGCTCTTTCATATATAAAAACACTATACACAGCTGATAAAATTCCTATTATATTTACAATATTCATCCAAATGCTAAATACGCTAAACGATAATGCAGCATAATCTGAACTTCCGTAATAATGATAAATTCCCATTGCATAAGCAATAATCATAAATTTGTGTATGTTTTTCCATCTTTCATAATTAAGTTTTTTTAACAAAATAGCCGCAAGTATAAGAATTACAAATAAATATAAGCTAAAGCTTCCATACATTGCATATGGATCTCTAGGTATTCTAATTCCTTCACTTCTTTGAACTCTTTTTCCAATACTTATCGTTATATCGTGAATTACAACCAATAAAAGTGCTGAAATACTTAAATATTTATGGTATATATAAGATTTATCTAATCCATCAAATATATCATCTAAAATTTTATTCCTTGTAGAAATAAAAAATTTATAAAGGCAAAAGCTAAAAGTGCCAAAGAAGCTAAAAGTTCAGAATACTGAGTTACAACTGGAATTGTCCTAGTAGGTTTAGAGCTCCCCCATAAAACTGCCGTTACAAATATACTTAATATTACAATTAAAATCCCAGACTTTTTCTTCATTTTATATTTCCTCCTTTGCTAACTTTATATATACACAAGTTTTTATTCTTAATTTTCTTTAACTATACTCCCCTAAATTTAATATAAGCTTAGAATAACCTTAAAGTTGCTGAGAAAAAAAGAAGGTGAAGTAACTGTATTTTGAGATGTTAAAGAAAATTAATAAATCTAAGAGGCAAATTGCTAAAAAACTAAAAACTTATTTTTAGCTAT
>NZ_LGVB01000005.1:0-18574 GCF_001270375.1 Clostridium sp. DMHC 10
AAAGCCTCTCCTTGATTATGAAAATAATATTGAAAAAATAATATAAAAAATTGCTAATGCCAATTTCATCTTTTCACGCTCTCTATCTTTATTTACAATGATGTGATATCATTAATTGATTTGTTACGTTTTAAAGAAAGGTTTGATAAAGAATGGATTTTAAAAAATTAGGTATTAACGCAGATATAATTGACGTACTAAAAACATCAGGAATTGATAGACCAACTGAAATTCAAGAAAAAAGTATTAAAGTAATAAAAGCTGGAAGAGATGTGATTGCAGAAGCTCAAACTGGTACTGGAAAGACATTTGCATTTTTGCTTCCTATTTTTGAGAATATATCACCTGAAACAAATTCCGTTCAAGCATTAATTATAACTCCTACTAGAGAGCTTGCCATACAAATAACAGAAGAAGCCAATAAGTTAAAAATTGTTAAGGATATAAATATATTATCAGCCTATGGTGGCAAGGATATAAACTCTCAGCTAAAAAAATTAAAAAGAGGTATTCATTTAATTGTTGCAACTCCTGGCAGACTTTTAGATCATCTTAATAGAAAAACAATTGATCTTAGTAAGTTAAAAACCCTTGTAATAGACGAAGCCGATCAAATGTTACTTATGGGCTTCAAAAAGGACATTGAAGATATTATTAAGCTTTCATCAAAAAAACACCAAACATTATTTTTTTCTGCTACAATAAGCTCAGAAGTTAAGAAATTGGCTTATAGATACATGGTAAGTCCAGAATTCATTACAACTAAAAAAGAAGAAATAACTCTCAGCAATATTAAACAAGAAATAATAGAAACTACATTAAATGATAAACAAAGTGTTTTACGCAGTGTTTTAAATGAAGATAATCCTTTTATGGCTATTATATTTTGCAGAACAAAACGAAGAGTTGATGAACTTGAAGTAATGCTGCATCAGCATGGATATAACTGCATAAAACTTCACAGCGATATAACTCAAAAGAAGCGTGAAAAAATAATGAAAGCTTTTAGAGCTGGAGATATACAATATTTAATTGCTACAGATGTTGCTGCCAGAGGTCTTGATATAAGTGGTGTTAGTAGCATATACAATTATGATGCTCCCGAAAATCCAGAAGCATATATACACCGCATTGGTAGAACTGGAAGAGCTGGCGAAACAGGTTACACATGCTTATTTGTAACTCCAAAAGATGAAATAACTCTGAAAGAAATAGAGAAAGCTATAAAGATGAATATACCTAAAAGACAATTAAAAGGGAGCATATAAGAATGAATGATTTATTTGAAAAACTTGGGCTAAACCATTCTATTTCAAGTACCTTAGAAAAAATGGGATTTAAAACTCCAACAGCTATACAAGAAAAAGTTATTCCTTTAGCCATAATGAATAAAGACATCATTGGCAAATCAGAAACTGGAACTGGAAAAACTCTTGCATATCTGCTTCCAATCTTTCAAAAAATAGATGCAAATAAAAGAGAAATGCAGGCTTTAATACTTGCTCCAACTCATGAACTGGTTATGCAGGTATATAAAACTATTAATTTATTTTCAGATAACCTAGATGTTAAAATCACCTCAGCAGCAATAATAGGGGACGTAAATATTAAAAGACAAATCGAGAAATTAAAGGAAAAACCACACATTATAGTTGGAACTCCTGGCAGAACTTTTGACTTAATTAAAAAAAGAAAAATCTCAGCTCATACTATAAAAACCATAGTAGTTGATGAAGCTGACGTACTTCTTGATAGTTCTCATATAGATGGAGTAAAAGCAGTAATTAAAACAACTTTAAAGGAAAGACAGCTGCTTTTATTTTCTGCAACTATATCAAATGAAACCATTACAGAAGCAAAAAAACTTATGAAAACACCCGAATTTATAACTATAGAAAATAAAACCGAAGTAAATTCCAATATAACTCACTATTATTTTACATGTGACAAAAGAGATAAGATAGAACTTTTAAGAAAACTTGTTCACGCAATTAATCCAAATAAAGCAATTGTTTTTATAAACAAAAGCGATGATATTGAGATAACCACTGCTAAATTAAAATACCACAAACTTAAAGCAGAAGGTATCCATGGAAGTAACATAAAAGAGGACAGAAAAAAAAGTCCTTGAAGCTTTTAGAAATGGTAAAATCAATATTTTAGTCGCTTCCGACATTGCAGCTCGGGGACTTGATATAAAAGGTGTAACTCATATATTTAATCTCGACCTGCCAATTGACCCTATAAATTATCTGCATAGATCTGGAAGATGCGGAAGAGCTAGCACAGAAGGCACAGCAATAACTATCGCATCTCCTAATGAAGTTAACTTTATTAGAAAATACGAAAAAGCATTCAATATAAATATAGCTCACAAGGACATTTATAACGGCAAAATTGTAGACTTAACTTAATTGCGGATAAATAACCTTAAATGTTAAAATAACTAATAGAAAATTGATCCTGTTAAATTTAAATTAGAGTAGAGAGTAAAGAGTAGAGTGATGGTTGATTTTTCTCCGCTATCGCTGCGAAAAATCTTAAGCTTAATGTTTGCACATAGCGCAAAATATAGTGTTCAGCGCAGCTGACACTAATAAGTTCTAGGATTTACCTAAGTAAAACGAAAGGTAAATCGACCTTCACTCTACTCTGTACTCTCTACTCTTTACTCTGAGATTTTTAAAATTACTTGTAAAACTAAACTATTTTGATTTTAATCTTTCATGTAGTTTTACTATATATTCTCAAACGCCCATTCCACAACATTTTCAATTGCATGCTCATAATTTGGAGCACAAACATTGCTGCACATACTAATTAGCTTTTTATTTCCATTAGAAACACAAAATCCGTAACCTGATTCTTTAATCATTTCATAGTCATTCATCTCATCGCCAACAGAAATTACATTTGACATGTCCATACCTATAATTTTACAAAGTTTCTTCATAGCCGAGCCCTTTGAAGTTTCCTCAGGAAGTATTTCGAGAAAATTTTCTCCGCTCCTAATTAAATTTTATTTTTTCAAAAATATTTTCAAAGTTTTCTTCTAAATAATCCATTTGATCTTTCTCTCCAACTATAAGAACTTTTGTCCAATTTTCTTCCCACACTTCTTCTGGAACGTCAAAATACACAACATACTTTCTATTTTTAAATCTATTAGAAAATCTACAAGGGTTATAAATATATGTATTCTCATTGCTATATACTTCAAGCCCTAAAGTGTCATCATATTTTTTAATCTTTTTTATAAGCTCTTTTACTTTCTCTTCAAGCGGTATTTCAAATAAAACCTTCTCTTTGTTAAAATCATATATCTTAGCACCATTATAAAGTATTACAGGCGTATCTACAGGAAGATTGTCTATATATCTTTTTGCCGATTCTACAGTTCTTCCTGTAGCTACACCAAATTTTCCACCATATTGTTGAAATTTTTTTATAGCATTTACGTTGTTCTCGGATATCTTTCTATCATTTCCAATTAAAGTTCCGTCCATATCCGAAATAAGCAAATAGCCTTCAAATCTTTTGTTCAAATTAAGTGCACCCCCTAATATCATAATTATATCAATGTTTAGAGGATATATAAATACTGTGCACCAAAATATCATAATTAATCATTTGACGCAGTCATATGAAAATTTTATATTTTCATAGTAAGTTTGCCACAAGTGCTGCTCCTAAAAACAAAAAGATCGCTATTTCAATTATTAATGCTATATCATTATTTGTAAATTTTTTTCTCTCGTTATAAACCTTCACAGTATCTTTTATATAGTTCAGTGTTTTTATATGCTTATCATTATATATATTCATCTTAATTTCTTTTTCATTAACAGGCTTTATAATAAGAACATTATCTTTCCCTCTATATTTAATATTTTTTATAAACTCAATTTCACCAAATTTATAATTTTTAATTTTAAGAAAACCATAGACATCATTAGCATAAGCAACAAAAACTCTTTTATTTGTTAAAATCACAATTGTTTTTGTCCCCCAATTATTCCAAATCCCAGCTGCAAACGATGATGGACCTGTAAAACCAACTAAAATTTTTGTTTCTCTAACTCCATAGGATTCAGCTGCAAATATGCATTGTACATTTTCATCCTCATAAAATTGTTCTTCCACCTTTGACAAACCATCATCAAAATTTCCCCTTACATAAATACTATTCACCTTATTTTTCATTCTTTTAAGAATATCGTCTTTTACTTTTGTACATTCATACTTTTCAATTTCTTCATCTGTAAAAGTTATATCGTTATATGACATTAAAACAGCTCTATCTTCCATATTTATCCTCCTCAAATTTTATATTTTTTTCTTTTATAATCTTTTTTAATTTTTTTCGTCCTCTACTTAGCCTGTTATAAACAGTTATTGAAGTAAAATTCATCTTTCTCGCAATTTCTCTTATGCTGCTTTCCATAAAATATCGTCTCATAAAAATTTCCCTATCTTCTTCACTTAAATTAGAATTAATAAGAGCTACAGCTTGTTTTTTCTTTTCACTTTGCAGATAGTCTTCTTCAATATCATAAGGGGCTTTAATTTTTGCATTATCTAGTTCTACGTTATCCTTAGATTTTTTAATCTGCTTTTTGCAGGTAAGCGCTTTATTTTTTGCAATGGCAACAATCCACCATTTAAAATTTCCTCGTTCTTTAGAAAAACAGTCCATGTTCTTCCAGAGACACATTAATACGTCATCAACACATTCATCAATACTTTCATTTTCATAATTTTCTTTAAGGATAAAAAAAACAGTATTGTGAATTATACTTCCATACTTATCAATTAATTTGGTCATAGCATATTTATCTTTTTTTAATATTCCATCAATAATTTCCTCATCTTTAATCTCCAAGCTCCTCACCTCCTGTTTTGTCTTACACTATATATACTTCACCAGGTAAATTTTTCTGTCATAGTCTTTTCAAAAAACAAAAATACCGCATAAATTACTGCGGCATGTATATGGTCTACTTATTTACTACATTGATAGGATTTCCTTCAATGTACTTTTTAAAATTATCTTCTGCAATATCCATTAATCTCTGTCTTGCCTCTTTAGCTGCCCAAGCTATGTGTGGAGTTATTATGCAGTTTTTTGCATGTCTTAATGGATTATCCTTATTTATAGGTTCTGTAGATACAACATCAACTGCTGCTGCATATACTTTTCCACTTTCAAGTGCTTCATAAAGATCTTTTTCCACAATTAATCCACCTCTTGCAGTATTTATAATGATAACTCCATCCTTCATTTCTGATATTGAAGCTTTATTTATCATTCCTTTGTTGCCATCAAAAAGTGGACAATGAAGAGATATCACATCGGACTTAGAAAATAGAGTATCCAAATCTGCAAACTTCATATTATCATTTTCAAGCGAATATACTGGATGTGGTGTAAAAACAAGAAGTTTCATGCCTAAAGCTTCCGCTGCTTTAGCCATAGCTTTTCCTATACTGCCGTATCCAACTATACCTATCGTCTTTCCAGCAAGTTCAATAATAGGCTTTTTCCAATAACAAAAGTCTGCACAATTTTCCCATTCGCCGTCATGCACAGACTTATTGTGAAGTCCAACACCATCACAAATTTCAAGTAAAAGTGCTATTGACATTTGAACAACAGATTGAGTTCCATAAGCTGGAATATTTGTAACTACAATTCCCTTTTCCCTTGCTGCTTTTAAATCAACAACATTATATCCAGTAGCAAGCACTCCTATATATTTTAGTTCAGGAAGCTTATCCATAATTTCTTTTGTAATTGGAGTTTTATTAGTAAAAATTACTTCTGCACCCTTTGCTCTTTCAATTATTTTTTCTTTATCTTCCCCTGTGTAATCGGTTCTATCATATACAGTAAAATCCCCAAGCTTTTCTATTCCATTCCAAGATAAATCTCCAGGATTTAATGTACAGCCATCTAAAACAACAATTTTCATATACCTTGTCCTCCTTAGACTCTTGCCCAAGCTTCATTAAGCACTTTTTTTGCTCCCTCTATTACAGCCTCTGAACTTTCACCTTTATAAGGTTTAACTTCAAAACTTACAATTGGCGGATTTTCTTTATTTAAAACTCCTATAAACTTTAATATTCTTAAATATTCTGTAAGCTCTTCAACATCACATTCACTATTTGGGAAACCAAATCCAGGATGCTGATCTCCATAACCCTCCATACTTGGATCTTTAACTACACAATTTCCCATGTGAGCATGAAGTATATACTCCTTAACTGGTAATATAGCTTCCTCTATGGTTTCATGAAGAAGAGGAATATGACTCAAATCAACTATAAGCCCAAAATTGTCATATTCTTCTGTTATCTCTTCTGCAAATATCTTTGCAAGCTTTGCTGGTCCTATTAAAGATTTTTTATCTACATCATAATCAAATACCTCAAGAAGTACCTTCATATCTCCCTTTGATTTAGCATATTTACAAAGTTCCTTTGTAGAATCAACTAATGCATCAAAAGCCTCACTTTTTTTATCTAAAGTGTACTTACCACTTAAAAAAGCAAAACCTCTAGCGTTCATTTCATAGGCTTCATCTATTCCTTCTTTAAGTGTTTTTAATGCCTCAAGTCTTTTTTCCCCATTTAAATCATTTATATTAAGCCCTGTAGTTAGTAACCTTGGCTGTGCTCCATATGCCACTGCCATATTTGCTTCTTCAATTATTTTCTTTGCATTTTGCCTTACTTTTTTATCCTTTATCCAAGTAATTTCAACAGCATCAAAGAAATCATCTGCTGCTATTTTCTTAAGAGTTTCCTCTATTGGGCCTTCACCTTTTCCACATTCCGGATATGCCATGAAGTGAATTAATCCAACCTTCATATAATCGTGTATTGACTCATTCATTTGTAACGCCCCCAGTAAATTCTTTTAGTTTAATTATAGTTTATTTTTGTATTGTTATTCAACACTTTAAATATTGCTGATGTAAAACTATCTGACTTTAATAAAAAAACATATTATAAAACTAAATTTTATTATTTATCATAATCTCATAATATTTATAGCATATATCAAATAAAGTATCCTCATCTAATTGATCACTTAAACCCAATACTTTTTTATAAATACTTTCTATTTTTTGTTTTGTACTTTCATTTATATTTTTAGAATCTATGTATGATATACCTTCAAGTATTACACAAAAATCTTTCATATCATTTTTGTTTAGTTTTCTACTCATTAAAGCATCTAGTATATTTTCTAAATCACTATTTTTTTGATTACTACTATTTCCTTCAAATTTTTTAACATACTTATTTAGCTTTATTAAACTACCTTTCAACTTCAAAAAATCAACTTTTTTTCTTTGCAACAATTCTATAATTTCTTCACCTAAAATCTTTTTATTTTTAACTTCACTAATTAACCATTCTATTGATTTATCTAGACTTTCTTCTTTAGTTAATCCTACAATATATTCTTCCAACTCGCTTATACTATTAACCTTTGAAATCTCATTTTCTATTTTTTCCTTATACGAATTATAAGTTATTTTCAGCAAAAACTTAAAATATTCCAGATAATTGTTTTTAATATTTAAATCTAAATTTTTTAAAAGACCCTTGATACTTCCTATATATTTATCATTATAGATAAACAAGCTGAAATGTTTAAATTACCAATACCAAATTTATCCTTACAAGCCACAATTTGTCGAGCTGAGTGAAGGGTTTTAATTCGCCCTGCTCATTAAAAAACTAACTTTTTCACTTATGTGAAAAAGTGAAGGGTTTGACATAGCTTTGCTTGTCAAAACATCTGATGAAGGAGGAAGTCCTTCTTCCGTTACTCAGTTTAGAAATTTATGAAGAAAAGAATAGCCCTTAGTGGCTATATCATTATTATACTAGGAGGTAAATTTATGATTAAATTAGTTAGAATTGATCATCGTTTATTACATGGACAAGTAGTTTTTTCATGGACAAAGAGTTTAGGTATTTCAAGAATTATTGTTGTAGATGACGCAACTGCTAAGGATGAATTTAAAAAAATATCATTGAACTTATCAAAACCTGTTGGAGTAACATTAAACATTTTTTCAGTAGAACAATTACTATCTAAAATTGAAAAAGTAGAACAATTAAGCGAAAATATTATGCTTGTTTTTGGAGGAACTAAAGATACCTTGAATTTTTGCAAGGGTTATTCCAAAATTACTGAAATCAATTATGGTGGAATTGCCAACAAAGGAAATTCTAAAAAGTACAGCAATGCTATTTTCTTAAATGATGATGAACTGGAAGATTCAAGGCAACTAAAACAAATGGGAATAAATTTGTATATGCAGCAAGTACCTACTTCCAAAAATGAAGATTTAACATCTAAAATATAAAAACTAAATAAAAGGGGGTAAATAAGATGTTAATTAAATCAATTTTATTAGGCATCATTGGTATAATATGCATTCTAGATTCTAGACTCTTGGGTAGATCAAACTTAGAGCGACCACTAATAGTTAGTACGTTAGTAGGAATTGTACTAGGGGATCTTCAAAAAGGATTAATGGTTGGAGCTTCTCTTGAATTAATCTCACTTGGTCTTGTAAATATAGGTGCTGCAGCACCTCCAGACATGAACATGGCATCTATCATTGCTACTGCATTTGCAATTTTATCAAAAGCAAATCCACAAGCGGCTTTAACTATTGCAGTTCCAATTTCAGTGTTGGGACAATTAATTGGAATATTACTAAGAACTATTCTTTCCAATTTAACGCATACAGCTGATTCGCTTATTGAAAAAAGTGAGTATAGAAAAGCATGCAATATACACATTGTATGGGGAACAATCTTATATTCATTAATGTACTTTGTACCTATTTTCTTAGCAACTTATTTTGGCACAGATTTAGTTAAAAACATTGTAACCTCTATTCCTTCATGGCTGACAAATGGTTTAACTTTAGCAAGTGAAATTTTACCTGCCTATGGTTTTGCTTTGTTACTTACTACTATGCTCTCTAAAAAAATGCTGCCATTTTTACTTACAGGTTTCTTTATTACAGCATATTCAAAATTAAGTGTAACTGGTGTTGCAATTTTTGCTTGTGTAGTTGCTTTTGTTTTAGCCGAACTTAAATTCAACAATAATAAAAACGTTAAGGACTCATTAGATCTTTGATGATAAGGGGGAATTGTAATGAGTAATAAAACAGAACTAGCAAAACAAAAAGATCCAAATAAGTGGAAATACAGAAAATTTTTATGGCGTTCATGGGCAATTCAAGATTCTTGGAACTATGAAAGGCAAATGAATATGGGTTTTCTATATGGAATTGCTCCTATATTGGACAATATTTATAAGGATCCAAAGGATGATGAATTGAAAAAAGAAGCTTATAAACGTCATATGTCATTCTATAATTGCACTCCTCAGACAAGCTCATTTGTTTTAGGCTTATCTGCTTCAATGGAAGAGCAATATTATGAAGATAGGGAAAACTTTAATCCTGAATCAATTAGTGCAATAAAGACTTCACTTATGGGACCTCTGTCTGGAATTGGCGATTCTTTTTTTCAGGGAACTATTCGTATATTAGCCTTTGGTTTAGGTATTAATCTAGCAAAGCAAGGAAGTATTTTAGGTCCTATTTTAGCAATGCTCATTTCCATTATTCCATCGTACATTGTTACTTATTATGGCGGTAAAATTGGTTACTTAATGGGAAATAAATATTTAACAAAACTTTATAATGAAGGCCTTATGGATAAGGTGATGTACATGTGTTCTGTTGTAGGTTTAATGGTTATAGGATCAATGATGGCTAGTATGATTGGAATAACAACACCAATTAAATATGGCAGTAAATTTGTTTTACAAACTGTATTAGACAGCATTGCTCCACAAATTATTCCATTAGGATTAACTTTCTTTATGTATTGGCTTTTAAAAAAGAAAGTTTCAACAGGATGGATGCTTGTTATTTGTATTGCAGGTGGAATTATCCTAAGTGCACTTGGAATTTTTAAATAAGCTTAAGCTAATATTCCTTAAGAATATATTATATATAAAAAATATTAGGAGGTATTAATAATGACTTCAAAACAAATCATTAAAGAAATTAAAGAAAACCAAAAGGAAATTAAAAGTGTTATTTTTGTAGGCTGTGGTGCTTCAAAAGCAGAATTATACCCAGCAAAATATTTTTTAGATAGCAATGCAAAAAATATACGTGTTAGTCACTATACAGCAAATGAGTTTAATTATGCAACACCATCATCAGTAAACGAAACAGCTATTGTAATTGCAGCTTCTCTAGGTGGTACAACTCCTGAAACTGTAAAAGCTGCTGGTAAAGCTAAAGAACTTGGTGCTCATGTAATTTGCTTAACACACTCAGCTAATTCTCCTCTCACTAAAAATTCTAATTATGTTATCTGCCATCGCTTCAGTGAGAATTATGCAGCTAAACTTGAAAAAATGGGCTATGCTCTTGAATTATCAGTAGAAATTCTTGAACAATTTGAAGGTTATAAATATTATGAAGACATGCAAGCTGCTTTTAGTAAAATTTACGATTTAGCACAAACTTCTGCAGAATCAGCTATAGCAGATGCAAAAAATTTGCTGAAGCTTACAAAGATGCTCCTCAAATTTATGTAATGAGCAGTGGAGCTACTACTGAAGTTGCTTACTCCACTTCAATTTGCCTAATGATGGAAATGCAGTGGATTAATTCTGGAACATTCCATTCAGGAGAGTTCTTCCATGGACCATTTGAAATAGTAGATAAAGATGTTCCATTTATTTTACTAATGAACGATGGAAGCACTCGTCCAATTGATGCACGTGCTTTAACCTTCTTACAACGTTTTAAAGCAAAAGTATCAGTAGTAGATGCTTTAGATTACGGTTTGTCTTCAGCAATTCCAAAAACTGTTATAGATTATTTTAATCCAATGTTAATTACAGCAGTATTCCGTGTATATGCTGAAGAACTTTCATATTCACGTCAACATCCATTAACAAAGAGAAGATATATGTGGAAATTACAATATTAAAATAAAACCATTATGGAAAACAAGGAAATCGATATTGTTCGGTTTCTTTGTTTTTTAATAAACGGTGACTTTCATATTTAGTAAATTATAACAAAAATTGTCATCTGTTATAATATATATTATTCAATAACCACTAAACAGAAGATAACTTTTTATTATAAGGAGGTGTGTTTATTTATGGGAGTAAATATATCTAATTATTTAAAAGAACTAACCAAAGAATTCAATAAAAAAGATATTAAAAATTTTTCTGCTAATTCAATCGCTGAAAACGTACGTTTAAATAGAAGTACTGTTAGTAGTTATCTTAATAAAGAGGTAAAACAAGGCACAATTATCAAGATTAAAGAATATCCAGTAATATTCTTGGACAAAGCTATATTTTCAAATTTATATTTTCCACCAATTCATAATGAATATAATACTCTGGAAGATTTATTAGGAGAAGATCCTAAAACACAAAAAAGAGATGTCTTGAGCAATGTAATTGGCTCTAAAGGAAGTCTAAAAGAGCAAATCGAGCAAATAAAAACAGCAGCACTTTATCCTGGTAATGGTCTTCCTATAATGCTTTTAGGTCCTAGTGGTTCAGGTAAAACATATCTTGCAAAGTGCATCTATAACTACTGCTTAGAACAAAAAATTATTAATAAGAACTCTGCGTTTATTTCTTTAAATTGTGCACAATACTACCATAACCCGGAACTATTGTCTAGTTTATTATTTGGTTATACTAAGGGCGCTTTTACCGGAGCAGATAAAGACAAAAAAGGTTTGATAGAAAATGCTGACGGTGGAATTTTATTTCTTGACGAAGTACACCGTTTAACGGAAGAAGGACAAGAAAAGCTTTTTACTTTTATGGATTCAGGAGAATATTCTCCTATCGGCGATAACAGCATTAAAAAAAGAGCTAAAGTACGATTGATTTTTGCTACTACTGAATCTATTCAATCAGCTTTTTTACCTACTTTTATTCGTAGATTACCTGTTATTATCAATATTCCAAGCTTTTCAGAAAGACCTAAACATGAAAAGATCCATTTAATTGATAACTTTTTTTTTTTTTTTACAAGAAAGTAAAATTATGCAACGTATCATTCAGGTTTCTAAACAAGTAATTTCATTTTTACTTTTTAATAATTTCGAAGGTAATGTTGGGAAAATTAAAAATATTATTAAATACAGTTGTGGAAGCAGTTATGCAAAGATAAAAAATCAAAAAATAATTAAAGTCCGTATTTCTGATCTGCCAACCGGCAGTGTAGATCAGTTAAAAGAAAGCTTATATCATCAAATTTCTAATAGATATCAGGACAGAACCTATGATTTTACAAAACCAGAATTATTAGCAGCTAATAACAAAGAACAGGTAAATCTTAAATCAACCTATTTTCAATTTATAGATGGATTTAAGCGTCTTGAATCAGGTGGAATCACAAGCGAATATTACATTAATGATATGATGAATAATGTTAACTTGTTATTAGATGATCTAGTATTTAATTCACAAGTAAATAACAATGAATCTTTATTTTCAATACTAACTTTTAATATCAGATCAACCTTTAAATATATGGAAGAAAACTACGGTTTTGAGCAAGATGGAAATAAAATTATATCAATAGCACATTTGCTTTATTTTAAAGAAGAACGTGAAATTTTAATCAACCATTCAGAATGGTATAGTATTCGTCCAAAACTCATTAATTTTATTGATATGCATATGGGAAATAGTTTATGGCTAGCTAAACGTATGCTGTCACACTTAAGCGATAGATTAGATTTCCCGATTTTAGATGAAGATTTAATTTTAATTTCTTTCTATTTAAACGGCATGAATATACAGGATGTAAAAAATGAAATCAAAAGCATTATTCTAGCTCATGGCTACTCGACAGCAAGTAGTATAGCAAATGTAGCAAATAGAATGTTAAAGAAAAACTTTTTTCAAGCTATTGATATGCCAATTGATACTACAATTGATAATATTGAAAGTAAAATATTGGATTTCATTGATAATAACAACATAGAAAAAGGACTAATTTTATTAGTAGATATGGGCTCCCTATCTGAACTAAATGTTCGTTTAAAAAACAAGCTTAAAGGACCTTTATTATTGATAGATTTTGTTTCCACTCCTTTAGTCTTAGAAATTGGCAGTTTACTTCTGCAGAAAAAAAATATAGGCGAAATTAGTGAGCAATTTTTGAAGGGCATTAAAATTAACAAACAACTAGTTTATCCAGCAGAAAAAAAGAAAAAAGCAATTTTGACATGCTGTTATACTGGCATGGGGAGTGCAATTCAAATTCAAGAAATACTTCATAATAGTTTAAATCATTCGAGTCCTTTAGTCTCTATTGTACCTTATGATTATCGTAGATTGAAACAGAATAAGCAAAAAGAGCTGCCTTTTCAAATCTATGAAGTACTAGCTATCATAGGAACTGCTGATCCAAAAATTGAAGGGGTTCCTTACATTGGTTTAGACCATCTAATCAGCGGGGAAGATATTGAGGATTTTATTAACATATTAAATTGTAATTTTAAAATTAACGAAACACAATTGAAAAAGGATTTAGTATTTAAATTTTCACTAAAAAGAATTATTGGAAAGCTCACAATATTAGATGTAAATAAGGTACTAACTTTCGTACAAGATGCTGTTGATAAAATGGAAGAAAAGTTCGATATAAAATTATCTAATAATAAACGATTTTTATTGTACATTCATTGCTCCTGCATGGTTGAAAGAATACTCCGAAAAGAAGAAGTTGACATGCAAGAAGATATTAAAGAATTCATGCAAAAACAAAAAAGAAAAATGGAGATTATTCACTTTTCCTTTAACGAAATTGAAAAGGAGTATACTATAAAAATTTCAGATTTGGAAATTCGTCTAATTTGTGATATCGTATTTAATGATTAAATGGAGGTAAATATTTTGAAAAAATCAGTTGTTTTTGATATGGATGGTGTTCTAGTTAATACCGAATACTTTTATTTTAAAAGAAGGATGAAATTTTTTAATGAACTTGAAATAAGCCCAGGTTCAAAACAAATTGATGATTTCATAGGCTTAACCAACTCAATGATTTGGGAAATGCTAGTTCCAAAAGATACTAAAAGACGCAAAACCTTGCAAGAAAAATATGTTAAATACTGCAATGAGCATCCAGCTTATTTTCCCAAATTATTAAATCCTTCTGTAAAAAACTTTTTTAAAAGAATTAAAAGATAAAAAATAAAAATAAGCTATTGCTTCTTCTTCAGCTAAAAGTGAAATTTTAAGAATGCTGAAAGAATGTGAACTTAAAACTTATGTTGATTTTGTAATAAGTGGAGATGAGTGTAAAAAAAGCAAACCAGATCCTGAAATTTACCGTTTGGCTACTAATGCTTTAAATTCACTTTCAGAAGAAGTACTAGCCGTTGAAGATTCTATGCTTGGAATCCGCTCTGCAAAATCAGCTGGTTTAACTGTAGCAGCTTTAGCACAAAAAGATTATTATGCTAATCAAACTGAAGCAGATTACAAAATCAATGATTTAATTGAAATAACTTCAATAATCTAAAAAAATTGCGAAGTAACAATGCTTATTCACATTAAAAAATTTCTATAAATCAAAGGTGAAATACCCATATAGACAAGAATTTTGGAGGTAAACATGAGTAAAATATTAGTGGTCTTTTACTCCTTTTCTAATACAACAAGAAGGTTAGCAGAAGAAATAGCCAAACAAACTGGAGGAGATGTTAGGGAACTAATTTCTGAAAAACACTATGCCTTCAATTATAATACAGCAACAAAGGAAGTAAGGCGTGAAATTGAGATAGGCTATATTGCCCTAAACTACTATCCGGCAATGAATCAGTTGCTTCCTATGATTACATTTTTTTAGGAACCCCAAATTGGTTTAAATCATTTGCTCCACCTATATTAAGTTTTTTAAAAGACGTTGATTTACATGAGAAAACCATTATTCCATTTTGCACTCATGGCGGTGGTGGCTTGGGACAAATTCAAATTAACATCAAGAAAGAATGCCCAAAATCAAGAGTCCTTTCTGGATTTGCAGCCATGAGTAATTTTGATAATCAGCAAGTTAAAAACTGGATTAAAAAATCGGTTTATAAAACCAATAAATTTAAAATATCTACAGAAGAAGATATTGCATTTAAAATAATCAAAAATGCAATAAGTCCATTAAATCCATTGAAAATACCTAAAATAAAGTGAAAGATTTTAGCGGTGCTTTGCATTAGCATAGTGACTATCTTTTTTCACCGCCATAAAGACAAAATAATCTTCTATTTCCCATATTTTCACTCCACCAAATATGGATATCAATTTATTTTTATACCAGTCTTTTCTTTTAGTGACCATATAGATTTTTCCACCAATGACTAGCCTGTTAAAGCCCTTTTCAATGAATTCCTTTGGGACATTGAAATCTGCATGATACGGTGGATTGGATAGTATCAATGAAAAATCTTTTTCTGGCAAATCTCTAAACCCATCACTTTGGTATACTTTAACTTCAGATACGCCATTTAGCAAAGCATTTTCTTTGGCGCATTTAACTGCTGCACTCATCTTATCTAACATGACTACATTAGAAGTACCTATAGTTTTGGCCGCTAAAACACCTACTACGCCATAACCACATCCTAAATCTAATACCCTGTCACCTTCAGTAAAATCTACTACAGACAACATTGCTAAAGTACCCTTATCAATACCTTGAGGTGAAAAAAGCTCAGGTACCACTTTAAACTTCATATCGATATTTTTAACTTTAGCACTGATTATAAAACTTTTGTTCACAATATATTCCTCCAATTATATCCACCTACACGTTGAATATTTCTATATAACACCTAAGAGTATTAATTTCTTTCTTAATTTCACTATACTCTTTTTCTTTAATTTTATAAAGTTTATTCCAGAAGAACACGTAACCAGAAATTAATCAACCTTATTAACATATTCTCGGCAACATCTCACCGTCTAAAGTATTTAGAATTCTTTCGCCACCAAATGAATTTTCTACATACACAATACGTTCCGAATCCTCGGTAAAACTTCCTATAATACTTGCATCTTTGCATTGTTTTAAGCTGCGCAGCCTGCCCAAAATCTCTTTAGCAACTTCACTTTTCGCTACAATTATAACTCGTCCCTCGCATGCCATATAAAGTGGATCTAAACCTAACATCTTGTTTACTCCCTGTACCTCTCTTAAAATTGGAATATTTTCCTCTACAAGTTTTATACCTAACCCCGATATGCTTGAAATTTCATTTAATATTGTAGCAATTCCCCCTCTAGTTGGATCCTTCATTATTTTCACAAAAGGATAATATTCTTTAATTGCCTCTACAATCTCGTAAACTGAAGCACAATCGCTTTTAATATTGCTCTTTACATCCACACCATATCTTTCAAGCGTTATAGCTGTGCCATGATCTCCTATATTTCCACTTACAATTATTTTATCTCCAGCTTCAATCTTCTTCATTTCGTAATTGTTTTGTATAACACCAACTCCAGCAGTATTTATAAATATTCTATCTGCAGAGCCTTTCTCAACCACCTTTGTATCTCCCGTTACAACTTTGACACCTAAAAGTTTGCATTGTTTTGCCATTTCCTCAACTATTAAATCGAGGATTTCTATTGAGAAGCCTTCTTCTATTATAAATCCTGCGCTTAAATATAATGGTTTTGCTCCAGATACAGATAAATCATTTATAGTTCCACAAACTGCAAGCTTTCCAATGTTGCCTCCCGAAAAAAATAAAGGCTTTACAACAAATGAATCTGTAGTAAATGCCATTTTGCCACTATTTACATTAAATAAAGCAGAATCTATTCCACTAGTTAATATGCTGTTATTAAAGTGCTTATAAAAAATATTTTCTATTAATTCACTTGTATATTTACCACCATCACCATGAAATAATTTAATTGTTTTATTCATAGTTTTCCCCCCTGTATCTAAAATAAATAGAGCATGATCCCTCTGAAGATACCATGCATGGTCCAATTGGATGAGATGGAGTACACTTTTTACCAAAGAAGCTGCAATCACTTGGACACTTTTTCCCTAATATAATTTCACCGCATACACAGCTGTTTTCTCGATTTTCTTTTATTGATAGTTCAAATTTTTTTAACGCATCAAATTCTTCGTAACCTTTGTTAGATATAAACCAGATTTATTAATTTTTCCAATTCCCCTCCATGTACAATCATCTTTTAAAAAACAGCTTTCAATAATTTCCTTTGCAAATAAATTTCCACTTGAAGTCACACAGGTTCTGTATAAATTTTCAAACTTACTTTGCTTTTGACTTATTAAAAAATATATTGCAGATAAAATATCTAAGCTTTCAAAACCAGTTACGACTGCTGAGATATCATATTGTTCCTTAATAAATTTAAAGTAATCAGCTCCAGTTATGACTGCTACATGTCCTGGACATATAATTCCATTCACTCCACACTCTTTATCATTTAATATAGTCTTCATAACTGGTTTCATAATCTTTAAGCCACTTAAAATAGAGAAATTATTAATATTGCTTTCTTTTGCTCTTTTCACAGCAAGTCCTATTAATGGAGCAGTAGTTTCAAATCCAACAGCTAAAAAAACAACCTCAAAACTTTCATTCTCTTTTGCAATTTTAAGCGCATCTAAAGGAGAATATATTATTTTTATCCTTTTGCCTTTTTGCCTCTTATCTATTAAATTTTCTTCGCTGCCTTTTACTTTCATCAAATCTCCAAAGGTTGTTAATATAATATTCTCCTTATTTAGAAGTTCAATTGCTGCATCTATATAACCTTCCGAAGTAACGCAAACTGGGCAACCTGGTCCTGATATTAAATTTATCTTTGGATAAAATAAATTTCTTATCCCCATTTTTGATATACTTTGTGTATGTGTACCGCATATCTCCATTATATTAAATTCTTCTACATTAGAATTCTTAATTTTATTAACAAGGTCAAGTACAATTTCTTTTTTGTTCATTTTCCACTTCCTCTTGGAATACTTTTTCCAGATAATCAAAATACTCATTATCAATTTTTTCTATTCCAAAACCCGCATGTATTAAAATATAGTCATTTACATGCGGATTTTCTATAAGTTCAATGTCTACACTTTTTTCTATTCCCATAATATCAACCTTTGCTAAATTTTCATTAATAGATTTAATTTTTCCTGGTACTGCAAGACACACTTTAATCACCCCACTTCAGAGCAGATAGTAGAGAGTAGAATGACGGATGATTTATCCTCCTTACGTCGTATAAGTCTTAAAACTTATAATTTTTTAGCTTCGCTAAAGAAATATACTATGGTTTTGGGCTTAAGCCCATTAGATTTTAAATTTTGTGCTTCAGCAGAAAATTAACCTTCACTTTACTCTCTACTCTGTTTTTTAGTTACTGCTTCTGCTACTGCAATTTGCCCAAATGAAATACCGCCGTCATTTATTGGCGTTT
>NZ_LGVB01000006.1:0-18344 GCF_001270375.1 Clostridium sp. DMHC 10
TCCTGAGCTAGACTTTTTGCACTTAACTCTTTTTCTTTGATCATTGGACATTGACTTTTGATATTTACACTCATAATTACTCCATAAATTAATGATACATCTATACTATTTATATATTTAACTTGTTTTTAATATGCCTATATTATATTCAAACTACATTATTTCAAATAAAATTTAGGGTTACATTCCCAAATGACAAAGCTTTTGGAATGTAACCCTTACATCTATCTAATTAATTTTGTTTTATTTCATTCATTTCTGCGGCTGTCGCCTTTAGCTCTTCTGAGCTTGCTATAATTTCTTCACTAGTAGCTGCAGTTTGATTTATAGCTTCCGTGATAGTATCAAATTTACCTATAGTATCTTTTACTGAGTCCATAACATCCAGGTTAAATTTAGCCACACTATCAGTCTTGTTTAGTAATCTATACATTAAATCATTCATGTCATTTATATTTTCTCCGATCTGTTTCAGCCTTTCTATTACTTTCATTGTATCATCTACAGTTGAACTTGCTATTTCTCTACCAGATGATACTTTTTCATTATTTTTAGAAATTGACAGTTTAACTGTATCTATTTCATTTTTGAATTCATTAATTATAGTTGTTATGTTTTCAAGTGATCCTCTTGTATTCTCAGCAAGTTCTCTAACTTCATTAGCTACAACTGCGAATCCTTTACCAGCTTCCCCTGCCCTTGCCGCCTCTATACTCGCATTAAGTGCTAATAAATTTGTCTCTTCTGCAATATCATTTATATTAGATATTATTCCATAGACTTCATTGGACTTTTCTTCAAGTTTTACAACTGAAGCATAGTTATGCCCTGAACTTTTATCTATGATCTCAATTATTTCAAGCAACTTCTTTAAAGCCTCTTCATTTTTGTTTGACATATCAATTAAATTTGATGAGTGCTCTTGAAGCATTTTAGTTTTTGAAGATACTCCCTTATTTACATCTAATAGTTCATCCAATATCTTTGTATTTTTCGTTGATTTTTCTAATACTCCGTTGGTACTATTACTTATGTATTGGCTATTTGATGCGATTTCCTGTATTCCGCTATTTTCCTCTTCAATAGCAGCCGCCAATGCGTCACTTGAATTTAATATAATTTCTGCAAATTGTGATATTTTATTAAAAAGACCAGAAACCTTCTTATTTTTTCATTTACTTCCTTTTCCTCAGCATCAACTTTCTTAAGTATATCGCTTGCTAGATATGTGAGCAGCAAGATTCCAAATGATACAAAACATATAACAATAGATCTTACAACAGTTTCTCTTAAAATAAACTGCTTGTCTGGTACAAAAAAAGAATCTATTTTAAATAAAATAACATTACATATTAAACTTAGTGCAATAGATAATACTACCATCTTAACATCTAAAAACAATGCTGCTAAAACAATAAAGTAGAACACTAAAACCCAAATCTCTTTCGATGGTGTCAATACGCTTAAAAATATATAATTTATGTAACATATTAAAATTAATATCATATTTAAAGCCTTAAAATACTTTTGCCATTTTTCAGGCTTGGTTGTTTGTTTATACATAAAAATTAATACAATTAATTCTATCGCTATAACACCTGCAAATATAAAAAGATTATTCCATTTCATTTCTCTTCCACTATAAACGCCTATAAGCCTTAAAAGCATAAGAAAAAAATCAGCTGAAATTACACTTATTGAATACAATATTACTACTATTTTCAAAACTTTTTTTTTTGATATTTGACTACTAGCCTTGTACTATTTTCCATAAATTATCCTCCAAACTCTTAGCATTTGTATAAAACAGCAGACATTGTATATCCTACAGCTACTGAACAGAATATAATAAGATCTCCTTTTTTAAAGCCTTCTATTTTTAATCTATCATCTAATGCCATAAAAGGGCTTGTACAACCAGTGTAACCGTACTTATAGCCTATAAAAGTAGATTTTGAAAGTTCAACTCCCATTTTCTCCAACGTTAAATCTAAGTCACCTTTTGAAAATTGTGACATAAAGTAATGGCTTATATCTTGCGGATTATAATTATTATCATTTAGCAATCCAGTTAAGAGTTTTACCCATTCATCGGATAAAATATCAAAGTTAAATGGTTCCCACATAAACTTTTTATCATATTCTTTGATTTCGCTTTTTGTAATTTTAGATAATCCACATACTGGGAATCTCGTGTATCTATTAAAAGATGAATCAGTTAAAACTTTATAATCAAGCATTCCTCTTTCTTCTTCTTCTTCCTTTACCTCTAGAACCACAGCAGCTCCACCATCAGAAAAACATGCATAGCCAACTATATCATCTTCTCTAGCAAATGGACTCATTAACATTGCGCCAACAACCAAGAATCTTTTATACTTTTTATCAGTCTTTAAATACCTTGAAGCAATATCTATTCCCGTTATCATCCCTATGCAATTGCTATTCACATCAAACACATTTGTTGCATTTTTAGCATCTAGACCATCTCGAATCAAAACTGCACAACAAGGCAAAAGATACTCTGGAGTATCTGAAACTGATATAATCCCGTCAATATCAAGTGCCGTTAAATTTGCATTATCTAAAGCTTTCTTTGCTGCCTCTAATCCCATACTTAAACTGGTATCACCCTTTTCTCCTAAAGTCCTAGTATTTCTTCCTAGTCTTTCAGTTAAAATCTCGGCTTGTCTAGACATTCCGTATTTTTCAAAATGTTTTTTAAAATACTCGTTTTCAACTATTCTTTTAGGATGATATGTGCCTACTCCAACAATATGAACATTTTTATACATGTAAAGTCTCCTTCTTTATATTTTCATAAAATAACAAATGGCATTACTAATTATTTTTTCGTCTATTTAATCAAAAAATAATATATCTGGTAAAAATAATTCTTTTACCAGATATTGATGTATTAGCACTAAAGATAAATTACAAACACAGCTTCCTTTAGTTTATTAAAAATTAATGCTTATAAACTTATCAGCATGCTCGGCTATAAACTGCATAAATGCTATACCCATTGCAAAAAAACTTAAAAACACTGATAAAATTATAGCTCCTGTATCATATTTAATATTTTCATCTTTATTCATTATATAAGCAGCAATTATTTCAATTCCTATAAAGATTAAAATAAGAGGCCAAAGCGATAATATAAAATAGTAATTTATGCTAGGAAAAAATATCTTTAGCAAATACAATACACCAAAGATTATAAGCAATAATCCTGTCGTAAATGTGCCTACTCTATGTTTTCTATTCATCACTATCGCTCTCCCTTTTTTTCCCTATAATAAGCTTTATTCCTATAATAATTATTGCAGCGCTTATTACTATTCTAGGGACAATTCTTGACACGTTAAAAATAACCTCATATATTTCCTGTGGTATAAATTGGCTTAAAGTGTTCATAAAAGTATTCCACAGCGCATAGCATCCTAAAATTAAAATCACTATTCCTACAAATAATCTTCTTTTCTTAAGTATATTATTGTCAAATTTCAGCATATCATCAGCATTTAATAAATATCTATCCTTAATATTTAAAAATTCCTCTTCTCTTAAATTACACTTATTTAAGCAATCAAAGAATGCATAACACCAAATCAAAAGAGCAATATAAAGAAGTGAGCCTATATTTAAAATATTTGCAAGAAATACAACAAACAAAAACTCTGCCATAAACGAAATACCTATTTTCATAAATCCCAAATACATGTGCCCCGCCCCTGGAAAAAACGAAAAAATGAAAGCCAAAAATTTACTTTTTTTATTTTGCATGCTTAAAAACCTCCATATTAATTATTTTCTGAGAAAAATCAGTTAGTTTAGTATTAATGGAACTTACTATATTTAAATTCGGAGTATTAACATATTTTTTCATGTGCTCATTACTAACAATGTTAAATATATTTGAAAAAGTAATTACAATTGCAACACAAACTGCAATTCCCACTTTAAACGAATAAAACATAAAATCCCTTCTAACTTGTTTATTTTTTTCTATTTTACTTTGAACTTCCTCTTCAAAACCTAAAGGAACATTTACAAGTTCATTATCATCAAAGCTATTTGCAAAGCAATCTGCACACTTTTCGCAATCACAAATATGTTCAGATACTAAAAGCATATCATCATCACTTAAATTTCCTATTTTTAATTTTTCTATAGTCACTACACTTAAATGACCATTTTCATCAAATAATGTACTTTTCATATAACTTCCTCCTTCCATAAAGCTTTAAGCAATTTTTTTGCTCTATAAAGCTGAGTTTGAAGAGTTTTTAGATTTTGAGCTGTATTTTTAGATATATCTGACAGCTTAATATTTTCACAAAAATAACTTAACGCCACCGTCTTGTAAGGTTCTTTTAGCTTGTTACATAAATTTTTTATTTTGTCTGCATCATACTTTTTCATAACAATATCTTCAGGTAGATCTCCACAATCCTCCAAATACTCACAATCATCATCAGACAAGTTATGTACTGCCCTTGCAGGACTTCTAAGAAAATCTTTGCATTTATTTGCAGCAATTTTAGTAATCCAAGCCTTAAAATTTTCACCATCAAACTTTTCATAGTTTTTATAAGCAGTTAAAAAAGTTTGCTGGGCTAAATCTTCAGCATCAAAGTAATTTTTAGTAAAGGATAAACAAATAGTAATGATTAACCGCTCGTACTTTTTTATATAGTTTGCAAACTGTTCATTTTCAATGATTATCACCGCCTTTTTTTATCCTTACACTTATTATAACGATTAAGAAATAAAAAACACTTCAATGAAAATCAAATAAACTATCTATCTTCCGGTTCAACATGAACAATAACATGTCTTACATTAAAATCTCTTTTGAGAACCATTTCTACTTGCTCTGTTGTCTTATGGCTTTCACCAACTGTTAGCTTGGATCGACAGCTATTACAATGTCTGTCAAAAATGTTATTTCCATGAACCCTAGCCTTTATGTCTCTAACTTTTTTAACTTCTTTAATTGAATTTATACTTTTAACCATTTCATCTAGCTTATTCCTATCAAAACCATCAGTTAAATTATGCACAGACTCCTTAAAAATTTCATACCCAGTTTTGCATATTATAATTCCTACAATTATTGATGCTGCTGGATCTATCCATGGGTATCCAAATTGTGAAGCTATTATTCCAACGGCAGCTCCAATACTTACAAGGGCATCTGAAAGATTATCCTTTGCTGCTGCCATTAAGGCCTGACTATTTATCTTAATTGCAGTTTTTTTATTATACACATAGACAAAATATATTATTGCAGCGCAAATAACCGCAATTACCGCTGAAGTTATCTCAGGAGCTTTAGCCTTGAAAAAAACAGCTGAATAAATCCCATTATAAATTACATCAATACCTACTGCTATCATTATAATAGCGGCCACTAGGGCTGCTATTGTTTCAGCCCTCAAATGACCATAGCTATGATCTTCATCAGCAGGCTTTCTAGCTATCTTGAGACCAATTATGATAGCCAATGATGATATTATATCTGTTGAATTGTTGAGTCCATCAGCCGTAAGAGCTTTTGAATGAGTTAGATATCCCATAAAAAGCTTTAAGGCTGATAAAATTATATATACTATTAAACTAATGCTTGCACCTCTTTGCGCAATTTTAAGATTTTTATAATTTTCTTCCATAACATTACTCCTTAAAAGTTTATACAGTTATTATTCCTATAAATTTTTAAAATAAAGCTAGATAAAAAAAATGTTGATAAAAATTTATGTCATTATAGATGAGCTTTGTTTTAAATAAGTAATTTCTTTTGTCCCTATTTAAAACAAGGACTAAAATAAATAATTGTGAATTATATGATTGTACACAAAAAAAAAATTATGCTATTATAAGGATAATTAATAATTTTTTAGTCGTTTCACGAATTTATAGCTAAATCATCTAAAATTCAAAAGATTATTTAAGAATATATCACAAAAAAACTAAGGAGGCAAAAATATGAGTACAAAAACTTTTTTTAAAGGTGCTACCCTTATATCAGGAACAGGAAGTGCTGCAATAAAAAATTCAGGCTTACTTATAGAAAATAATAAAATAAAAAAGGTAAGTTCTGCTGATGACTTTCATTTAGAAAGCAATACAACAATTGTTGACTTATCCGGAAAAACCATAATGCCTGGAATGATTAACTGTCATGTACATATAACTATGGAACCAGTTGGTGATCCATTCGCGCAAAAACAATCTGATGCTACAATTGCTTTTCATGCAGCTGCAAATGCGAAAAAATATTTAAAAGCCGGTGTTACATATGTAAAAGATATGGGAGCCCCAAATTTTATAAACATAGATATTAGAGATGCTGTTAACAGTGGTCTTATTGAAGGTACAAGAATCCTTGCATGTGGTAAATGCTTAACCATGACAGGTGGACATGGCTGGCAAATGGGAAGAGAATGTGACGGCGTAGACGAGGTAAGAAAAGCTGCAAGAGAACAACTTAGAGCAGGCGCTGATTTTCTAAAAATAATGGCAACAGGCGGCGTTATGACTCCAGGTGTAGAACCAGGTTCACCACAGCTTAACCAAGATGAAATAGAAGCTGCTGTTATAGAAGCTCACAAAGTAGGTAAGAAAACCTCAACTCACGCACAAGGTGCTACAGGAATAAAAAATGCTGTTTTGGCTGGCATTGATTCTGTAGAACATGGAATTTATTTAACCGATGAAATTATTGATCTTATGTTAAAAAAAGGAACATATCTAGTTCCTACACTGAATGCTCCATATTTTATTGTTGAAAATGGTATAGAAGCCGGCATACCAGCTTACATGGTAGAAAAATCAAAGCGCGTTATTGAAGATCATACAAGAAGCTTCCAAAGAGCAAAGGCTGCTGGCGTAAAAATTGCTATGGGAACTGATGGAAGCACTCCATTTAATGGACCAGAAAAAACTGCTTTTGAATTAAATCTAATGGTTAAAGCTGGATTAACTCCTATGGAAGCAATAGTTGCCTCAACAAAATCTGCTGCCGAACTTTTAGGAGTTGATGCTGATTTTGGTACTCTTGGAACTGGAAAAACTGCTGACTTTATTGTATTAAACGAAAATCCTCTTCTTAACATTGATACTTTAATGAATGTTGCTGAAGTTTATAAGGATGGTAAAAAAATAATATTTTAATTTTCAAATAAGAAATGAGTTACACTCTAATGAATGTAACTCATTTCTTATCATTTTTGTATAAAATCGAAGCCGCCTGTGATTTTTTATAATCCAAATTCCACTGCTTATATTTGCTGTCATTGCGATGATTTACAAGCTTAAAGTTTTCTTTTAAAAATGCACCAAAATCTTTAGTAACCTTATCAGCTCCCCATATATTTAAATGACTGGAGTTGTTCATATCATTTTTAAAATCAAAGTTTATTGCTTTTAACTTATCCTCATCATTGTAATCTACAACTGGAATATTATTCTTTTGGGCAATTTCCTTCACCTTATTAACCATCTTCTGCGGATCTTGCACCCAATTTTTCATTTCTTTTACGCTTTGGTAATCATAAGGAGTATCAATAAAAACTAGTTTAAATCCTTCAGACTTGGATAATTCAATAATTTTGTTTAAGTATTCTCCCGTTTTAGCCGGTATTTCTGATGTTTCAGAAGTTTTTACCACCTTTGAATTATTTTTTCCATACCTAAGAGTTCCAGCCTCAAAACCTTTCTCATAATAGTATTTAGAGGCATCATAATTTATGTCATCTGAAGTTAGTTCTTTCCATCTTTCATGATACTCTAGTATTGGAAATATATAACTAATTCTTGTCTTAAATGGTATGCAATTTTCAATAGCATCAAGCTTATTACGAGAAAATTTCATATTATCAAGTACATTTCTTATATAACCTTCATCACCATATTCATCTGTCAATCCTAAATAGTAAAGATCAACTACCACTATAGGATTTTTATGAACTTTTAAAACTTCCTTTAATAAATAATATGTAACATCTATAGGCTGACCACCTGTTGCATAATTATAACTTGTTATTCCATATTGATGCCATAAAACATTTGGATCAATACCGCCATTCATATGGCTTGACCCCATTAACACTACATCGTAGCTATCATTAGTGTTCTTGTATAATCCATCAATTAATTTACCTCTTTGACTTGTTTTTACCACAAATATAGAATTTACAATAATCATAATAAAAATCAATAATACAACAAAAGTTAAACCTTTTATAATTACTTTTTTAACCACAGGTATTCCTCCTAAAATTGAAAATATATAAACTGCTGAGGATTGTATTCAGGTCCATAAACTCCAAATATTATTATAATTACCACAATCGCTAAATATACAGACCATCTTGCTGCTATGTTTTTATCCTTCAGTTCTTTGTATAAAATATTCTTCCTCTGTAAAAAGTTCACTGCAAGAATTACAGCTATACCAAGCAAAGAAATGATAAACTCTTTATAAGTAAGTCCTAAATTATAAAGAGAACCATCTGTAAATACCCAAGGATTAAAATAAAACATATTTTTTATTAACTTAACAGCTGTTGAAAGGGTATTAGCTTTAAAAAATATCCATGCAAAGTCCACAAGTATAAAAGTTATTAAAACTTGAGAACATTTATACCAAATAGCCTGATCATTAATTTTTAATTTTTGTACCACTTTATTTTTTAATGGCTCTAAAATCTTTTCTACAACTTGATAAACTCCATGTAAAGTTCCCCAAACTATAAAATTTAAAGCAGCTCCATGCCATAGTCCACTAACAATAAATACAATCATAATATTTCTATAATTTTTTATTTTACTGCACCTATTGCCACCAAGTGGTATATAAAGATAATCCTTGAACCATGAGCAAAGTGTAATATGCCATCTCCTCCAAAATTCTCTCACTGATTTTGAAAAATATGGTCTTTCAAAATTTCTTGTAAGCTCAAAACCTAAAACTCTTGCTACTCCTATTGCCATATCTGAATATCCTGAAAAATCGCAATAAATTTGAAATGTAAAGAATATAGATGCAATAACTACATTGAATCCCTTATAAGTATCCGGATTAGAAAACACTGTATCTACTAATTTACTTAACCTATCTGCAACTACTAATTTTTGAAAAAGACCCCACAAAATTAAAAGTAACCCACTTTTTACTTTTTCATAATTAAATGAATGTTTTGCTTCAAATTGACTAAGCATATGTTTTGCTCTTTCTATAGGTCCTGCAAGCAATTGAGGAAAAAATGCTATAAACAGTGCATACTTGGCCAAATTTTTTTCTGCTTTTATTTTCCTTCTATACACATCTATAATATATCCTACTGCCTCAAAGGTATAAAATGATATGCCTACAGGTAATGCAAGTCCTAATTTAGGCATATTTATATAAATATGCACTGAAGCAAGTGCTTGCTTGGCAATATCCATAAAAAAATCATAATATTTGAACAAAAATAAGAACCCTATATTACATAAAATACTTCCTATTAAAACACTTTTTTTTACTTTTTCACTTTGCTTTTTATCCGATGCTTCAATAAGCAATCCACTTAAATAACTGATAAATGTTGTTCCCAAAAGTAATATGATATATTTAGGATGAGACGTTTGAAGGTAAAAGTAATAGCTTGATATAAGAATCCATATCCATCTTACTTTATGTGGTATTATGTAGTAAACAGTAGTTACTAAAAAAAGAATACTAAAAACTCTAATGAATTAAATTGCAAATTAAACACCTAATTTCTACATCAATATTTAAATTATGACTTTTTATGGTTTAAAAATTTTATCCTATGTAGCCCAATATTATTTTATTTTATATTTATGAATTAAAGATTACATAATTAATAACAAATTGATAACAAACTGATAACAAATTGATAACACAATTCTTAGCTTACCACTTTAAAAATTAAAAATCAACTGCTTATATAACTTCTATAATTGATTTAAAACACAGCTTACAGCTTATATTGGGACCTATACTTTTGGCAAAAGTAAAGGCATCTATAGTTTTAACTTTGATGCTTTATTAGGCAAGCCTAAAAATCTAAAATTTAGTAGCAAAACTTGAAAATCCAAGATACCTAATTATAAAATAAAAATAATACTCATCTTTATTCTGTATTAAGCTCAGGAAATATTGATGGTTGTGCTTCCTTTTCAATAGATGAAAATGAGGACTATCTATTCACTGCTGCATTGTAGCTCCTGATAATAATTATATATGCATAAAATTTTTATAAAGCATTGTCAAGCATTTTTGAAAATGTCCCAAAAAGTTTTAATTATTAGCACCAGCTTTTGCTGGTGCTTTATTGATGGTATAAAACTATTTTAAGGTATGACATGATATAGCTATTAAATTCTATTGCCTAACCATGTTTACAGTGCATTTTTCGTAGAGAAACGGAGAAAAATTTTCCTTGCTTTTTAGCTCTGCGAAGGAACATCATTGAAGGAATAGTTTAAATAAAATTTTATAAATCTTAGTGGCAAATTGTTAAAAGCTTTAGAGATTTCAATCTGTTTGAGCATTTTTTCAGCTAGTTATTGAAAGCTCTTAAGATTTTAACAATTTGACGCTTAGATTTATTAATTTTATTTAATATTCCAAGATGATGTTTCTTCGCAATATTTTTTAAATCATGATTTAACAATTTTTAGTGCGATTGCCCCTTTTATTTATAAACGGTTAAACCGCATGATTTTTTACAGCTATAGAATACAATTGTTTTACTGGAAGTACAGCCATAATTACAAGGCATATTGCTCCTTCAATTGCTAGGAAACCACCATTTACTAAAAATGAATATACAACTGGTGATTGTCCCTTAGGAGCATAACTTCCAAAGAACACTACCCCAGAAATAAAGTGACATATAAATCGTCCAAAAACAGCAACTATAGTTGCAACAATTTTTTTATCTTTAAAATATCCTGCGAGTCCAAGTGCCATAAATGGAAGTGGGTAATCAAATAAAACCTGTACAGGTTGAAGAATATAAGGATCCATTATAAGTGTAATAATTCCGTAAAGAAAGCCCGTTAAAAATCCAACTTCAGGACCATAGAAAAGTGCCATTAAAAGAATTGGTATCATACTTCCTAACGTTACGCTTCCCCCTTGTGGAAGATGATAAATTCTAAATACTTTAAGCACAGTTGCAAGAGCTAAAGCTATACCTATTTGCGCTATCATGTGAGTATCAAGTTTTACCTTTCTCACCTTTATAGCCACTACTACAAGTATTATTAAAGCAAGAAGTGCTGCGAGCGATGTCGGGTGTTTTAATATTTCCTCCATATTTTTTGAAAAAGACATAAAAAAAACCTCCTAAAATTCGTGCTTAGGAAGACCTTTCGAAAACAATCGTTATATTACAATAATTGCTTCCCTACGCTGGTATTATCCAGATCAGGTATAAGGGTTATAAAGCAAAACTTTATATCTCAGCCTAAAGGCACCCCTAGCACTTTATTAATTCATATTATATTATACTCTTTTTTGTATTATTTTAAAGCACCATTTTTTTAAGACTTTTCTATTTTAAATTTTTACTTACAAAACATCTTAAAGCCTGCTGCCATTGCACTTAATTCTTCTGCACTAGCCGAAAGATTTTCAATTACTCTTGATTGTTCCTCTGCTGCTTTTGCTACTTCCGTGGTGTCATTAGCAGTATTTTTTGCTGTCTCAGCAATAGAAGATGTAAGTTCTACTATAAGCTTAGAATTATTAACTTCATCCTCCGTTATATCTACTGTATTGTCAACTGCTTTGGTTATATCTTGAACGGATTTTATTATGTCTTTAAAGGATTCATCAGTTTTGCTTACAGCTATAACGCCATTAAGTACAGTTTTCTTTCCGATTGCAGCTGATTTAACTGCCTTATCTATTTGCTCAACCATCTCAATTATAAGATTACTTATTTCACTAGCATTTGAGCTTGTCTGCTCTGACAAATTTCTTACTTCTTCAGCTACTACTGCAAAACCCTTACCATGTTCTCCTGCACGTGCAGCCTCTATTGCGGCATTTAATGCTAATAAATTTGTTTGAGAAGACACAGCATTAATTGTGTCTACAATACCTCCAACCTGCTGTGACAATTTATGCAGCACATTTAATATATTTTCAGTTTCAGTTGTAAATTTGCTTATATCCTTAATTGTCATAACTGTGTTTTCAAGTTTTATTCTTCCCTCTTCCGCCGTTTTTCTAGTATAATCAGAATTTTTCTTTGATTCTAAAGCCTTATCCTCCGCAACTTTTACAAGGTTTGATAATTCATTAATAGCCTTAGAGGTTTTAACAACTAGCTCGTTTTGTTCATCAGCATTGTTTGATACCTCCTGCATACTTGAATTAACTTGCTGATTCGACGCACTTATTTCTTCACTTGAAGCAGAAAGTTCTTCTGAAGAAGCTGCAAAGTTTCCTGCACTTTCCCTTATCTTGCTTATTATCTCAGACTGATTTTTAATCATTTTATTGAAATTTTCTCCTAATGCCTGAAGCTCATCCCCAGTATTTATGTCGGCTTTAACTGTAAGATCCCCATTTCCTGCTGTATTCATAAGTCCCATCAACTTCTTTATTGGAGCTATTATCCCCTTATTAGTTATTCTCAAAGCAAGTAAAACGCATATTACAGCAGCTACAATAGCTATTACTACTGTTCCAATTTGAATTAGTTTTAAGGTCTCCATACTTTCATTGTAATTAGCTACAGCAACCACTGACCAACCATTTACGGATTCAAAATAAACCCTCTCTTTACCCTTTTCATCAGTATACGTCCCAAAACCACTCTTACCACTTTTCATTTTAGCTACAAGTGCTTTTAATTGAAGATTTGGAGTATTAGATAAATTTTGTATAAAATTTTTAGTCTTATCTGGACTATACAGGATAATCCCTGTTTTATCGATCATGTACACATAACCTTTTTTACCTATTTTTATATTTGAAACATATTTTGATATATCCTGAAACTTTATTGTACCTATTACAGTTCCAACTATGTGATTGCCTTGTTTTAAAGGATACGCAATAGCAATTACATTTTCACCAGTAATTTCGGATATTTTTAATTCACTTCTTGATGGCATGCCATGCAGCGCATCTTTTATATAACCATCCCTATTAAGAACAATCTTTGCGTTTCTAATATCATTATTAACTATCTCCTGACCATTAATATCTGTTACAGCAAGCATTTCTATTTCGTCTCCATTTTGATTTTCTAAAGCTGCAAGATATTCATAAACCGAGTCTCTTGCACTCTCATCTCCACTTGCAAGAGCAGCAAGCTGAGGATTATTACTTAGCTGTTGAATATACTTACTCGCAGACTCTATATCCGCTCCTATGGCACTAGAAGCCCTATCTGCTGTGGCTCGAGTTAATTCATCCATTTTATCATTTAGTGATCTTGATGCCATAAATTCTGAAAATACTCCAAGTATTATAAGTGGTATAAATATAAACACAAGAAATAATAAAATCAGCTTGTTCTTTAAACTTTTTTTCATCTATGTTCCCCCCTATAACTTTAGTAATTCGTTTTGTATGAATTCTATTTTATTAATAATGTCGCATATTTTTTTAATAATAATAAATATATTTGTCTTATTTTTTACCATAATGTTTATATTATTACTATTATAAGATAAAATCAAAAAAATGCCATATAAAAAATGCGTAATAATAAATTATCACGCATTTTTCTAAAATTACTTTTAACTTTTAGGCTTTGCTTTAAATGAGTACTGATTCCTACACTTATTTAATTCCTGCACTTTGCATTTCCTCTCCAACAATTCCAGCAATCACTCACCAATTTTACGTTTATATATCTTTTGCAGTTTATTGAGTATATATTTTCTCTTAATACTATCATTTAAATTTTTGTAGATTTTTTGCCACTCTCTTTTCATTCTTCTGGCTTCTTCACTTTTACTACTGTTTATAATTATATTTTTCATATATTTATCATAATTTTTAAGGTAATCTAGATCTACTTTCTCTAAAGTTTCAAATATAAACTTTTCTATATCTTTAAATTGAGTTTCAGTAAACAAAGTCTTGCATTTCATTATGAAATAAATAAAGTCACAATACAATTTATAGGACTTTTTATTTCCAGAACTTCTATCACTTGTAGTAAAAATGTCACCCATAGTATTTATATACGTATTAAAATAAATAATAAAAAACTTATCATACATAAGTATATTCTTCATTTTTATATGAGCCGAGGTACTATTGAGTTTAGGACATATAATTTCAAACATAAGCTTCAATACTTTTACATACTTCTCCTCACCAATACCATGGAATTCAAATTTTTTCTCATCGCATAAAAACTTTTCTACTGAAATACTGCCAGTAAAAAGAAGCTGTGCATAGTGTATCATTTCAGAAATATTAGGACTTACGTTTATACT
The DNA here is from genome assembly GCF_001270375.1 of Clostridium sp. DMHC 10. Lineage (NCBI taxonomy): Bacteria > Bacillati > Bacillota > Clostridia > Eubacteriales > Clostridiaceae > Clostridium > Clostridium sp. DMHC 10. The sequence goes on from NZ_LGVB01000006.1 coordinate 14,488, forward strand.
ATAATAATTGTTTAAGAAGTTCATTTCCTCTATAACTGATTTTTGCTCTTCATCTGGTATTTCTATCAAGACTAAGTCCTGGAACCTATTTACAAGCCTAGTTGCAATAAATTTTCCTATATATTTTTCTAATTTCCTTTTTTCAATGTATTCAGTAAATTCATTATAAAATTCCATGTTAAAATCTTCAGCTTTAAAACCTAACATAAGCTCCTCAAGCGCTAAAGAAAAATACTTTCTTCTGTATTTAGGATTTTCGTCAAACACACTTAGACAATATCCTCTAAAGTAGGTTTTTCTTTTGCTGATTTTTTTCATCTTAAATTTATAAGCAAATATAAGAATTTCTCCACCATTCTCTTTATCAAGTATCTTTTTAACTAAATGAGATGCTTTATATATAGAAACTCCCTCTAAAATTTCATTATAAGCTGCTATAACAATATCATAACTGCTTTTTGAAGTGCAGATATTAGCACTTAAACTTACTAAATTTGCAAAATAATCATCATCTTGAGATACTATTTTATATAAGAAGATTAATGCATTTTTTGATTGTACCAATACTTTTAGTGAGATTTTTGTTATATCTTCAAACGCACCAATTCGCATTATGATTTCCCAAGGTATTTTTGAGTTTTGCTCTCTATCTAAGAAAATAAAATTTCCGAATACACTGCACATATAAAACAAAGCATACCGAACATTCTTGCCATTTAAGTATGCCTTAGCATCCTCAAGCCTTTTATCTTCAATAGATTTGCTTATAAAATCCTGTATATTATTTTTATTATAACTTCTTATATTGCCATAGAGCTTTATTATATCCTCTATATCTATCTCTTCAGCATTAACTACCATAAACTGAATAGCATTAAAGAAAAATTCATATGCCTTATCTATATAATCCTTTTTTTTGGTAACCTCAGCTATATTAAATAAAAACTCAAACATTACTTGAAGCATATTTAAATCTAAACTCAAAATTACAGTTCCTAAGGTTTCTTCATTTAATCTTTCCATTACCCCTTCAAGAACAGGCTCTAGAGCATATTCATTTGCAAAACTTACAGCCTTTATAACCTCTTCATTACTTAATTTTTCAAGTCCTTCATTAATTATGCTTAGCAAATTAACATAATCATCAATTCTTTCATCGACTTTTGTATAATTAAATAATTCCATAAATTCTATAATGGACCTTCTGTAATCTTTTATAACGGTATATTCAAGCGCTGCCTTTTTTCCAAATTTGCTTTTTAGATTAACTTCGGTACTCATACTTGTAAATAAATCGAACATATTAAAGTTATAATTTTTTTCCGTACCGCTTATTTTAAACTTTGTTCCTTCAGCTGCAGCACCACATAAAAATTCACTATCACTTTCAGCATCAAAATTATAGGTATTAAAGGTTATATTGTTTGCAATAGAAATCGGAAATATCATAGTTGCCGCTGCAATCCACATATGCAGGCTTGCTGCCTCATCCGCCAAAATAACTTTCTTGCCATTTATTTTAGCATCTATAATTCCATCTATTAATTTATTTAAGCCTTCTTCTCTTTTTTTATTTAAATTTGCTTTGAGGAATCGTTCAATACTGGAGGTTTGTATAAATTCTTCTTTTGGTATATTATTTAATATCGGAAGTGGTTTTATTTCTTGTGCATTTTCCTCCTCTTCAGTTAGCTCATCTTTAAATATTTTAGATGTATAAAGCTGAATTGGATAGAAAGGCAGCTCTTTATTTTCCCATATAAGTACATGGCAAAAGTAATTTCCAACCTTAGCCGAATTGTCAATTCCCCTATATTTCGTTCTACAAATACATGGTTTTCCGTTTTTCAATTTAAAGAAGGAAAATGACACTGGAGCACTAGAAAGACCTTCCGGTCGTATATAAAAACAGTGTCTTTCTATTTCACCCTTTTCTTTTTCACTTATACCAGAAGACATAGAATAAGTTTGAAAAACCTTTCCTGAAGACAATCCTTTTTTGCAGAATGTATAATACAATTGATATATCTTCATAAGTAAACTACCACTTCCTCTTTCTGCTTTTGCAAATTTATATTCTGCCTTTAATTATAAATTTATTTGATTATGTTGTCTACTTCAAAGCGCTGTAAAAGCCAAGCAAAATAGCCATTTTCGCGTTACTAATTTATTAACTTTTCATTAATTTTAATATAACAAAATTCAAGTTGAATTAATTACCTTACAATAGTATACTTTTCTTAAACATACGTTCGAGAAATTTTTATATAAAGGAGCATTAAAAATGAATTATATACAGAGTTCCTTATTTGAAAAAAGAGTTAATAATCCTCTTGCAAATCGTGTAAGGCCTAGAAACCTTGATGAATATATTGGACAGCAGCATCTACTTGGAAAGGGAAAAGCTCTTAGAAATATGCTAGAATCTGGTAAGCTAACCTCTATGATATTTTGGGGTCCTCCTGGCGTTGGGAAAACCACCCTTGCCATGATAATTGCCTCAATGACAAAGTGTAATTTTATTGAATTTAGTGCAACCTCCTCTGGCATAAAGGAAATCAAAGAGGTTATGTCAGAAGCTGAAAAAAATAGACTCATGGGAACTGAAACCCTTCTTTTCGTGGATGAAATTCATAGGTTTAACAAAGCTCAACAGGATGCCTTTCTTCCCTACGTTGAAAAAGGCAGCATAATCCTTGTAGGTGCGACTACCGAAAATCCATCCTTTGAAATTAATTCTGCCCTACTTTCTAGGTGCAGAGTGTTTGTCTTAAAGCCTCTTACAGAAAATGATATTGTAGATCTTTTAAAAAATACTTTAAAGGACAAAAGAGGCTTCGGATATAAAAATATAAAAATATCAAATGAGCTCTTGAACGTGATTGCTATTTACTCAAATGGTGATGCTAGGACTTCTCTTAATGTTCTGGAAATGGCAGTTTTAAGTACAAAGGAAATATCTAGTACTCTAACTATAACGAAAGAAACTCTTGAAGACTGTATGCAAAGCAAAGCGCTTCTCTATGATAAAAATGGTGAGGAACATTATAACTTAATATCTGCACTTCACAAATCCATGAGAAATAGCGATTGTGATGCCGCAATTTATTGGCTCTCAAGGATGCTTGAAGGGGGAGAGGATCCTCTCTACATAGCAAGAAGACTCATTCGTTTTTCCTCTGAGGATGTTGGCATTGCAGACCCTTCAGCACTTCAGGTATGTGTTGCTGCCTATAACGCAGCTCATTATATTGGAATGCCAGAATGTAGTGTGAATTTAACCGAGGCTGTAGTATATTTATCTTTAGCACCAAAATCAAATGCTCTATATGTGGCATATGAAAAAGCAAAAGAAGATGCTAAAAATACAATTTCTGAAGGTGTCCCACTTCATCTTAGAAATGCTCCAACAAAGCTAATGTCAGACCTAGGCTATTCAAAAGGCTATAAGTATGCCCATGATTTTAAAGATAAAACGACAAACATGCAGTGTATGCCAGACAACTTAAAAGACCATAAATACTATTTTCCAACAAATGAAGGGTTAGAGAAAAAAGCAGTACAGCTCATGGAAGAGCTAAATGAGTTAAAGAAAAAAAACGATAAATAAACACTTGTCTTTAAATATAAAATCAATTATGCTATCATTAAATATAAATATTTTATACTGCAAATCTAAAGGGGCGGGTTTTGTTGAAAGATAAAAATAAACGGATTAAATTAGGCAGAAGACTTTTCGCTGTATTTTTCATTTTAATTATAGTGCTATTTATTATGGTAGGAAAATTAGGTTACATAATGATCGCAAAATCACAACAATATGAACAAAAAGCATTAGCTCAGCGAACTACTGACAT
>NZ_LGVB01000007.1:0-18094 GCF_001270375.1 Clostridium sp. DMHC 10
GAGAGTTTCAGTTACCTACACCAAGTACTCAGACTACTCAAACACCAAACAACTAAATAAAAAGTGAGAAACAGCGCATAATAAAATCTGTTTCTCACTTTTTTTAATCCTTCAGCTATCCTACTTATACCCTAAGGTCTCGCCTCATGTAGAAAAAGTAGGTTAAACTAGAAAAAATAGTAATTAGTACAAGCGAAATAATACTAATACCAACACTTATTCCATTTCCATTTACAATATCCTGATAGCTAAAATACTTAAAAGGAGAAAGTATATTAATTACATTGATTTTATCGGTAAAATCAGTTATCTTTGATATTATAAATGAACCAAACAATATTCCTGCAGCAATGGAGCCTGAAGCTTTTGGATTTTTCATAAAAGCAGAGAGCAATGCCCCAAGTGATAAGAATATTAATTGAACAATAAACATGCTCAAAATAAACATTGCTATTTCACCCGAAACGTCTTTTCCCTTATTATAGGCATTAACCATAACTATAGAAGAAAATAAAGTTACTATATTTAAAATTACTATATTAAAAAAAGCAGCAAGTAGTTTTGAAGTTAATATAGTTCTTAGTGATATTGGCTTTACCATAAGGAATTCAGTGGTTTTATCTCTCTCTTCCTTTGCGATAATACCACTTCCAAGAAGTACAGCATGAATAGCAGCTGTAATTTCGATATAAGGAAATAAAAATGCAAAAAAGCCACTCATTTTTTTTTTGCCACATCAAAAGAACCAATTCCAAGCAGTGCTTTTAGTGAATATGGCATCTTATTAAAAACTTCATTGCCATTTCCTGAAGAATAAACTGTATACTTGCTCATGCCACTTACAATTAGCAAAAACATGCATACACTCCATATTATTAACGCTTTTCGATTAGCCTTTAATTCTCTTAAAAAAATATTCATAATGAGACCTCCATATAATTTAAAACTTAGAACTTATCAGCTCACCGCGTGTATATCCTTTTTTGTATAAATGATATAACTTAAAGCTACAGCGGCAATCACAATAATTGCACTAGTAATAAGATATTTAGTTTCGTAGCCTGCATTTTTAATGATATACGTTATATCAAAATATTTAAAAGGTGAGATAAAACGAGCTGCCTCATTGTTTTTGTCGGTAGAAATTAAAGCTCCAACCATGTATAATCCAAAAACCACCCCAAGTGATATTGGAAGAACCGACTTAAGCTTATTGAAAAATACTGAAATAGCAACACCAATTGCAAGAAAAATAAGCTGTATAAAAAACAAAGTAAGATTTATCATTAAGAATAACTTCATACTGTAATCTGCTGTCTTAGCCGCATTAGCTATAATAGTAGATGCAGCACAAAATAATACATTTGTAACTATAAGCATAGTGAAGGCTGCAAGGAGCTTTGAAGTTACTATAGTTGAACGTGAAATAGGTTTAACAAGAAGAAAATCTGCTGTACGTTCTCTTGATTCCTTTGAAAGTATTGAGATCCCCATATTCATAGCTTGAATAGCTCCACAAAGTATAATAAAAGAAAAAACCATTGAATAAAATCCTAAGATTGATGTAACATAGTCAATATTAATACCAAGCATCGCCCTTATTGAAGCTGGGTAATTACTAAGAAGCTTTTTAAATTCCGCTGCATCACTTGCCATGCTAGGATAAATCGAAAGAAACAGCCCAGCTAACGCTATTAACGCACATACCCAAATAATGACTGATTTCCGTAATGACTTAAGTTCATGAAGATATATATTCATAGTACTCAATCCTCCTTTACATAATAATGCATAAAGATTTCTTCAAGATCAGGTTCATCAATAGATATATTGCGAAGCTCTAGCTCGGCTATTTTTTTCGTAATGGAGTTTATGTCACCCTTAAACATGAAATTTACAGTATTACCTTTTAACTTAAAATCACTTATACCGCTAATATTAAAAGTATCTTTACTAATTGGAGATTTAGCTTCAATACTGATTTTTTTGTAACTATTTTCCTGAAGCGTGCTCATCTTTTCAAGTTTTATAATCTTTCCTTCTTTTATAAATGCAACACGACTGCACATCTTTTGTACTTCACTAAGAATGTGTGAAGAAAAGAATATAGTAGCACCTTTTTTATTTTCTTGCCCAAGAAGTTCAAAAAATCTTTGCTGCATTAACGGATCAAGACCACTTGTAGGCTCATCTAAAATAATTAACTTTGGTTCATGAAGTAATCCCTGAACAATTCCTACTTTTTTCTTATTACCGAAAGAAAGATCATTGATTTTCTTTTTTAGGTCCAAATTCATTACTTCTGCAAGATCGTTTATCCTCTTAGTACAATCCTTTTTATAAAAGCTAGCCGAGTATTTAAGTAGGTCTATAACTTTCATGTTGTCATAATAAAATACTTCCGATGGTAAATAACCAAGTTCGTTTCTAACTTCAGGGTGTTCAATACAGCTTTTACCGAAGATAGTTGCACTTCCACTTGTTGGATGAATTAACCCCAAAAGTGTTCGAATAGTTGTCGATTTTCCTGCACCATTAGGACCTATAAATCCAAAAACCTCACCCTGCTCTACACTTAAGTTTACATTACTTATACCCCTTGCCTTGCCATAATTTTTTGTAAGATCCTTAATTTCAATAACACTCATGGATGTAACCTCCTATATATATTTTTCTTTATAAAAATTATTTTTAATTAAATTCACGCATTCGTAGTATTCCTTAAAAAGCTCATCAAAGTCAGCTTCTGTATTGATTTTATTTGATAAGTCACTAGCGTATCCTTCAGCTAACCATACAAGCATTTTCATAACAAGTTTTGAATCAATGCCAGCTTTAAATTTTGAAGTATCAGTTCCATCAAAAGCAATTTTATTTCTAAAACCCTCCCCTTTTGCAAAAAAAAAATATTTTGTATATCTTCTTTAACTTCTTCAGCAGCTTCGAAATATGCATTAGTTAAAAATAAAAATATAGCAGGGTGTTTCTTCATAACTGAAACCTTAATATTACCTGAAATTATTATCCTATCAAAAAAGTCAGTAATAGTCTTATCAAATTTTTCATAAATTTCATTCATAATAAGGTCGCTGCACAAATCAATTAAATAAAGATATAAAGCTTTTTTTGTACCAAAATAATGAAACACCATTGCTTTGGAAATTCCAGCAGCAGAAGCAATATCACTAACAGATGTTTTTTTATAGCCATTAGTACCAAAGCACTTAAGTGCTGCATCAATAATTGTGTTTTGTTTTTCTACCGGTAAACTTAAAAATTTTTTCCAAAATAATCACCTCGCAAATCAGTCGACCGAATCGGTTTATTTAAATATATCACCATAGACCGATTCGGTCAATACACTTTTAAAATTTTTTTATTATCGGCTGACTCTTTGCATAAAAAGTTTAGACAAATAGGGTTTCAGAACTTGTCTCTAAATTCTGAAACCCTATTATTATATGTTCTTAAAAACACCTGTTATAAAGGTGGACACTTGCCTGAACAAAGTATATATTTTACATATTTATATGTGTCCCCTTATACAAAACTGGTATTGCCGCTGCTATAAGGATTATACCCATAAAAGCAGGTGCGACATGACCAAGTGATACATAGACTTGACCTCCAATGATAGGTCCAATCATTTTTGCTAAAGATTGAATAGATTGGCTACCTCCCTGAATCCTTCCTTGTTCACTAGAATCGGCAGACTTAGAGAGCATCCCATTGAAGGAAGGTCCGAAGATTGAATCACCAAAACCAAATATAAACATTCCAGCGATAAAAAGAGGATAGAATGAGAACAAAGCCGATGCTGCAATAAGGCTGTAACCTATAACTTCTGAAGCCATTCCAAGGATTGCTATTTGTTTATCACTAAGTTTTATCAAAAGCTTTGGCATTATGAAACCTTGTGAAATGATGTCTTGAAAGCCTATAATTGAAAATATAAGTCCGATTAGTGCAGGCTGAAAGCTAAAAGTATCTATTGTAAATTGTGAAAAAACCGCCTGTAAAGATCCATTGGGTATCCAAAGTAAGAATGCTGAGACAAGTAACCTTTTTAAATTTTTCATGGAAAGCACACTTGCAAGCTGTGTAAATGGATTCAGTCTTACAAAGGTGATCTCTTTCAGTCTATTATTCTTGTCAAGGCTCTCAGGCATAAAAAAGAACCCATAAACAACATTCAATAAAGTTATTATTGCCCCAAAATACATGGGTACAGAATAACCAAACTTGGCAAGTAATCCTCCTAAAGTTGGACCAATAACGGTGCCTACACCTACAACCGCACTCATCCATCCAAAGTATTTGGTTCTCTGTTCTCTAGGAATGATGTCTGCAAAGTATGCGAAGATAGTGCTTATGGTCCCGCCTGTTATACCATCTATTATGCGCCCAACAAATAGTACCCATAGAGCTCCTCCTATACCAAAAACTAAGTACCCGATTACGGAACCCAAAAGACATACTAAAAGTACCGGACGACGACCATATTTGTCGCTCAAAGCTCCAAGTCCAGGGGCTGAAAAGAACATGCAAATTGCATAAACAGAGGTAAGCAGTGTAACAACTATAGCTTGATCTCCTGGATTGCTTATATAAGGCTTCACTAAGAATGGAATAACAGGTGCTATGATAGTGAAGCCTATTCCGCAAAGAAACACAGAGATAAGACCGAATATTAAAGCATGTTTATCTATACTTTGTTCATTGTGTAATCTAAATTTCAACATTTGAATTCTCCTCTCGCAGCAAATAATTTTGTTTCCTTGTCAACAAAATCATCATATCATTATTTTGTTTCCTTGTCAACAAAATAGTAACAATAAAATTGCAGCCCATTCTCAATAGAACTAGGCTGCCTGTTGTTTCATTTTTATTATTCAAATTTATTCCGACTTAATATCTATACCCAGTTTCCTTATTTCTGCATCCAAATGCCTGCTATACTTTTCTATAAAGCTGAGCATACTGTCAAATTGTTCTTCAGTTATCTGCTCAAATACAACTTTATCCCGCTCCTGAAACTTTTTGTGCAGCTTTTCATGTAGTTTATAAATTCTTTGACCTTCCTTAGTAAGCCGAAAATAAATTTCTTTCTTATTATTTGACTTCTGATAGCTTTCAATGCTCCCCTTTTTTATGAGCTTCTTGGTAATTTTGCTTATGGCTCCCCTAGTCATATAAAGAGACTCTGCAAGTTTTGTAACATTGGAATCTACATTTCTTCCAATGCATTCGATGTAATGTACTTCAGAAGGCTTATAACCCTTAAGACTGTCTTCCATCTTAAGCTTATTAAGCCAAGTCATTTTATCAAATAATTCTCTGAAATCTATTATTAGCTGTTCTTCTTTGTTCATGGCATTTCCTCCCGCCAGTTGGTGCATTAACAATATTATATTAAATTTTTGTTTCCACTTCAACAATATTAAAATAATCCATTGATTTTTTTACTTAAACACTTGTATACCTATTAAGTTCTTGTCTTCTAAGCTTCCAGTCTGGCAAAAACTTTCAAGAAAGTCGTAAAATTCTTTTTTGTGGTTTCTATGCCTTACATGACAAAGCTCATGAACTATTACATATTCTATGCACTGCTCTGGTACCTTTACAAGTTGAGAATTCAATAGTATTTTGTTGTCTATTGGACTATAACTTCCCCATCTAGCTTTCATTTTTCTAAAATACAATTCAGGTTTTTCACTGTATATTACATCAAATTTACTGCAAACCTTATCATAAATATTTTTAAGCTTTCCATAAGCCATTTCTTTATACCACTTTTCCATGTGCCTTTTCTTGTAAGCAACATCTTCTTTCTTCTTTGTATACATAAAAATATCACCTTGAAAAACCATTATCCTATCATGATCGCTTTGGACAACCCTTAAATTATAAGGATTACCCATAATATAAAACTTTTCTCCATCTTCATATTTCCTTAAACTAGGAACGTTTATATTTCTCTTCATCCTTTCCCTATGGATCTCTATCCAATGTTTTTTACTTTCTATTATCTCTCTTATATATCTTTTAGACGTTCTTAATGGCGCAACGATTTCCACATTTAGATCATTTTTGATAGATAATTTTATAGTTTTTCTTTTCTTGTATTGAACAAAATATTTCCACCAAGTCATTTTCAAATTGAATAAACATTAAAAATCACCTAACTCCCCTCTTATAACTTGAGGATACCATTTTTATTTCAAACTTTCAATGACTTGTTCAATATGTCCAGTAACTTTTACTTTTCTAAATATTTTTTTTCAAAATTCCACTTTCATCTATTATAAATGTACTTCTTTCTATTCCCATATATCTTCTGCCATACATATTTTTTTCTTTAATAACATCATATAATTTACATACCTTTTCCTCTTCATCAGATAGTAATATGAATGGCAAATTAAACTTATCTATAAATTTGTCGTGAGATTTTAAAGAATCTCTACTTACACCAAGTACTACAGCATTTAAATCATCTACTATTTCTATATTATCCCTAAAAGAGCAAGCTTCTTTTGAACACCCTGCTGTATTATCCTTTGGATAAAAATAAAGAATAACCTTTTTACCTCTGTAATCACTTAATCTATGTTCCTTACCATCAGAACCAAATAGTGAAAAATCTGGCGCTGCACCATTTTCTTTTATTTCCATAAAAATCACCTCTTATATTATTAATATTTTCATCTTCAAGATATCCAAGGGCCGGTTTTGCAAGTGACACCGGACATATTGCACATAAAATGTACTCATAAACTTCTTCAGATTCATCTAATTTCGAATTATCTGTAGTTTTTGTCATAACATCATAAGCATCATGAAAAATAAGTATTAAAAAATTACCTGCATAATCATAACTATCTATAATTAATTTATAGAAGCTATCAAGCATTGCCTCATCCTTCAATTTACTCATTTTTAGTCCCATTAAAGAATGCTGCCTACCACCTACGTTTTCTTCATCAAGAGGAAAGTTAAGTTCTAAAAGGTTATTACCTACTGTTCCTGATAATGTTTTTTTGCAATCTCTAAATATTTAAAGAACTCTTCCTCTTCTAAATTTAAAAAGGTTTCATTAAGCTTTAATATAATATTTTTCTCTGCATTTACATAGCAGCCGCACATTTTAGTAAATGTACACTCATCCTTTTTTAGACGTCTTTTTAATTCCAATATATCTTTTTTTCTCATATATAGACCTCTCACTTTCAATCTTTCAGCTTATTTATCTATATTATAATACATCTTATAAATATTAGGTAACTATACCTCAAATAAAAATCAACCTACTCATAAATCAAATTATAAATATTAATTTTTAAACCCTTCACAATTTTGTCCTGCATTTTTTTATCACTAACCAATATTAAAAACTTCCTCTCATATTTCTGTGCTTCACCCTTCTTATTTACAGGATATTTCACAGTTAATTCTTTAATCTTTTTTATAAGCTCACTTTGAGATACCAATGCTTCTTTAATTTTAGCTGTATCTTCAAGAACTGAATCAATGTTTTCACTCTTCTTGTACACATAAGGTATTTTTTCAAAATCCCAGGGAATGAATTACATCATCAAAGAGGCTCATTGCATTAATATTTACCTCAGAACCATCAGAAAAACTCATAATTATGCCCTCAATAAAATTAACTTCCATAAAATTCTTATAGAAAAAGTGCAAAAAAATAGTAGCCACATATCTAATTGAATAGCTACTATTTTTTAATATGTTCATTGCCCCATTTGCTCATAAGTTCAAGAATTGGTATTAATGTCATCCCTTCTTCAGTTAATGAATATTCAACTTTAGGTGGAACTTCATTATATTGTTCTCTATGAATTAAATTGGTGACTTCAAGTTCTTTTAGTTGTGCACTTAATGTCTTGCGAGCAATAGGCTCTAAGCTATCCCTTAATTTATTATATCTTATTACCTTAGCCTTATATATTTTCCATAATATAATCCATTTCCATTTTCCCTCAACTACAGATAGTGTATATCGCATTCCACAGGCTCCATATTTATCCTCAAAACTACTCATAAATCTTGCTCCTTTACTTACCTTTTGTTTAGAATATAACAAACAGGTTTATCTATATTAACTACTATCAATAAATTACATTTACATACTCTACTTTTTAATTATATGGTCTTGCCATATATAATTGTGCTTTGAATATGATATACTTAACATAAGCATAATAAATAAAGAAAGAGTGTATTTATGAAGAATGATGTACAAATTAATAGATGTTTGGAAAAAGCGGAAGAAGCTTTTGAAGAAGATAAATTAATTAAAGCCTTGGATTTATATAACAAAGTTTATGAACTTTCAAATGGCGAAAATATAGAATCAACAATTAATTTAGCCTTAATATATGACTCTTTAGGAAAACCAGAAAAAGCCAAAGAATATTACAGAAAAGCTTTAAGCATAGATGATTATGAAGAAAGAGCCTACTATGGTTTAGCTACAATATATGATGATGAAGGAAAATATGAAGAGGCTATAGACTTATATAATAAGGCTATCTATATAAATTCAAATTATTACGCGGCTTATTTCTTTTTGGCAAATGCCTATGATGTATCAGGCAAAAAAAAAAAAATTTAGCAATAGAAACTTATAAAAAACTTTTAAGCTTAAACCCAATGGATTTTTGGCAAATTTAAACTTAGGCTCTATTTACGAGGAACAAAATGAGAATAACCTTGCATATAGATTGTTTTCAAAAGCTTTAAAAATAGAACCAAATAATTATTTAGCCTTATTTAACATGGGTATAATTTGCTACAAGTTTAATATGACAGAAAAAGCAATTAATTTCTATGAAGGGTCCATTAAAAAGAATAAGAATTATGCCTACAGTTATTTAAATTTAGCAGTAATTTATAAATATAAAAATACAAAAAAAGGTATAGAAATTTTATCAGCTGGAATTAATAATTGCAGTGAAGTTCACTTTTTATATTATAACAGAAGCTGTTTCTATGCTATTATTAATGAGGAAAACAAGGCATGTGAAGATATAATTGCGGCTTTAAAGTTATATCCTAAGTTTTTAAAGTATATTTTGGAAGATGAAGAATTAGAAAAGGTGAGAGAATCAAATTCATTTAAAGAATTTGTAAATAAATATAATTCATAACGCATTACAATAAATAAACCATTATAAAAATCCACGTACCTACAAAAATTCACATATAAAATTCTGTAGACACGTAGAAATTTTTTTCTTATGCTATCGTGGGAGCAAAGTAACAATGCTAAAAGAATGATTTTCAACCATAGATTTATAGAATTTTTTAATATTACAAAGCATTGTTACTTCACATTGATTAAGTTTTATTTTACTTACTTAACTATTGTAGGACATATAATACGACGACACCGTGTCATATATTATTTTCTTTAATCGTTTAATACTAATTTTGTTTTAGTTAAATCTTATCATCAACCATAGACTGTTCATGCCTACTAATAAAGCTATATGAATCTTTTTTTTCAGCCGTTAATAGCAAATATAGTATTTCTATAACCATCATAGCCGATACTCTCGAAAAACTGAATTCATCCAAAAATAATTTTTCTCTTGTAGCCATATTTATTTGATATTTGCTTTTACTTGCTAAAGGTGAATTTTCATGTTTTGTTATGCTAATTGTAACAGCTTTTCTTTCATTTGCAATATCTATTAAGTCTAAAAGTTTTTTTGAAGATCCTGAATTTGATATTGCTATGACCACATCTTTACTAGTTAAGGTATAAGCAAAAGCAAGTTGAGTTTCCCATATTGTATTTACTACAGATGCTATACCAATTTGATTAAATTTATATGCACCATCTAAAGCTACAGGTATTGTATTTCCTACCGCTGCAAATTGGACAAGTCTTGCATTTTCAATTGCATTTAGTATTTTCTTAATAATCTCTTCATCCATCATTGATATAGTCTTTTTTAATTCTTCAATTTTATTTGCTAATATATTTTGAAGTGATTGACTTATATTATTTGAATCTATATCATTTGATGTTTCATTTCCATCTGAATCCACCATTTCCTTTGCAATATTTATTTTCAAATCATGAAACCCTTTCAAATCACATTTTTTACAAAATCTAATTATAGTAGCTTCACTAACATTACTTTCATCTGCTAGTTCTGAAACTGTCATTTCAATGATTTTTTCTTGATTATTTATAACATAATCAGCAATTTTCTTCTCTGCTTTATAAAGGCTTTCATACGCTGAAAAAAATTTTATCTAAAACACTTTTTTCTTTGCTTTTCAATTTGTAACTTTCCTTTCATTACTCAAAAGAATATTTTATTCCCCACTCATTTCTAATTTCATCCATTAAACTCATTACATCAATAGATAAACCTAATGTATCCATATTTCTTTTATTAGACACATAGTTATTCATATCTTCAACTTCATAAATTAATGCCTTTGATGTATCTCCAGCTTCAATTATTTCTACTTTCCCATCTGGATAAGTTATAGTAGCTTTATCCGCTCTTGGGAAATTATCTACAGTTATATATCCTAATTCTCCTGCAACAACACCCTTCTTCGGCTGTTTTGCTCTCATTGTAAGAGAGATTACTGCCATTTCATTATCAGCATTCTTAAGTATTATTCCAGATTGTTCATCTACACCAGTTTCAAACTTATTTACAGTTGTCAATATTTCTTGTGGCTGACTAGAAAGAAAATACCTAGTAAATGATAAAGCATATGTACCAATATCAAGAAGTGCACCACCAGCTAAATCCTTGCTAAAGAACCTATTATTAACGTCGTATTCTTTTAAGCTTCCGAAGGATACTTGAATCATTTTAATTTTTCCAATTTTACCTGCATCAATAAGTTCACGCAGTTTTTTATATAAAGGCATATGATATATAGTCATAGCTTCTCTAACTACCAAATTCTTCTCGTTTGCCAAATCAGTAATTTCTTTTAATTGTTTACCATTTACAGTTATAGCTTTTTCACAAAATACATGTTTATTATTCTTAAGACTTTTCATTATATATTCATAATGGTTAGAATGAGGAGTTGATATATAAACTATATCTATATTTTCATCTTTAAGCATTTCTTCATAGCTGACATAAATCTTTTTAATATTATTGTGACTTGCAAATTCTTTTGCTCTTTCAAGCTTTCGTGATCCTACTGCATATACATTTCCGTTTACCTCAGTTATAGCTTTTGCAAAATCTGCTGCAATTGTTCCAGGGCCTAATATTGCCCAATTCATTTTATTCATACTCTTCACCTCAAAATTAAGCATCTAAAAGAAAATAATAAGTCCATGCTGCGATATAATTTTGTGTAATGCGAAGAAACTGGTTCCGTTAATACTAGGCTGTCTTAGCGGGTTCAGTTGACGAAATATTACGCAAAATTGACCGTTAGATGAACCTATTATTTTTTTGAAGATGCCTTAAATATTTTTTTATCTGTAGAAATTAACTTAACCCCACTATCACTAGCTACAAGAACTTTTGTAACTACATTAGTAAACAAGGAAGTATCAATAACTCCACAAATGTTTTTTAAACTATTTTCAAGTTTATAAACGTCTGTAACACTTTTAAACATTACGTCCATAAGCAAATTCCCATTATCACTAATAGTATAACCATCTTTTGCAGCACTAGTTCTAACTTTTGGTTTTCCACCTAATTCTGCAACTAAACTCTCAACATACTTTAAAGAATCCTCTAAAATTTCTAATACTACAGGATACTTAAAAGTTAAGCTTTTTACAAATTTAGTGTCATCTACAAGTAGAATATACTCATCGGCCATATTAGCAATTAATTTTTCCTTAGTATGAATACCTCCTCCACTTTTTAAAGCATTAAAACTTTCATCAACTTCATCACATCCATCAAAAGCCACATCTATTTTACTTACAGAGCATGTGTGAAGAACTTCCACTTCATTTTTCATGCATAACATTTTTGTTTTAAAAGAAGGGGTAACCACTTTAACCTTAAGGTTTTTATTTTCTTTTATATAATCTATTAAATATGAGATGGTGCTTCCCCCACCTAACCCTATTATTGAATTATTTTTTATATATTTTAGAGCTTCTTTTGCACAATTTTTTTTTAGTTCACTGCTGTTCAATTTATTCTCCTCCTCATATTATCATCTAATATGGAATTTAATTATCATAAATATAATAGCTGTTTTTGTATCTGTTAATATTAATATATAATGATTTTAAAATTTCGTCAAGACTATATTTGATGAAATTAAATTTTATTTTATATTGATTTAATACTTGAAATTTATTTTTTCTTACATTTGAAACTTCATTTTTTATAACGACCTCTGCCTTTAATACCCTGCTATAATCAATTCATAAAGTAAAAAAATAATGCTTAGTGCGTTTAGCACTAAGCATTATTTTTAGCTAACTTATGAATTATTTCAAGCACTTGTTCATGAATTGCTCCATTAGAACCTATAATACTAGAAGGACAAACAACTTTTGGGGACTTTCCTTGCCAATCCATCGTCTTTCCTCCAGCTTCAGCAAAAATTATAAGTCCAGCAGCATAATTCCAAGGCTGAAGACACATTTCAAAAAATAAATCTATTCGCCCACATGCAATATATGCTATATCCAATGCCGCAGAGCCTGATCTTAGTAAATCCCTACATTTTTAAAAAATTGTTTTTGCTATTTCAAATGTTTTATCTACACTACTTCTATCATAAGGGTTAGTACCAAACCCTGTAAGACATTCTTCCATCATATCAATAGCAAAAGTTAAATCTCCTACTTTAGAGTTGCCTTAAATAATTTTGTCTCTCCTGCTTTAACCTCTTTGACGCTTTCCCACTGAAAATCAAAACTGTTTTCTTCACTATTTGTAATCACCAACGGAATTACGGTGCTGCTTGCATTTTCTTTAATAAATTCTAAATCAATTTCAGCAATTTTTTGTCCTTTTTTAACCTTGTCTCCTACTTTTACAAAAACATTTATGCCTTTTCCATTAAGATTAACAGTTTCTAGTCCAATATGAATAAGAATTTCTTCTCCAAGAGTTGTTTTTAATGCTATAGCATGCTTTGTTTGTGCAAGCAAAATGACTTCTCCATCTGCTGGTGCAAAAATTTTTACCATCTGCAGGCAAAATTGCAACACCCTCTCCCATGGACTTTTCACTAAAAACAGGATCAGGAACATCCTCAATTTTTATAAGTGTTCCTGTTGCATAAGCAAATATTTCTTCACTTTTGCTGATATTTCTTGAAAATAATTTTCCAAACATTTACGTGCCCTCCCTTTTTTTGCTCAATTATTCCTTATAAGAAATTGCTGAATTGGTTTCACAGTATATAAATATTGCGAAGTAACAGCATTTTGGAATATTAAATACTGTTACTTCGCTAAACCGGAAATACAAGGTAAATTTTTCTCCGTTTCTCTACAAAAAATGCAATGTAAACATGGTTAATTAATGAAATTTAATAATATTTTGTTTATATAATGTATTATTAAGATTCACATCTAAAATTCCGTAGGTACGGAGGGATTTTTTCCTTGCACTACCGTAGTAGCGAAGTGATAATGCTGAAGGAACTATTTAAAAAAATTCTAATAAATCTTAACTTAAGAATCATAAAATACTTAGAGTTTTAAATCTGTTTGAGCTTTGCGAGTTATTGAAAACTCTTAGAATTTTATGATTTTTAAGTCTTAGATTTATAGAGCTTTTTTAATGTGACGAGGCATTATTACTTCGCATTAAGTTCATTCCAGTATCCTTTATTAGCTTCAATTAAATCCTTTAACAATTCTTTAGCAACATCAGTATTTACAACAGTACGATTTAGTACTAGCGCCTGTAATGCTTTTTGATAGCTGCCCTCTAAGCAGGCATCTACTGCTAACTTTTCATATGCATACTGATTTTCCATAAGTCCTTTATAAAAAGTTGGTATGCTTCCTACAGCTAATGGTTCAACTCCATTACTTCCAACGCGGCATGGAACTTCAACCATCATACCAGATGAAACATTCTCAATAGCTCCCTTATTTTCTGTAATTGTTAAGAAAATTTCATTTGTATTATTAGCAATCGCTGTTGCTAAATCTACTATATACTCAGCATGACATCCTACATCACTAGTAATCTCATACTTAGTGCCGCGCATTTTTCCCAATGATATAATCTTATTCATCCTATCATAAGTTTCTTTTTCATTCCCATCCATTACTTCATTAGCTCTTGTATATTCTGGGTTTTCTTTTTTGCCATCTTAGCTGGATATAAATAATATTGTAAATACGTGTTTGGTAAATATTCATCATAATCATTTATCATCTGGCTCATAAATTCAAAAGTTGATTTCCATGATTTTTCCTGGAAAAGTGGCTCTGTTTGTACATCTACCGGGGTCTTGAGTATTTCTCTCAGCTTAGGTAAATAATCTTTTCCTGTCTTCTTGTCCAAAACATGCGTAAACCATCCAAAATGATTAAGTCCAAAATATCTTGGTTCTAAGTCTCTTCTACCTACTCCAAGTACACTTGCATAAATCTCCATAATTGCAATTGGCATATCACAAATATTAATAATGCGATAATCGTTAGGAAATACTCTTTTCGTTGCTTCTGCAACAATTGCAGCGGGATTAGAGTAATTTAAAATCCAGCATTCTTTGGAGTAAGTTCTAATATCCCTTACTAAATCTATAACAGCTGGAACACTTCTTAAACCATATGCAAATCCTCCAGCTCCACAAGTTTCCTGACCAAGGCAGCCATGCTTAAGTGAAATTTTTTCATCTTTTTCACGCATCTTTAATCTTCCTGCACGAATTTGCATAAGAGCAAAATCTATATCCTCGAATGCTTCTTTCTTATCAGTAGTCCATACTATTTCCTCTAACTCTGGATAATACTCTTTAAATAGTATTTTTGCATACTCACCAACTACCTCTTGACGTTCACTCTCAATATCATATAGTACAATTTTTCTCAAAGGGAATCTTTCCTTTTGATTACATAACATTGCAAGCATATCTGGTGTATAACGACTTGCTCCACCAACTATACAAATTGAATATTTTTTCATTTTACATCGCTCCTTTTTTTGTGTTTAATAAATCAACAAGCTTTTCCTTTGAATCTTCTACAGTCATTCCAATGATAATTTGTACATTGTTTCCTTTAATAACAACACCTTTTTGCTTACCTTTACTTATTATTTCTTTATTTACCTTACTAACATCCTCTACATCAATTCTTAAGCGTGTAAAGCAGTTATTTACCTCTACAATATTATGAACTCCACCTAAACCTTCAATAAATAGTTCAGAATCTTGGTCACCACTGCCACTTTCTAAAGCAGCGCTGCCATCTGCTTGAATGTTAATTTTACTGTCAAAAGTTTCTTCTCTACCAGGTGTCTTAATGTCTAATTTTCTGATTAAGAAAACGAATACAAAATACCATACTACTGCCATTATAATTCCCACTATAAAGAAGATATATATTTTTGAAAGCTTTGGACTTATTACGGAGTTACAAACTATTGTATCCAATAATCCGTAAATTGAATATGTCCTTGAACCTAGTATCCATAGAAGCATTTCTGAAAAACCAGTAAGTAAACCATGTACTAGCCAAAGCAAAGGTGATATGAAAAGAAATGAAAAATCAAGAGGTTCTGTAATACCTGCTACCATTGCAACGAAAAGTGATGGAATAAGTAATCCCCTTACAGCTTTTTTATTTTGTGGTTTTGCAGTTTTTATCATAGCAAGAACAATACCTGCACTTGCAAAGATTTTTGCAAATCCAAAGGTTGCAAATCTTATTGATGGATCAATTGCTGTTAAATGAGCACTATTACCCATTTCAGCGTAAAAAATGTTAACCGCTCCTTGTGCAGCTTTACCAGCGACATTTAAAGTTCCACCAATTCCAGTGAAGCAAAACGGCATCCATAATAAATGATGTAAACCGGTTGGTATTAAAAATCTATTACCGAATGCATATACGAATACACCAAATGCACCTGCACTCTTCATAAATCCAGATAGTGCATTAATTCCATAATTTACTACAGGCCATACATAACTAAGCACAATTGCTAATATTAAAGTAACTGGAATCATAACTATAAACACAAATCTTGATCCACCATATACTCTAAACATATCCCCAAATTGTACATCAGATAACTTGTTAAATACATACCCAGTAATACATCCTAGTATTATTCCTAAGAAAACATTCATATCTACTACTTGAAATCCCAAAACAGTATTTTGTCCTGTTCCAAATAAGCCCATAGCCCCCGGCTTAGCTAGCATATTTTGTGATGTAAGCCAAGCATTATTACTTGCTAAAAACATGATATAAACGATTAAACTAATGATAGCTGCATCAACTTTTTTCTTCTTTGCAAATGCTGTTGTAAGTCCAACACAAAAGATAATAGAAAGATTATTTAGCATAGCATCCATCATCTTTTTTAAAAGCATACCAATAAAAACTATAAATGATGGCATAAAACCAAGCTGCATAATAACAGCTACCGCAAGAGCAATTCCCATAACTGTTAAAAACATAACTGGTTGTACTGCAGCTTGTGAAAATTTTTGACCTAATAATAATAATTTTTCCCTCATGATTAGTACCTCCTCCTTTTATTTATTTACAATATACCCTAGTTTATTCTCACTAGCAATACAGTTTCCATCGTTATGAAAATGTTTACCCAAAGTGAAAAAGTTCACTCTAAAAACAGACATAAAAAAAACTGATAGCAAGGATTATCACAAACTTTTTTGCATATTAATCCGTATTATCAGTTATTTTTATTTATATATTCCCTTAATCTTCTTTTTCAGATAAATATCTTTTAGAATATTCACTTAGCGCTAATTCTATCAAAATTATAAGGTTAGCAGTAAATAAATTTGGCAAGTAATGCTCCCTATCTGATTTTATACCAGCTATCTCCAGTGTCACATGAGATATTTTTGCCAGCGGTGAATCTTTACTAGCAGTAAAAGCTATCACTTTAAAATTATTTCTAATGGCCTCGTTAACCTTTTCAATAATCTCAGCCCTATATCCTGAATAAGAAAAAAACAAGTATAACCCAGATTTGTTATTTTTAAAAGCTTCATAATGATAACTACTAGCTGCATCAAATCCAAATATCAACAGCTTTTGTAGATAATATTCTCTAGCACTATCACAAACCCCTAACGAATCCAAATATATCTTTTTATCTTTAAATTCCCTTAATGCCTCTACAAGTATATTAATATCATCCTTTAAGTGCTCATTAACACCTATGCCGCCGCTGTTACTAGAAAAATCTAATTTTAATGAGTTATTAGCAGCAGCAAGAATAGTATAATACATTTCGCTGTATCCACTATATCCGAGTTTTTTTGATAACTTTACTATTGCTGCTTTTGAAACAAAACACTCCTTTGCTATTATATCTATCCCAACTTTTTCATTTTTATTAATATAATTTTGTACTTTGTTTAAAATTATTTTTTCAAGTTCTGTTAACACTACATTATTCCCCATTTATAAACACCCTCTGTTCATAAAATGCATTTTCTATTAGTATACCATTACAGTAGCATTTAATCTATATTCTGATAACCAAGTGCTTCTCCAGCAATTAAAATGCTGACTAAAAACAATATTTAATTAGTATATGGTGATTCAAAAATAGACTTATGGTAGAAATATCAAACAAAGTCTTACAAAATAGCGGAAAAGTTAATTGATAAAAAACCTATTGCATTAATAGCCTTAGTCCTGCAATGTCATTATTTAAACAATTGGTTAGTGAAAGTTTTAACTGAATTGATATAAGCATAAAATGTAACCTTACCATTATTCATTATCTTTATGTCGATTCCACAATTTCATAGTTGGAACCAAAGTTTTGAGTAAATCAACACCACTTTTATTGCTAATTGTTTTGTCAATTAACCCGTCTAGTAATTTGTTATCTAATTTATTAACAAATGAATCCAATTCATCATTACTCAAATT
>NZ_LGVB01000008.1:0-7856 GCF_001270375.1 Clostridium sp. DMHC 10
CAATTATAGGCTTTTATTATTATACAGTTTTTATTCATAATGTATTTTTATTTAAAATTCTTCATATACTTTTGGATCTTGAGCATTTTGTTCTTCCATAGAAGCTGTAACTCCTAATATAAAGGTGCAAAATTCTGGATTAGTATTGAAAAACTCAAGATGTCCATTGATTGCATCTGTTTATTTCCTTTAATTAAAAGATGAAAAAAATGCTCAGACAATTGAAATATCTAAGCATTTTACAATTTTTCAACCAAGATTTATTAGGACTTTTTTAAATCGTTCCTTCAGCATTGTTACTTCGCTCCCACGGTAGTTCAAGGAAAAAATTAAGTTTGAAAGTTTTTCATAGTGAAGCGGAGAAAAACTAACCTTAACTTGTCACTTGTCCTTTGTCACTGTTTTTCAGTTCACAATTTGAATACTTTGTAAAACTATAAGTCTCCTAGTGTCGCTACCATAACTGCTTTTATAGTGTGAAGTCTATTTTCTGCTTCGTCAAATACCATTGAATATTCACTTTCAAATACTTCATCTGTAACTTCAAAAGGTTCAATTTCAAATTTATCATAAACCTCTTGTGCATCTTTGGTATTTAAATCATGGAATGATGGCAAACAATGTGTAAACTTCACATTTGGATTCTTAGTCTTCTTTATGAGTTCCATATTTATTTGGTAAGGTTTTAAAATACTGAGTCTCTCTTTCCATATGTCATCATCTTCCCCCATGGATACCCATATATCATTATATAAAACATCTGCATTTAATACAGCTTCATCTACATTATCAGTTATTGTTATGTTTGCACCTGTTTCTTTCGCAATATCCATACACTTTTCAACAAGGTCTTTGGCCGGATAAAGCTTTTTGGGCGCTGTAATTACAAAGTTCATACCCATTTTTGCAGCACCAATCATAAGTGCATTTGCAACATTGTTTCTTCCGTCACCGCAATATACTAATTTCACTTCATTTAATGGTTTATTAACGTTCTCCTTTATTGTAAGAAAATTTGCAAGAGTTTGAGTTGGATGATCAGTATCCGTTAATCCGTTCCACACAGGTACTCCAGAATACTTTGCTAGAATTTCAACATTTTCTTGCTCAAATCCTCTATACTCTATCCCATCGAACATTCTTCCGAGAACTCTTGCACTATCTTTTATAGATTCTTTTTTTCCTATAGGACTTCCTACTGAACCTATATAAACAGGATGTGCTCCCTGATCATAAGCAGAAATTTCAAATGAGCATCTTGTTCTAGTAGAATCTTTCTCAAATATAAGTGCTACGCTTTTGCCTTTTAAATATTGTTTTTCACAACCATTATACTTATCTTCCTTTAGTTTTTTAGCAAGCTTTAAAAGATAATCTATTTCTTCCGGACTATAATCTAAAAGTGTTAAAAAACTTTTATTTTTCAGACTAACCATAGAAAAACCCCCTATTTATTTTACTACTATGTTATAATTATTCATCTATATGAATAATTATAACACTATATGCATAAAAATTCAATAGTATTCAATAAAAAAGACACATGTTTTCATGTGCCTCCTTATAAATATACCATTATACTACTTTGCGCCAATAGTGTTTATTACCCCTGAAAGATTATTTATACTATTAGTTAAATTTTCAAGCTTGCTTTCAATTCTAACAAGAAGATATATTGATACAGCTATTGGAAATCCAACATTGCCTATTAATCCAACAAGATTATCCATATTAACACTTCCCTTCAATAGGGAAAATATGCTTAAATTAGGCTATGTTCTAAAAACTGTTGATAAAAATTTATATCATTAATATCAATATTCTTCTAAATAAAGCCTAAAATATTACTCACCATATTCATCAATAATTTTTTCAGCTATATTTTTTATAACACTAGCTTGTGCCACAAGATTCATTACAATTAAAAATACTAGGATTCTTTCTTCATCCTTTGAGTCAAGATTAAATTTTTTTATAATTTCCATTAGCTTAGTATTATTTAAATGCTGATCCTTAAGCATAGTCTCAAAATAACTGTTTTGAACATCAGAAAATACTTCATAGGCTTGTTCCCATGATATTATATCGTCACTTCTATCATTTATATCGTTAAACGCAAGGCTAAAAACCTTCTTAATTTCATCAGTTGTAAGGACTGGTCTCATATAGCTTAAAAGCAATAATTGTGCAATATGGTCTTTAGTGTAACCTTTCTTCTTTCCATCCTGAGGCTTAGATATAACACAGCCCTTTATATAATTTTGCACTATATTTTTGGTGTATTTTTCATTTTCAAACTTATCATTTAAAAAATCAATGACTTGAGATAAAAATAAATCAAGTTTAGGTAGTTCATCATAGCTTATAGTACTATTTTTTGATATTTGTTCAGCTAATTTCTTCATAGTATCCATATAAGATTTATTGGCCATCCTATTTCGCCTCCTTTATTACAATTCTCATAATTACATTATAAGTTATACATAACCTTATTACAAGTTATTTTTACCCATAATTATAGAAAGTCAAAGAAAAAATGAGCTATATTAAGATTATATCATAGTTTTTAGGACAAGCAGTTTCCCTTATTGCTAAATGAGTTTATATTTATATTGTAATATAGTATTAAATATCATATAATAAATACATACTTTGAAATTACAGATAATAATTTAATAATGTATGTAATGTATATTGCTTTTTCTCTATTAACATATAAACACATCCTTCTCTTATCTATATTTTAATGTGTTCGGTCTTTCGTGTCTACAATATTATACTAGCACCACCTTCACAGTAGTACAAGGAAAAAATTCCTCCGTACCTACGGAATTTTAGGCATTAATCTTTGTAATTAATTAAATTTTTATACAATATATTGCCATTAATTTCTATTGATTAACCATGTTTACAGTAAATTTTTCGTAGGGAAACGGAGAAAAAGTTACCTTGTATTTCCTGGTTAGCGAAGTAACAGTATTGAAGAGATGATTTAAATGAAAGCTAATAAATCTTAGGTGATGATTGTTAAAAGGCTTAGAAATTTCAATCTGTTTGAGCCACAGGCGAGTAAACATACACGAGGTTTGGGCTAATATATATATGCGTAATACAAGTTAAAGAAGGATAATGGGATTACATCCCAAACTCCGTATATGATCGTTATCCTTCTAGAGCCTAAAGCAAGCACTCTCTTAAAATTTTTATAGCTTTAATTTAACATCTCAAGATATTGTTACTTCGCAATATTTATATAATCCGGCAGTCCTGTACTTTACAATTAATATATTAGGAGGTGTGCTTAATGAGAATAGTTATAGTTAAGGATTATGATGAGATGAGTAGTAAAGCTGCAAGGAGTTTATCAAGTCAAGTTACTTTAAAACCAGATAGTGTTTTAGGGCTCGCGACTGGCAGCACCCCTATAGGGACATATAAAGAATTAATTAACTTATATAATAAAAGGGAAATTGACTTTAAAAGCATTAAGACTTTTAATTTAGACGAATATTACGGAATAGATAAAAATAATGAGCAAAGTTATCATTATTTTATGATGAATAATTTATTTAAACACATAAATGTACCTCTAGAAAATGTGAATATTGCTAATGGAAATGCAAAGAATATAGAGGAGGAATGTGTTAGATACGAAAGTGCAATTAAAAAAGAGGGAGGAATAGATATCCAAATTCTTGGAATAGGAGCCAATGGTCATATCGGTTTTAATGAGCCAAATGTAAACTTTGAAACTAGAACTCATCTTGTTACACTAGATGAGAGGACAATAGAGGCAAATTCGAGGTTTTTTAAAGGTAAAGATAGTGTACCTAAAAAAGCAATAAGTATGGGAATAAAAACTATCATGGATTCAAGAAGAATTTTGCTTATAGCAAGTGGAGAGGAAAAAGCTGAAGCAGTGGAAAAAACTATTAAAGGAAAAGTAGATCCGAAGGTACCGGCTTCAATTCTTCAGCTTCATAAAGATGTTACATTTATTATTGATAAGGCAGCGGCAAGTAGACTTTAGATTATGAGTGATTAGGCATGTGGAATACTAAAAAGATTTACAATTATTCATAGTAGATTTAATATATATACAGTGAAATTAATATATGAATTGGTTTCACTATGACAGTTTACTTATAATTTATATAGTGAAACTAGCTAACTACAAACTATATATGCACCATAATGCCTTGAAAATTGGTATTTTGGTACATATATAGTTTAAGTTTCGCAGTAGTTTCACTATAGATAAACCGTTTCAACTATTGAAATTCATGTGCACCATAATGACCAGAAGACGGCATTTTGGTACAAATAAATTTCAAGTCTCAGGGTGGTTTATCTTTATTAATTGACTTAATTTAAACTCGATAAATAGGAGTGTATTAAAATATGATTGGAATAATTGCAATATCTCACGGTCCATATGCAAAGTCACTGATAGAATCAGTAGAAATGGTTTATGGAAAGCAGGAAAAAGTTAAGGCTATTTGTCTTGGACAAGATGAAAGCTTAGAAAGCTTGCAAATTAAAATAAATGATGCGGTTAAATCTTTAGGTTTAGAAAAAATACTTATCATTGTAGATTTATTAGGAGGTACACCTTACAATGCGACCTCAATGCAGCTAAATGATCCCAATATAAATGTTATCACAGGCTTAAATATGCCTATGCTTTTACACGTTTTACCGCATATAAATGAAAGTTTAGAGGAAGTTTCTAAAATAGCTATAGAAAGTGGTAAAAACGGTATTGTAAATGTAAGTGAGAAATTTAGATCCTTGAATGAAGCTAAAGGCAAAATTTAAGGAATAGGGAGAGGATAAGTTTGCTAAAAATAGTAAGACTAGATGATAGATTAGTGCACGGACTTATTATAAATAATTGGTGTACTATTGAGAATATAACTGAAATAATGGTAGTTGATAAAGAAGCAGCTAATAATGAAATGAGGAAAACTGTCATTGAAATGTCTACACCTGAAAATATAAAGGTGCTATTTTGCGATGCTGATAGTGCACTTGAAATTTATGAAGAAGAAGCTGAATATGAGGATTTAATGATGATTTTTGGAAATCCTTTTGAATTACTTCAATTTATAGATAAAGGTGGCGTATTAAAAAGTGTGAATATAGGAGGAATGTCTTTCAAAAAAGGAAGTAGGCGATTAAGTACTTCAGTCTATGCAGATGAAATGGAAATTGATGCCCTAAAAAAGATAACAGACAAGAATATCTTGCTTGAAATAAGAATATTACCTACGGATCTAAGTACAAATTTACTAAAGTATATTTAGTCAGAGGAGAGGGTGTAATGTCTACCTTACAAGCGATTCTTTTATTTATATTTTCCTCTATTTCTGGCATCGATTCTTCATGCGAAGAGTTTCAAACGCATAGACCATTAATCGCAGGTACATTAACAGGAATTGCTCTTGGAAATTTAAAGGTAGGGGTTATGGCTGGTGCCTCTATGGAATTTATTGCCTTAGGATGGATGACCATAGGTGCTGCAGTACCTCCAGATCCAGCTCTTGCAGGAATAACTATTGCAATACTTGAAATACTAGGAAAACAAAATGCAGGAGTGGCAATAAGCATAGCAATTCCATTAGCAGTAGCAGGCCAGTTTTTACAGATAATTGAGAAGGGTACCATTGATATTGCTCTAATGCATTTTGCGGAAATAGGAGTAGAAAAGGGAAAATTCTCAAGAGTCACAACAGCACATCTTTTAGCAGCAATTCCAAGTGCTTTAAGAGTAGCTATTCCAGCCTTAATTATAGGATATTTTGCAGACGCATCTTTGGTACAGCAGCTTTTAAATGCAATTCCAAAACAAATTACTTTAGGTTTACAAATTTCATCGGGATTTTTAGTTATTGTTGGATATGCCATGATTTTAAATCTCTTAAATGTCAAAGAATTGCTTCCATTCTTTTTTATAGGTTTCATAATAATAACTTTTTCAGATGTAACTATATTTGCATTAACACTAATAGCAATAAGTTTTGCTGTAATTTACTATCATATAACCTCTTTAATTCTAAAAGAAGATAAGAGAAGAATAAAAAAAACCGAAATTTCAAACCAAATTAGTGAAAACAGTATTAAAGTATCCAAAAAGGATTTAATAAAGGTATTTTTAAGAACTCAAGTTTTTCAAATATCTTGGAATTATGAAAGGCTTCAAAACTTGTGTTATTGTTTTTGCATTATGCCTGTATTAAAAAAATTATATAAAAAAGAAGAGGAGCTTAAACCTGCAGTAATGGCTAATATGGAATATTACAATTCGCATCCATTTTTTGTTTCTATTATATTGGGTGTGAATATTGCAATGGAAGAGGTAAGAGCTAGAGGGGAAAAGTTAGATGAAAGAGACATAGCACAGGTTAAGATTGCTTTAATGGGACCACTTGCCGGTATTGGTGATCCTATATTTTGGGGTACCATAAGACCAATTTTAGCAGCAATTGGGGCTGGAATATCAATTAAAGGAGATGTGTCTGGAGCTATAATATTTTTTTTGTCAATAAATGTAATTAGATTATTTATAAGATATAATTTTTTGATGTTTTCCTATAAAAAGGTGTAAACACTATAACAAATATAAAGAGTTTTATGCCGAGGCTTAAAAATATAATGACTGTATTAGCCTATACAATTATAGGTGGACTTGTGGCTAAGCTTACTAAGATTAATATTATAGTTACAATGTATAGTTATTTAAAGGATGGAAAATTCATAAAGGTTACGGCTCAGCAGCAGTTAGATGCTATAATGCCTAATCTTGTGCCTTTAATTATGACTTTTATAATATGTTGGCTTCTAAAGAAAAAGGTTTCTCCATTAGTCTGCATGCTTATACTTATGATACTTGGAATAGCAGGATATAGTTTCGGTATGTTAGGGTAATAAAAATAATTATTAGGGGGAATTAATTTGAAAAAAGGTATTGAAGTTGTTGAAGCAGAAAATTACAAAAAACTTAGTGAGATAAGTGCAGAAGCTATGCTTGAGTGCTTAAAAGAGAAGCCAGATGCGTTAT
Source organism: Clostridium sp. DMHC 10 (assembly GCF_001270375.1). Lineage (NCBI taxonomy): Bacteria > Bacillati > Bacillota > Clostridia > Eubacteriales > Clostridiaceae > Clostridium > Clostridium sp. DMHC 10. The sequence goes on from NZ_LGVB01000008.1 coordinate 7,061, forward strand.
TTTGCATAGCATCTGGGGGATCTCCTACTCTTGCTTACAAGCTTTTTGTAGAAAAAGCTCATAAAAAAAATGTTGATGTTACAAAATTAAGAATAATAAAACTAGATGATTGGTTTGGAGTAAGAGGAGAGGACCCTTGTACCAGTGAAGCTTATGTAAGAAAGAATTTTTTAGAACCGCTAAATATTCCTGCTGAGAACTATATAGGCTTTAATAGCGGCGCAGAAGATGGAGAAAAAGAGTGCCAAAGAATTAATGAATTTCTAAAAGAATATGGTCCTATTGATTTATGCATACTTGGTCTGGGTAAAAATGGACATCTTGGTTTAAATGAACCAGGGGGATATCTTGAACCTTTTTCTCACATAGTAAAGCTAGATAAGAAAACAAAAACTCACGATATGTTAAAGGCTACTAAGGCATCAATAAATTATGGGATTACTATTGGTCTTTCTCAAATTATGGCTTCTGAAAAGATTTTATTTATAGTAGCAGGAGATGAAAAAACTGAAGCTTTTAATGGATTCTTAGAAAAGAAGGTAAGATGCAGTTTACCAGCTTCGATTTTATGGCTTCATCCAAATACTTTATGTGTTTTTGAAAGTAGATGCAAGTAGTGGTAGACATTATAAGATGTATGAAAGATTAAAAATATTATTACTAAGAACTTAAAGTGTTTGTTTCAATAAAATATATTTATGCTTCAAAAAATTAAAAAATAATCTGTACTGTTTATAAAGGTAATACAGTAAATTATCTTTGCAGCGGTACAGGCTATTTCTTTTTTTTGTCGCTG
>NZ_LGVB01000009.1:0-4830 GCF_001270375.1 Clostridium sp. DMHC 10
AACAAGCGAAGAAGTAATTTCATCATTAAAATAGTTGACACACCAACAATGTTACCTACAAGAGCCATAACATGCCCTGATATAGCAGAATTTAAAACGACAATACGTTTTGGCTTGGACGGTACTTTGACAGGACCATTTTCGGCTTGATATGCAATTGTTTGAACTTTATCATCTATATTGACTGATTTGCCTTCTTGTTTGCCACAAGCGCTAGTAATTATTATAAGTATTAGGACACTTGGAATTAATATTTTTTTCATTGCTTCTCTACATTTAGTTTTTGTAAAAAGTTCTAAGACTTCTAATTGATGAGCCATATCTAAGTAAGTAGTAGGCTCATCAAGAAAAATAATATCTGTCTCTTGAGCTAAGGCCATTACAATCTATTATTGTAGTGATTTTTTTATCAGGAAGTTCTGCACTAAGATTTTTAACAATTAAATTATTATTATCAATAAATAAAAATAATTAAGGACTTACCCCATAAATTAAATATAGTATAATTATAATAGGTTATTTAGTATAACATGTATATTAGAATATCTTGATAATGGAGAAAAAGTTATAATACACAAAAGACTTATTGTTATTCTTTAAAACTATATTTTGAATATCTAAATGAAATTGATGTAGATTATAGGAAAGTTAATATAAACATTCTTTCTGACCTTGTTGGATGGCTTAGAAATCAGTTTGGGAATATTAAAACTATTGGAATAACTCCTACTAAGGCTAAAAGAACTGAGAAAACAGTAGATCTAACAATAACAGTTGTAACTAATTTTTATGACTACTTATTTAGAATAGAAGAAATAGATAACGATATGATTGAAAAACTTATGAAGCAAGTATTTACAGGTGGTCATACTTCATATAAAGATTTTTTATATCATGTTAATAAAGACAAGCCTTCAAATAGAAATATTTTAAAAATTAAAGAACCTCGAAGAAAAATAAAAGTTTTAGATTACAATAATCCAAAGTTCCTACGCCATTTCAAGTTAAAAGAGAAATGGATGAAAATAATAAAGATGCTATTATCGCAAGTTTAAAGAGAAGAATTAAAAAATTAGAAGAAGAAAATAAAGAACTTAAAGAACAAGTTAAGATAAATTATGCAGATATATAAACAAATATAATTTTATAGAAAATAATGGTATAATTTATACATGAATTGTTTCGTACTCGTAAATTAAAGCGAATTATATGTTAAATTAAGAAAGGGGAAGAATATATGATGAAAGCACAGATTAATCTTATTACGATTTGGACAAATAATATAGATAAAATGAAAAATTTCTATAATCAAGTTCTAGGATTTAGAATTGAAAATGACCTTGGTAATTATGTTGAATTTGAAAACGATGGAGCAAGGTTTGCTATTTGTATGAGAGATGTTATGTATGTGTATAGTAGCGAATATAGGAAAGAGTCATTTGGACAGGGCTTTGAACTTGCTTTCCCATGTGAAAATCCTAATGATGTTGATGAATCATTTAAGGAGCTAATCTCTAAAGGAGCAGCTTCTGTTCATGAACCACAAGATATGCCTTGGAATCAAAGAACAGCACTATTTGCTGATCCAGATGGAAATATACATGAAATTTTTGCGGAAATTAAATAATACGTAGTTTTCTTTTATTACGAAACAAAACCAGCAAATTATTTGCTGGTTTTTATATTGCTTACAAATTATACATATATAGTTTGTATAAAAAAGTAATATTAATATTTTTTTAAATTAGGTCTTGATAAACATAAAAGTAAGTCTTTAATTATTATCACCATTTACCTAATTTCATATGTCCAGCTAACTCTGTTTTTGATCTTTGCTTTATTATCCAAGCCTCATCCTTTGCTTGCTTAAAGGCAGCTACACATTTTGGATCTAAATTGTCTTTAATGCCTTCTTGGCTTAAAGCTATTATTTTTGCAGCTAAAGCTATAATTTCCATGTGTATATCATTTGTTCTGTCAGAACGATATATCTTTTCTGCATCTTCACTGCTAAGTTCTTCAAATTTGTCTGCGCCAACTCCACATTTTGGGCACTTTTCTGGAGCGGCATCTCCTTCATATATATAACCACAAACACTACATTTAAATAATTTTTTCATATTCTTTCACTCCTATTTAATTTAGTAAGTAATTTTTCTTTATATTCAATATCTAGGGGGATATATTTTTCATTTGTGTTCTTTATGTTTATATTATAATACAGTATAAATAAATAATCAATACTATTTATTAAATAATAATTACTATTTAATAGGCAAATGAAAATATAAAGTATTTTCATTTATAAATTAGGCTATATTTTAAAAGAAGGCTGATAAAAATTTAGGTTATTAACAGAAAATAAGGAATTGCTAGTTTATGATTTACTATTTGTTTAAGATAAAGCTATAAATTAAAAATGAGGTTGTCTTTAGTAGATTCCTAATGATATTATTAATGAATAACGTTGACGGAGTTGATATAAATATGAATTTAATTATTGAATTAGGAAAAGTAAGTGATATTGATGAATTAGAACAGCTTTATAATGATTTGAATGATCATTTAGCAAGAGAGATAAATTATCCTGGGTGGATGAAAGGGGTATATCCTGTTAGGCAAAATGCGATTGATGGAATTGAAGCTGGCAATCTTTATGTAGCAAAGGATAATGGAAAAATAGTTGGTTCTCTTATTTTAAGCCATAAACCTGAACCTGCATATTATAACGCCAAATGGGGTTTTGAAACTGACTATTCCGATGTTTTTGTTGTTTACACATTTGCAGTGCATCCAAGCTTTTTAAAATGCGGTGTAGGAAAAGCTTTAATGGATTTTTCTTTTGAACACGGTATTAAATTTCACGCTAAATCTATTCGATTGGATGTTTATGAAAAAAATATGCCTGCCATTAAATTATATGAAAAGTGTGGTTTTAAATATGTTGACACAGTTGATTTAGGGCTTGGAAACTACGGACTTGATTGGTTTAAATTATATGAAAAGAAGCTGAGTAATGAATTCTTGGAACATTAAATAAGAGGGTCTGTCTGTTGAATTAACAATCATCACCTAAGATTTATTAGCTTTCATTTGAATCATCTCTTCAATACTGTTACTTCGCTAAACCGGAAATACAAGGTGAATTTTTCTCCGGTTTCCTACGAAAAATGCGCTGTAAGTATGGTTAATCAATAGAAATTAATGGCAATATAATATATTGTACAAAAATTTAATTAATTACAAAGATTAATGCCTAAAATTCCGTAGGTACGAAGGAATTTTTTCCTTGTACTACTGTGAAGGCGAAGCAATACTGCTGAAGAAACGATTTAAAAAAAATTCTAATAAATCTTGGTAAAAAAATCATAAAATACTTAGATATTTCAATCTGTCTTGTACTATAAGTGTAGACACTTAATCTCATTTGATTAAGTAATCTGCACTTATTTTTATTATAATAAGAAATGGGCTGATGATTCAATTTGTTGGAATTTAACTTCCGTAGCTCAAACTATCACCCATTGCTTATTATGGATATTCGATTAAGCAGGTTGGAACTATAATTAACATATCTATTTTTATATAATATTTCTAATTCTTTTTTTGTAAATATTTTATTACTCATTTGCATTCTCCTAATGTTATTTATCTTATTATACACAAAATACCCCATAGAGTAGACTTTTTTTATAATGTCTACCTATAGGGTACATTTTACTTTAATGTATGCGGTATTTTTTTACCTAATGATTTATCACACCACCTGGATTATATCCCGGGTTATTAACGTGAATTATTTGAGGTTCACTACTAATATTTCCGGCTGCATCTACGGCAAAGATTGTATAATCGTTAGTGCTAAATTGACTTGCACCAACCGTAACATTGCCATTAGGGTTCACCGTCTGAGACATAAATTTACCATACTGGATACTTGTCAAATCCATCTTGCTCGTTATTATTCCTGGAAGTATATATATAGTTCCTGGACTTCCATTGTAATTGTAATTTGAACTTGTATCATCATAATGTATAGTAATCGTGTAAACTTTGCTATCAGTTGTATTAGTAGCATCGTAGCTATTAGTACTATTCGGCGAATTTACCAAAGTAACTCTAGGTTCTGTGTAATCCACTGTAATATATTTAGTAGATTCAAGTGATGCTCCAACATCATTTACTACAAATACATAGTAGCTTCGTCCATCTGATAATGAAGTTTGAGTTGTAAGATTTGATGGATCAATATTATCAACACTAAAGTTATTTTGTTTTATGCTTCCACTTACCTTCAATATTCCCTTTGATGTTCCATCCGTGCTCTTGTTAATTGATGCATAAAAGTTATCCATAGTTTTATAATCAGGTTTTGTATCTGATACATGATCCTGCGCACGCCATGCTCTAATATTAGAAATCAAAGTAGTATCGCTGCTTGGTACAAACCATACTTCCTCATTACTTGCAACTGGCTGTTTAAGTGTTATTAAATCTCCATGTGTTGCCATTATATCATTTGAGTAAATAGGGTTAACCTTACTAGGTCCAGTTATCTGTGGTGTGCTAGGGATACCTTCTGATGTAACCTCTTCTGTTGCTGGCCCTAAGGTTGCAATTTCCTCGCTTACAACAGGTCTACTTCCATTTGGATCCGCAGTTACAAATGTATCACTATCGTGTTTTCCATCATTCAAGTTATAGTTTCTTGATATATAAATTGAATAATATCCACCAGCTAATGCACGTTTTGCACTATCAAGCACTACAGAATTATCAACTGTTATTACATTTCCATTAGATCCTGAAGAATCAACATTCATATTTTGG